>NZ_JBSGDR010000001.1:0-499980 GCF_053602455.1 Amycolatopsis sp. NPDC004378
CGGAAGGCCCCAGGCCACGCGGCGGCCGGCGTGGCTGTGTTGTGCGGCGGCGGCCACACCCCCCCCCCCCCCACCCCTCACGACACCGGCGCCAGGTCCCAGGCCAGCGTGACCACGGTCCCGGACTCGCCGGACGAGATGTCCGCCCGGTCGGCACTCGCCCGCAGCAGCAGCAATCCGCGCCCCCGCAACGAAACCGGGCGCGGGTCCACCACCGGGGTCCGCCACGTGCCGTGGTCGCGGATGACGACCTCCACCCGGTCCGGGAACGCCGAAGCGTCCAGGTCGACCACCCCGGGCCCGGCACCGTCGTACGCGTGGTCGGCCACGTTGGCCAACGCTTCGTAGCTCGCCAGGACGATGTCCTGGGCCCGCGCCGCCTCGACGCCCACCGAGACGACCCACGCCATCAGCTCGTGCCGGAGCCGGCGCAGGGCTTCGGGCGAGGCCTGCACCCCGTGGCACGTGAACACCGGTTCCGGCATCGGGGGCGTCACCGGCCGAGCGCTTCGTCGACCGTCGCGTGGACGGTGATCCACGTGTCGAGTCCGGTGGTCTTCAGCGGTCCCGACGTCACCGGCGAGTCGCTCACCACGCGCAGCCCGCGTTCGGGCAGCCGCCGGTGCGCCGCCGCCAGCACCTGCAGGCCCGCCGAGCAGAAGAACGTCACCTCGCGCAGGTCCACCACCAGCGTCTCCGGCCCGCCGGCCAGCACCGCGTCGACGACTTCCTCGAACTCCGGCGCGCTCAGCAGGTCGATCTCCCCCGCCACGCGCAGCACGGCCGCCTTGTCCCGCCGGTCGAGCGTGACCGCCAGCTCGACGGCGGGAAGATCCCGCGATGAAGAGGTCACGGCCTCTTATCGTGCCGCAATCCCCGCCGCCACGCCATCGACGGCGCCTACCGGTACGGCAGCTTGACGACGGTCACCCAGAAGTCGTCGATCTTCCGGACGACCTCGACGAACTTCTCGAAGTCGACCGGCTTGGTGACGTAGGCGTTGGCGTGCAGGTCGTAGCTGCGCACGATGTCCTCCTCCGCCTCGGACGTCGTCAGCACGACCACCGGGATCGTGCGCAGGTCCGGGTCCTGCTTGATGTCCGCGAGCACCTCCCGGCCGTCCTTGCGGGGCAGGTTGAGGTCGAGCAGGATCAGCCCGGGCCGTGGCGCCGCTTCGAAGGGCGCCTCGCGGTTGAGGAACCGGAGGGCCTCCACGCCGTCGCTCGCGACGTGCAGCGCGTTGCGGATCTTGTGGTGCTCGAACGCTTCCCGGGTCATCAGCACGTCGCCGGGATCGTCCTCGACGAGCAGGATGTCGATGGGTTCAGGCGCCTGCGTCATGCGTCCCCACTATCCTCGGCGGCCGGCAGGGTGAAGCGGAACGTGGTGCCCGCGGCCTCGGTGTCGAGCCAGATCCGGCCGCCGTGGTACTCGACGATCCGGCGGCACAGGGCCAGGCCGATCCCGGTGCCCGGGTACGCGCTGCGCGTGTGCAGCCGCTGGAACAGGGCGAAGACCCGTTCGGCGTACTCCGCGTCGATGCCGATCCCGTTGTCCGACACGGAGAACACCCAGTCGTCGCCGTCGCGCTCGGCGGTGACGCGCACCTCCGGCGGGGTCTCGCCCTTGAACTTCAGCGCGTTGCCGATCAGGTTCTGGAACACCGCCGTCATCAGCGCCTGCTCGACGCGCACCTCGGGCAGGTCGCCGCGCTCCACCTTGCCGCCGCTCAGCGAGAGCGCGACCTCGAGGTTCGCGAGCGCGTCGTCGACCAGCCGGCCCGCCTCGACCACGACGTGCTTGCCGGGGTTGCGGCCGACCCGCGAAAACGCCAGGAGGTCGTTGATCAGGACCTGCATCCGTTTCGCGCCGTCGACGGCGTACTCGATGTACTGCTCGCCGCGCTCGTCGAGCAGGCCCGAATAGCGCCGCTGGAGCAGCTGGCAGAAACTCGCCACCTTGCGCAGCGGCTCCTGGAGGTCGTGCGACGCGACGTACGCGAACTGCTCCAGGTCGGCGTTGGACCGCTCCAGCTCGCGCGTGCGCCGGTCCAGCATCGCGTGCGCCCGCTCCAGCTCGGCGACCTCGTCCAGGATCCGCTGCCGCATGGCCTCGACGTCGGTGCCGAGCTGGGCGATCTCGCGCGGCCCGGTCCCGTGCACCGGGCGGTGGACGTCTTCGTCGGCGACCTGCCGGACCTCGCCGGCCAGCCGCAGGATCGGCCGGGTGATGACGTGGCGCAGCCCCAGGAACAGCACCGCGAACAGCAGCAGGATCAGCACGCCGACGGCCACCAGCATCGCGGTCAGGAAGTTCGCCGCGCCGTCCAGGTCGGCCCGGCCCTCGTTGCGCAGCGTCACCAGGTGCGCGGCCTGCGCGTCGAGGGCGCCGCGGACCGCGTCGAACTGGGTCCGGCTGCGGTCGGCCTGCGCCGCGGTGACCGGGGGCGCGCCCGGGGTGATGGTGGGCGCGACCGTGACCTGCCAGGCCTTCGCGGCCTGCTGCACGCGGTCGAGGTCGTCGCCGATCTGCGTGCCCGGCGTGGCCCCGAGCCGCTGCAGCTGGGCGACGGCGTCGGCCTGCGAGCGCACGCCGTCGGTGTACGGGGTCAGGAACTCCGGCTGCCGCCCGAGCTGGTAGCCGCGGACGCCGGTCTCCTGGTTCAGCAGGGCCGTCGACAGCTGGATGGCGGCGAGCCGCTGCCCGCCGATGACGTCGAGCAGGCGGTTGCGGGCGTCGGTGAGGTTGTTCATCGCGATCCCGCCGCCCGCGAGGGCCGCGAGCAGCAGCACCGCCTCGGTCAGCGCGAGCAGGGTGAGCCAGCGGCGGACCGGCCAGCCGCGCTCGTCGGCGGTCATCGCGTGCGCTCCCCCGGGTCGTGGCTGAGCAGGGCGAGTGCGACGTCGTCGTCGAGCGGGCCGGAGTTGAGCCGTTCGGCGCGGGCGATCAGCTCGTCGAGCAGCTCGGTGCCGTCGAGGCCGCTCCGGTGCCGGATTTCGAGCACCAGCGCGGCCATCCGCTCGTGGCCGAGCCGCTCGGACCCGGCGCCGACGCGGCCTTCGAACACGCCGTCGGTGTAGAGCAGCAGGGACCAGCCCGGTTCCAGCGGCACTTCGAGGGACTCCCACTTCGTGCCCTCGACGACGCCGAGCGGGACGCCGAGGAGCGTCCCGGAGAGCAGGTGCCCGTCGCCCGCCGTCAAGAGCAGGGGCGGGAGGTGCCCGGCCAGCGACAGCCGCAGGGATCTTCGGTCCGGCGCGACGACGACCATGCAGACGGTGGCGAACAGCGGCTCGATCCGCTCGTGCACGAGGACCCGCTCGACCATGCTCAGCACGTCCGGCATCGGCAGGCCGGCCATCACGAGGGAACGCCACGCGATCCGCAGCGCGACGCCGAGCGCGGCCTCGTCCGGGCCGTGGCCGCAGACGTCGCCGATCATCATGTGCACGGTGCCGTCGGCGAGCTCGATGGCGTCGTAGAAGTCGCCGCCCAGCAGGGAGCCGTTGCGGCCCGGGCGGTAGCGGGAGGCCAGGTCGAGGTGCGGGTCGCGCAGCAGCGGAACGGGCAGCAGGCCGCGTTCCAACCGCGCGTTCTCCCGCGCCAGCAGCTGCTGCTGCAGGAACTGCTGCTCGACCTGCTCGGCGCGCTTGCGTTCGCGCGCGAAGCGCAGCGCCTTGACCAGCAGCGGCCCGTCGACCTGGTCCTTGACGAGGTAGTCCTGCGCGCCGGCGGCGACCGCGGCGACGCCGGTGGCCTGGTCGTGCCCGCCGGTCAGCACGACGATCGCGACGCCGGGCGCGTGCTGGCCGAGCTTCGTCAGCCCGCTCAGGCCCATCGCGTCGGGCAGCTGGAGGTCGAGCACGACGCAGTCGGCCGTGAGCGGGCCGGCCAGCGCGGCGGCGAGCGTTTCGACGCGCTCGAGCGAGAAGGGCACCGACGTGTCCGCCAGCATCTCCTCGACCAGCAGCGCGTCGCCGTCGTCGTCCTCCACCAGCAGCACGCGCAAGCGGGTGCCGGGATCCCACGATGAGTCGTGCGCGGCGGTCACCGGCGTCTCCCGTTCGGCTGCCTTCGGCCAGCACATCCAGACGATCACCCTAGCGGCACCGGAGGCGGCCGCCTACGGCCGTGAAACCGGTCCCACGGAGGTAGCGTTTTATAGCACTCCGGTGTGACACCGGGCGGGTAACGGTTCGGGTCGTGACCGTGCCGGAACCCGATCGCCCGGACCTAGGCTGCCGCCATGTCCCCGCGCGCCGCTTTCGCCTGGTGGGGCGCCACGGCGTGCTGGTTCGCCGGCTCGCTCCTGGGCGGCCGCCGGACGCCCGTCGAGGCCGCCGTCCCGCTCCCCGTGGCCGTGCTCGTGTACGTCCTCGGCGCCGGGTTGTGGGCGTTGCTCGTCTACGGCCTCCACCGCGGTGTGAAGGGCGCCCGGACGACGCTGGCGGTCGTCGGGGTCCTCGGCATCGCGGACCTGGTCGTGCAACTGGTCGCGGACTTCGCCCTGGGCGCCGGGCTGCACGGCGGGTTCTTCCTGGCCGCGCTGGTCCTTTCGCTCGCCGGGTACGTCCTGATGTTCTAGGCCCCGCCGAGCCGGGCGGCCAGGAACTCCTGCTCGACGGCGTTGCCGGCCAGCGCGAGCGCGGCCCGGTACGCCTCCGCCGCTTCGGCGTCACGGCCGAGGCGGTGCAGGAGGTCGGCCTTGGTGGCGGGCAGGTAGCGGTACCCGGCGAGCCGGCCGCCGTCCTCCAGGCGGGCGATCTCGGCCAGCGCCGCCTCGGGCCCGTCGACCATCGACAACGCGACAGCGCGGTTGAGGGCCACCACCGGCGACGGCCAGAGGTGCAGCAGCACGTCGTAGAGGGCCAGGATCTGCGGCCAGTCCGTGTCGGCGTAGCTCGGGGCCTGGGCGTGCAGGGCGGCGATGGCGGCCTGCACGCCGAACCGCCCGGGCGGCCCGCCCTTCAGCGCCTCGACGACGAGCCGGTCGGCTTCGGCGACCAGCTCGCGGTCCCAGCGGGAGCGGTCCTGGTCCGCCAGGCGCAGCAGCCGCCCGGCGTCGTCGGTCCGGGTGGCGCGCCGGGCCTGCTGGACGAGCAGGAGCGCGAGCAGCCCGGCGACCTCGGTGTCGGCGGGCAGCAGGGTCCGCAGCATCCGCGCGAGGTCCAGCGCGCGCCCGGTCAGCTCGTCGCGCACCAGGTCGCCGCCGGACGGCGCGGTGTGCCCGGCCGAGTAGAGCAGGTGCACCACGGTCAGCACGACGGAGACGCGCGCGGGCAGCTCGCCCGCCGAAGGCACCGCGTACGGGATCCGCGCGGCGGTGATCTTCTTCTTGGCGCGGGTGATCCGGGCGGCCATCGTCGGCTCGGGCACCAGGAAGGCGTGCGCGATGTCGGCGGTCGCGACGCCGCACACCAGCCGCAGCGTCAGCGCGATCTGGGCCTCCTGCGCGAGCGCCGGGTGGCAGCAGGTGAACACGAGCCGCAGCCGGTCGTCCGGGATCGGCCCGGCGGGCTCGGGCGGCTCGGCGACGGCCGGCTCGACGAGCAGCGGCAGCTTGCGCCGCAGCACTTCCCGGTGCCGGACGCCGTTGAGCGCGCTGCGGCGCGCGACCGTGGTCAGCCACGCGCCGGGCCGGTCCGGGACGCCGTCGCTTTCCCAGCGCTCGAGCGCTTGGAGGTAGGCGTCCTGGACGGCCTCTTCGGCCTCGTCGAGGTCGCGCGTCACCCGCACCGTCGCGGCGAGCACGTAGGCCCACTCGCGACGGTGCGCTTCGGCGACGGCGTCGGCGGCGGACGTCAGCCCGGCACCACCTGGAAGTCGATCAGCGGCCGGACTTCGACGCCGCCTTCGACGACCGGTGTGAGCTTCGCGCAGGCCAGCGCGTGGTCGAGGTCGCGGGCTTCGAGCAGGTACACCCCGGCCAGGACCTCCTTGGTCTCCACGAACGGCCCGTCGGTCACCAGGTCGCCGCGGATCGCGGTGGCCGTCTCGTTCGGCTGCAGGGCCAGCCCCGCGGTCACCTTGCCGCCCAGCCCGGCGATCCGGTCCGGCAGGCCGAGGTGCCGGTCCATGATCTCCTTCGGCAGGTCTTCGGCGGGCACTCGCTCGTAGATCAGCACCGCGTACTGCGCCATGGTCGGTCCTCTCGCTCGTGGTCCTTTCCTACCCCGTCACGCGAGGACCGGCGAAATCGACAACAGCGGGGAACTTCCGTCAGCGCGGGGTCAGCGTCAGCACGAACGTGTTGCCGTCACTTTGGACGAGCGAGCTGAGGTACGCGGTGAACGCACCGCAGTCCGCCAGCGCCGGGATCGCGTAGCTGCCGGTCAGCGGCCCGCCGGTGGCCAGGGTGAACCCGCTGCCGGTGCGCAGGTCGACCGGGATGGACGCACTCGCCCGGCAGCCCGCGTCGGCGACCGGCAGCCCGAACAGCGTCACCTGCGGCAACGCCAACGCGAGCTTCGCGTGCGCGACGAACCCGTCGCCGGCCAGCTCGCCGGTCTGCGGGCCGTCCGGGCTGAACCGCAGGTCGGCCGTCCCGGGGACGAACCCGAAGACCTTGAACTCCGCCCGCGTCCGGTCGAACGCCGGGCTGAACCCGGTGAACGACCCGGTGACCGGCGCGCTCGCCCCGAGCGCTTTCAGGGTCGTGGTCCCGGAAACGCCGTAGTCGCGCGCGGACGCGCCGAGGTCGAAGCTCAGCAGCACCGGGTCCTGGCCCGGGTCGAGGGTGCAGTCCGAGGTGAAGGAGCCGAGCCCGGTGAACGAGCCGTCGGCCTTCTTCGGCGTGAGCCGGGCGCTGAAGCCGCCGATCGTCAGGGTCGTCTTGCCCGCGTTCGGCAGCTGCACCGGCGGCACCGAGCCGGACGCGTTCGTGGTGAACGGGCCCGACTGCGGCACCGCCGTCCTGGCCACGGTCAACGGCAGGTTCAACGGCAGCGTCAGCGGCCCGTTGGTCAGCGTCACCCCTGCGGACGCCGTCCCCTCGATGCTCGCCGCGCCGACCAGGGCCAAGCCGCGGGTGGACTTGTCCGGCACGGTCACCGCGACCGCGAGGTCCGAGGTCGTGAACGTGCCGCCCGGCGCGGACGGCACCTCGAACGACGCCTTCACCTCGACGTCCAGCTGCTGCAGGCCGATCAACGGGAACGGGCAGGTGAAGCTCAGCTTCTTGGCGACCGGCGTCGACGCCTGGGCGGGCGTGACGACGGCGAGCGCGAGCACGCAGGCGGCGAGCAGCGACCGGGCGATCCGCACGGGCAGTCCCTTCTCGTGGCACCGGCCCCCGCCGCGGCGCGACGGGGGCCGGCAGTTCGGGTCACTTCTTGGCGAGCACGAGGTCCAGCGTGTTGCCGTCGCTCTTGGCGAAGGCGCTGATGATGTCGTTGAACGAGCCGCAGTTCTGCAGCGCGGACAGCGAGTAGGTGCCCGACAGCTTGCCGCCCTTGAGCAGGTCGAAGTCGGGACCGGTGGTCATCTCGCTGGTCGAAGAGCTGACCGTGCCGCACTTCGGGTCGGTGCTGATCGGGATGCCGAACAGGTTGACCGTGGTGAGGAACGTGTCGAACTTGATGTGCGCCTTGAAGCCGGTGCCCACCAGCTCACCGGTCTGCGGGCCGTTCGGCACGACCTTGACGTCCGAGCTGCCCTGGATGAAGCCGAACAGCTTGAAGTCGGTGTGCGTCGGGTTCAGCTGCAGGGTGCCGGTGAACTTCTTCGCGGCCAGGTCCACGTCGGCGTCGAACGAGCCGGAGATCGGCGCGGTGCTGCCGAGCGACTTCAGCGACGTCGACCCGGTGATGCCGAAGGAGTACTTGATGCCGCCGCCCGGCGGGGTCGTGGTGGGCGGGGTGGTCGTCGGCGGCGTGGTGGTCGGGGGTGTCGTCGTGGGCGGCGTGGTGGTGGGCGGGGTCGTCCCGCCGCCACCGGCGATCGTGATCGTGGCCAGGGTGTTGTTCTGGCCCGCGTCCTGCGTGCAGGGCGCGTCGATCGTGCCGTCCGGCGTGATGCCGGTGACCGAGCCGTCGGCCTTGCGCGGGGTGACCTTGAGCTGCAGGTCGCCGACGGTGATCTTCGCCTGGCCGGCCTGGGTGAACGTCAGCGACGGCGTCTTGCCCGACGCGTTGATGTTCAGCTCGCCCGACGCCGGGATGTTCGTCTTGTCCAGCGTGATCGGGACGTTGACCGGCAGGTTGAGACTCGGCGCGGCCACGGTCGCGGCGGCCGTCGCGGTGCCCTCGATCGTCGTGGCGCCGATCAGGCTCAGGCCCGCGACGGTGTCCGCGTTGATGGTCGACACGGCCTTGATGTCGAACGCGCCGGTCGGCTGGCCGGTGTTCACCGTGGTCGGCAGGTCGGTGTTGATCACCACCTTCAGCGACTGGGACCCCACCAGCGGCAGCGTGCAGTGGTAGTTCAGGGTCAGCGAGATCGGGTCGGCGGCGCTGGCCTGCGCGCCGACGACCAGCGCGGTGGCGACGAGCCCCACCGCGCCCACGGCCGCGGCGGCCGCGACCGTCTTCTTCTTGCCTCTTGGGTGACTCACGATGGTCCTTCCGTGTATCAACAGTGATACGAAACGGCCCGCGCTATTCGAGAATCGCGACCGGACCGTAAGCTAACGAGCGCGGACGGCGCCGATCAAGGGCTTTCAGTGAAAAGGCAACGCCTGCTCCGCAAATTGTCACCCCAGCACGTCACCCGGCCCGGGTTCCTAGCAGGCAGGGGAAGGTTTCCCCAGCACAAAGGCATCGCCGAAGCGCTGACGAGCGTGACAAATCCACACCGCACAATGTTGACGCACGTGCCAACCGGCCATTCTCTTCTTGCTCGCCCGCGACCGCTCCGCGTAGCTTCGAAACTCATGAAAAGAATGCACAGCGCGGTGCTCGCAATGGCGGCGGCCGCACTTCTGTCGTGTGCCGCCTGCGGGTCGGACGCCCCGGCCGACCCGGGCCGGCACGCCGACCCCGCCGCGCTCGCCTGGGTCGACAAGGTGTGCACCGGGGTCGCCGCGGGCTCGGCGAAGCTGTCTCAGCCGCCCGCCGTCGACGACGCCGACCCGGTGAAGACCCGGGACGCGATGGTCGACTTCCTCGGCCGCCTGGGATCGGCCCTCGACGACATGGCGGGCGGCCTGCGCACCGCCGGCGTCCCGCCCGTCCCGGATGGACAGTCCGCTGTGGACAAGGCGACCGGCAACCTGACCGAGACGAAGACCAAGCTCGCCGAGACGAAAACCAGGATGCAGCAGGCGAAGGTGACCGACCAGCCCAGCCTGCGGCAGGTGATTTCCGAGGCCGACACCACCATGGGCCAGCTCAGCGATCCCGAAGGCCCGATCAAGGACCTCAAGGCCAACCCCGAGCTCAACCTGGCCTTCAGCGAGTCCGCGACCTGCAAACGCGTCTACGGGACGGGCTCGTGACGCGCCGCGCGCTCGCCCTGCTCGTGGCGTCGGTGCTGACCGTGGCGCTCGCCGCCCCGGTGGCGGCCGCGGACCCGGCGCCCGGCCCGGCCGACGACTCCTTCTACACGCCGCCGTCGCCGCTGCCCGCGGGCAAGCCGGGCGACGTCCTCCGCTGGCGGCCGTCGAAAGCGGGACCGCGCAAGGACTCCGTCGACGCGTGGCAGGTGATGTACCTGTCCACGAACGCCCTCGGGCAGCCCGACGCCGTCACCGGAACCGTGCTGGTGCCGAAGACCGCGAACCGCGCGACCGCCCCGATCGTCGCGTTCGCGCCCGGCACGCACGGCCCGGCGTTCGGCTGCACGCCGTCGAAGATGATCGACATCGGCGCGTTCTACGAACAGCCGGGCCTCGACGACCTGCTCGACGCGGGCTACGCGGTGACCGTCCCGGACTACGAGGGCTACCAGAGCACGCCGAAGACGACGTACGTCGTGGGCCGGTCGGAAGGCCCGGCGGTGATCGACGCGGTCCGCGCGGCCCAGCGCCTGGCCGCGGCCGGGCTGTCTTCGACGGCCAAGGTCGTCTTCCGCGGCTACTCGCAGGGCGGCGGCGCCGCGGCGTGGGCCGGGGAGCTGCAGCCGGCGTACGCGCCCGAGCTGAACCTCGTCGGGATCGCGGCCGGCGGCGTCCCCGCCGACCTCGTCCAGGTGACGCTGCAGCTCGACGGGAAGTTCGGGTTCGGCGTCTTCGCCTACGCACTCCTCGGCCTCGACCAGGCCTACCCGGAGCTGCAGCTCGACTCGTTCCTCAGCGACAACGGCCGCGCGAAGCTGGCGGAGATGAAGCAGAGCGCGTGCACGTTCGAGCTGCTCACGACGTACGCGAACCAGAAGATCGCGGACTACACGACGAGCCCGGGCTACATCAAGCCCGCGTGGGTCGCCCGGCTCAACGAGAACAAGCTCGGCGGCAGCCCGCCGAAGGTGCCGGTGTTCCTCTACCACGCCACCGGCGACCAGCTGGTGCAGTTCGCGCAGGCCGACAGCCTGCACAAGGCGTACTGCGCGGCCGGGGTGGCCCAGACGTGGAAGACCTACGACACCGACCACATCACGCTGGTCTACACCGGCAATGCGGACGTCTTGGCGTTCGTCAAGGACCGGATCGCCGGGAAGCCGGCGCCGGCGAGCTGCTGATCAGCGGTTCGGCCGGCCGTGCGGGTGCTGCTGCTGCCACGAGCTGATCACCGAGCTGACGTACTGCTGCCACTCGTCCTGGGCCGGCGGCGCCGCCGTCGTGGGGTGCGCGGGTTTGCGCCCCGCGGCGGCGGGCGCGCTCGTGGTCCGGACCGGGGAGTCGCGCACCTGGGCAGTCATCGGCGGCGGCGCGGCGGACGCGCTCATCGTCTCCACCCCCTCGCTCGAGGGCGGCGGCGCGGCCGGGACGCTCGCCCCGGGCGGCGGGACGGCCGACCCGCCGACCTGCTGGGGCTGGAACAGCACGACGGCGGCCAGGCCGAGCGCGACGGCCGCGCCGGCGCCGAAGACGTACGGGTAGGCGCGGCGCGAGCGGTCGGCGGGCGGGGCCTCGCGCGGGCGCTCGTCGGGTTCGGGGGCGGCCGGTTCCGCGTCGAGGATGGCGAGCGGATCGGGCTGGGGTTCGGGCGCGGGTTCCTCGGCGAGCTTCGCGTCGAGTTCGCCGCGGATGACCAGCGGCCTCGTTTCCGAAAGGTTCACCAGCTCGGCGACCGAGGGGATCTCGCCCTCCCCGCCCTTGCGTGCCATCGAAAGACCTCCACCCTGTCGGCGTCACCCCGGAGGAACCATGCCCGAGCCGCGAGAGCTGCTCCGCTTCGCCGTCGTCGGCCTGGCCGCGTACGGGGTCACCCTACTGGGCGACTACAGCCTGAAGCTCACCGTGTTGCGGGAGAAACCGGTAACTGCGCTTTTCCTCGCGACGGTGGCGTCGACGGCGTTCGCGTACCTGCTGTCGCGACGCTGGTCGTTCGCCGGCCGCGGCGGGCACCGGCGGCTGCGCGAGGCCGGACTGTTCTTCGTGGTCAACGCGGGCGCGGTGGCCGTCAACCTGGTGCCGCCGCTCCTCTCGCGGTACGCGCTGGGGCTAGAGACACCGCACGTGACGTACTTCGTCCAGGAGGTCGCAGACTTCGTCGCCGGGATGGTGCTGGGCACTTTGTCCGGTACGGCGTTCCGCTGGTATGGCTACCGGCGGTGGGTGTTCCCGCGGTCAACGCCACCAGTCGGCGTCCCCCAGAGTGGTGAACCCGAGCTTGTCGTAGAGCGGCTTCCCGGACCGGGAAGCGGTCAGCGTGACGGGACGGTCGTCGAAGTGCCGTAGGACGGCGTGCATCAGGGCGCGGCCGACGCCCTGCGAGCGGTACTCGGGCATCGTCGTGACCCAGTAGACGCCGCCGACACCGCCGTGGGCCATGGTGAGGCAAGCACCTTCGTCTCCCCGGCGGAAGAAGGCCTGGGCGGGCAGCCCGGGCGGGAAGACCGTCCCGGGTTCGGCCGGCTGGTACTCCTCGAGCGGGAAGCCGTGGACGATGACGCCCTCGGCCCGCGCCAGCTCGGCGGGCGTCCGCACGCGGGTGACCGTCGGCTCGTCCGGCACGGGCGCGGGCTCGCGCACCATGACGGGCAGCTGCCGCGCGCTCATCCCGAGATCGGTCAGGTCGAGCGTCCGGAACGGATCCTCGACGACGACGGTCCGGCCGTCGAGCCGCCGCAGCCGCGCGAGCTCGGTCAGCTCGTCGACGGCGGCGTCGCCCGGGTTCGCGGACCGCACCATGATCCGGAACCGCCGGCCGTCGATCGCGGTGAAGCCGGGCCGTTCGAGAACGCGGTCACCCCGGGCCCGCCCGAGAGCGGTCCACATTGCGACGGCGTTGTCGGCAGCCTGCCGCAGCCGCTCGGTGAGCAATCCGGTCATGCCGGGCAGCCTAGGACGGCTCTGGCCCTCCCTCCAGAGCCGATCCGGCGGCTTTCTCACTCACGACCGGCCACGGCAGGCAGCGCCCGTTCCGCCAGCAACGCCAGCTCCAGCCGCAGCCGCTCGCCCGGGTCGTCCAAGCGCGCCCCGAACAGCTCGCCCAGTTTCTTCAGCCGGGCCCGGATCGTCTGCGGGTGCAGGTCCAGCAGCCGCCCCAGCTCGGGCGCGCTGCCGCGGGTCTGGACCAGGGCCAGCAACGTCTCGGCCAGCTGCTCCCGCCGCCGGTCCGGAAGGCCGGCCAGCGGCGCGAGAGTCGTCGACGCCAGTTGCTCGACGAGGAACTCGTCCGCCAGCAGGAGCAGCGTCGTCAGGTGGTCGCGGCACCAGACGACCGGGCCCGGGACGTCCAGGAGTCCCCGTGCGGCCAGGTCGACCGCGCGGCGGGCGACGCGGAACGACTCCGGCGCCGAGGCCAGCGGGACCAGGGGCCCGACCGCCGCCGTCCAGCCCGCCGGGAGGGCGGCCAGCTCCGCCAGGTCCACGTCCGGGGCGGACGTCAGCGCGGCCGGCGGGTCGCCCGCCGGGTCGGCCGGGACGTGGTCCGGCAGCAGGCCCGGCGGGAACTCCGGCGCGCCCGGCAGCGCGCGGAACGCCACCGCGGCCACCTGGGCAGGCACGCGCAGCCCGGACGCCGCGACGAGACCGTCCACTTCGGCCGGTGTGCGGCCGCTGAGGAGGGCGTGCAGCAGCCGGCGGTGCCGTTCGCCCGTGCCGGACATCGCCGCCTCGGCCGCGCGGTAACCCTCGGCGACCGCCGCCATCGACGTCTCGACGTCGGCGAACATCCCCTCCGCCGCGCCGTACAGGACGTCGCCGGACAGGCCGGCTTCGCGGGCGATGTCGGCGATCCAGCGCCACGTCACCCGGCTCGACACGCGCACGGCCGCCTGCACCGCTTCGCGGCTCAGACCACTGTGGAACGCCTGGCGCCCGTGCCCGTGGAACTCGGCCAGCCGGTCGGCCTGCCACATCGCGGGCGTGCCGACACGGTCGATGTCCCGCTCGATGCCGCGCCGCGCCTGCTCGATCGCGGCGACACGCTCGGGGCCGGGACCGAAAATCGCGGAATATTCCGGAATCTCGCGGGCGATGCCGTCGATGCAGGCCCGCGCGATCTCCGGGATCCGCGGGCGCACGGCGTCGCCGAGCTCGTGGGGGAGCCTCGCCCACACCGAGCCGTCGGAAGCAGCGGAACCGCGCATGGGGAATTCGGTCCTCCGCCCAGGGAATTGACACCTCGGAAATGGCCCCCACCATCTGCCACGGAGCGTAGAACTCGTACCCGTCCGTGTCAAAAGGATGTGTTCGTGTCACTCTTTCAGGGAACCCCGGGAACTCGTCGTTGATTTTTCAGTGACACATCCGGGTAAGGACACCGCCCGGTTCGGATACGCTCGTCCCCTCCGGGACGTGAGAAGGGGGATTCGTGGTCGAGTACCGCAGCTTCCGCCTGCTGGCCTCGCTGCCGCGCGCGCTCGGCGCCGGCCTGCGCCCGCACGTCGGGCACGCCGCGGCCTCGATGATCCAGGAGGTCCAGCGCACGGTCCCGGCCTACGGCCAGCCGCTCAAGGGCGTGTTCGGCAAGGTCCTGGTCCGCAGCGTCGAGTACGCCGTGCAGCACTGCGTCGACTCGATGGGCGACCCGGCCCTGTCCCACGAGCACTGGGTCGACTTCTACCGCGGGCGCGGCCGCATCGAGTTCGAGGAGGGCCGCACCCTCGACGCGCTGCAGGACAGCGCCACCGTCGGGGCCCGGGTGGCCTGGCGGGCGATGCACCCCGGCGTCGTCGCCGCGGGGGTCGACCCGGCCGTCATCTCGGTCGCCGCCGAGGCCATCTTCGCCTACGTCGACGAGCTGTGCGCCACCGCGATCGAGGGCTACCAACAGGCCCAGGCGGACGCCGAAGGCGCGGTCCCGGTCCGCCGGCGGAGGCTGCTGGAGCTGATCGTGCAGGCCCCCGAAGGCGCCGCGAGCAGCATCGCCGAGCTGGCCGGCGGCGCGGGCTGGCCGCTGCCGGAGACGGCCGCGATGGTCGCCCTCGAACGCGGCCCCGACGCCGCCGACTTCCCGGCCGACCTGCTCGGCGACGGCGTCCTCGCCGACCTCGACGGCCCCGAGCCGCACCTGCTGACCGGCGATCCCGACGCCGACCTGGCGCCCCTGGAGGCCAAGCTCGACGGCTGGCGGGCCGCGGTGTCCCCGACCGTGCCGCTGGCCGACGCGCCGGCCGCGCTGCGCACCGCCCGCCGCGCCCTGCTGCTGTCCGGGCCGGACGTCCCCGGCCCGCTCATCTGGTGCCGCGACCACCTGGCCACGCTCTGGCTGCTCGCGGAGGACTTCCTGGCCGCCGAGCTGGCCCGCCAAAGCCTCGACCCGTTCGCGTCCCTCAGCGAGAAGCAGCGCGAGCGGCTGGGCGAAACGCTGCTGGCCTGGCTGGAGACGCGCGGCGGGGCGCCGGAGATCGCGCAGCGCCTCGGGGTGCACCCGCAGACCGTGCGCAACCGGCTGCGGCAGCTCGAGGAGCTCTTCGGCGACCGCCTCAAGGACGCCGACGACCGGTTGGGGATGCAGCTGGCGCTGCGGGCTCAGCGGCTGATGCGCGCGCACCGGCCGGACGGTGATCGGGAGCGCTGACCAGGCGGTCGAGCGCCCGCACCGGCATCGGCAGCAGGCGCCGCCACGGACGGCGCACGCCGGGCGCTCCGGAGGAGACGGAGAAACTCGCGCGGCAGGACATCAGCGCGTCCGGTGCGTCATTGCGGCCATGTTCGAGGAATACCCGCCCCGCCCGGGGAATGTCGAGAGGCATTACCGATTAATCGCGGAAACCCGCATGCGAGACCGCCTTTCCGGCGGCGTTCTTGTCATGCACGAGCCGAATTGACGCACAGTGGCGTTCGACACAGCGGGTGCGAGCAGTCGGATGCCCTATTTTCAGGTCCGCGAGAAAGGCGGCCGATGACCCTCGAGACACACACCCTGACGCTGCACGGCCGCCGGATCCGGCTGCACGAGCACACGCCGTCGACAGGTGCGGGCGACGAAGCGGTCGTGCTGCTGCACGGGATCGCGGGCAGCGCGGAGACCTGGAAGCCGGTGCTGCGCCGGTGCGACGCGCTCGGCCGGCGCGTGCTGGCCCTGGACCTCCCCGGCCACGGCGAATCCGAGGCGCCGCGCGCGGACTACGGTCTCGGCGCGATGGCGAGCATCGTGCGGGACGTGCTGGCGGTGTCCGGCGTGCGGCACGCGACCGTCGTCGGCCACTCGCTCGGCGGCGGGATCGCGATGCAGTTCGCCTACCAGTTCCCGGAAATGTGCGACCGCCTCGTCCTGGTCGCCAGCGCCGGGCTGGGCCCGGAGGTGAGCGTGGTGCTGCGCGCGACGGCGCTGCCGGGCGCCCGGGCCGTGCTCGCGTGCGCGGTGAACCGCGTGACGCTCGCGATCGCGCGGGCCGCGGCCCGGCTCGGCCGGCGGCTCGGCGGGTCGTTGAACGCTGAAACACAGGAACTGGCCCGGCATTTCGGCTCGCTGGCCGACCCGGCGCGGCGGCGGGCGTTCCTGGCCATCGCGCGCAGCCTGATCGACCTGCGCGGCCAGCGCGCGAGCGCCGTGGAGAAGCTCTACCTGGCCGAAGCCGTGCCGACGCTGCTGGTCTGGGGCGCGCGCGACCCGCTCATCCCGGTGACCCACGGGCGGCGGACGGCCGGGCTGCTGCCGAACGGCCGCTTGACCGTCCGGGAGAACGTGAAACACTTTCCACACGTGGCGGACCCGGACGGTTTCTGCCTGCTGCTGAACGAGTTCGTCCGGGGGACCGAGCCTGCGCGGCTGACGCTCGACGACGTCGTCGCACGCCTGATGACCGCGAATCATGCCCCTTGAAAAAGTTGTCACCCGCACACCATCCCGTCCCGGCGGAAGTGTCACCTGACGTCGCGCCCTTCCACCCGTTCGGGTGTAGACCGGACGGGTTACCGCAAAGTCAGTTGAGAACCCGTTGACAGTGCCGTTCGCGCGAAATTATGTTGCCTGAGCCACAAAATCCGGACCGGCTTCGACGACGAAGAGGCCGGTTTTGTTGCCAGCAAGGATAAAACACATGACCGACGTGGACACCGGGTTCGCCGGCCCCGCCCAGCGCGTGGTCCGGCCCACCCCCGGCGAACGTTCCTCCGGACCGGCCTACCGGCAGCAGTCCGTGTCGGCCGACCGGCCCCGGACCGCCTACCCGCCGGCCCAGCGGACCTCCGGCGAACCCCGGCCCGTGCGCGCTTCCGGCGCCATCGGGCTGTGGGCGTCGCTGCCGCGCGAGCTGGCGATCCGCTTCAAGCCGCGGGTCGACCCGCTGGCCAGGGCCATCCTGCAGGAGGTCCAGCGCGCGGTGCCCGAATACCGCCAGCCGCTCGAAGGCGCGTTCGGGCACATCATCACGCAGGGTGTCCGGCAGGCGATCATCCAGTGCCTCGACAGTGTCGGCACGCCCGGTGCCGTGCCGCTCGAGACGTGGACGACCGTGTTCCGCAACCTCGGCAAGATCGAGTTCAACGAGGGCCGCAGCCTCGACTGCCTGCAGACGGCCTACCGGGTCGGCGGGCGCGTCGCGTGGCGGCACATCTCGGAGTTCGGCCAGGCCGCGGGCCTCGGCGCGGACATGCTGTGCACCAGCGCCGAAGCGATCTTCGCCTACGTCGACGAGATCTCCGCCCTCTCGATCGAGGGCTACACGGCGGCGCAGACCCGCGCCGCGGGCACCCGGGCGCGGCGCCGGAGACGGTTGCTCGAACTGCTCCTCGCCGACCCGCCGTCCGCCCCGCAGACCATCACCGCACAGGCCGCGACCGCGCAGTGGACGCTGCCGTCGGAGGTCACGGTCGTCGCCCTCGAACCCCGCGCCGACCAGCACAGCCTCGCCGCGCCGGACCTGCACTCCGACGTCCTCGTCGACCTCGAAGGCGGCGAGCCGTGCCTGGTCACCGGCGACCCGGAGAAGCACCTGAAGAACCTCACCGAGCGGCTGCAGGGCTGGCGCGCGGTGATCGGCCCGACCGTGCGGCTCGCCGACGCGCCGCGGTCGCTGCTGTGGGCGCGCCGGACGTTGAAGCTCGTCCAGCGCGGCGTCCTGCCGGACGCGGCCCTGACGCGCTGCACCGACCACCTGTCCACGCTGTGGCTGCTCTCGGACGAGTTCCTGGTGCGCGAACTGTGCACGCGCAGCCTGGAGCCGTTCCGCGACCTCACGCCGAAGCAGCGCGCGCGGCTCGGCGAGACACTGCTGATCTGGCTGCAGTCCCGCGGCAGCGCGCCCGAAATCGCGAAGAAGCTCAAGGTGCACCCGCAGACCGTGCGGTACCGGATGCACCAGCTCGTCGACCTGTTCGGCGACCGGCTCAACAACGCCGACGACCGGCTCGACATGGAGATCGCGCTGCGCGCGGAGGCTCTGCTCGGCTCCTGACCCGACTCGACGATGAGGTGGGCGATGACGGGAGCACCCGTCGAAACGGCCTTCGGGCCGATGCTGGGCGGCGACGGCCGGCCGGGCCAGTTGTGGGCCCTGCTCCCCCGCGAGCTGGCCGCGGTGTTCCGGCCGCGGATGCTCGACGTCGCCGACGAGGTGCTGCGCGAGATCCAGCGGACCATCCCGGACTACGCGCGGCCGCTCGACGGCGCGTTCGGCAAGGCGCTGCGGGCGGGCGTGCAGGCGGCGATCCTGCAGTTCATCGACCGGATCGCCGCGTCCGGGCCGATCCCGGACTCGCGGCGGAAGGTGTTCGTCGGGCTGGGGGTCCACGAGCTCGCACAGGGCCGCAACCTCGACGTGCTGCAGGCGGCCTACCGGGTCGGCGCGCGCGTCACGTGGCGGCGGATGGCCGAGGTGGGGACGCGGGCGGGCGTGCCGTCGGCGACCCTGTGCCTGCTGGCCGAGGCCATCTTCGCCTACATCGACGAGCTGTCGGCGTTGTCGATCGAAGGGCACGCGGCCGCGCAGGCCCGGGCCGCGGGCGCGCTGGAACGGCGTCGCCGTCGGCTGCTGGACCTGCTGCTGGCGGACCCGCCGTCCCCGTCCCGGACGGTCCAGGAAGCCGCGACGGCCGCGGACTGGCCGTTGCCGCACCGGGTGGTGGCGGTGGCGCTGGACGGGCCGGCGGACGTCACGGGGCTGGGTGCGCTGGAGGACTTCGAAGACGGGACCCCGCGGCTGCTGCTGCCGGCGCCCGCCGAGCGTTCGTCGCTGGCCACGGCCTTGGCGGGACACCGGGCGGTGGTCGGCCCGCCGGTGCCGCCACGCCAGGCGGCCCGTTCGCTGGCGACGGCGCAGGAAGCGTTGCGCCTGGTGGCCGACGTCCTCCCGGACGAGCCCCTGACCTGGTGCGAAGACCACCTCGCCACGCTCTGGCTGCGCAAGGAGCCGTTCCTGGCGACGGAGGTGTCCCGCCGCCGCCTGGGCCCGCTGACGGCGTTGACCCCGAAGCAGTACAACCGCCTGGCGGGCACGCTGCTGGCCTGGCTGGAGACGTGCGGCAACGTCCGCGAGGTCGCGGACCGCCTGGCGATCCACCCCCAGACCGTCCGGGCCCGGGCCCAAGAGCTGGAAACCCTCTTCGCGGACCACCTCCGTGACCCGGACGACCGCTTCGAGATGATCCTGGCCCTCCGCGCCACCCTGACCTGACCGTGTCGACCCTTCAATCACACGTGATGCCCCTTCAATCACACGTGATGCCTCCCCAATCACGAGTGATGCCCGTTCCCGCACCGCGGGCCGGTGTGCGGCGAGGGGCATCTCACGTGATCAGAGGGGCACCACGTGTGATTGGGAGGGCATCACGTGTGATTGGGAGGGCATCACGGTCAGACCGGGGTGGGGCCGGGGGTGGTGCGGCCGGCGAGTTCGGCCGCGACGTGCCTGGCCAGCACCTCGACGTGCGGTAGGTCCAGCATGGACCGGTGGTCGCCTGGGACGGGCTCGACGTGCAGGTCCGGGCAGGACGACGTCCAGGCCGGGTGGACCGCGGAGGCGGGGAACAGCACGACACGGCCCGCGTACGGCGAGGTGCCGGCCGGGGGGTCCGGGTCGACGAGCAGCACGACGTCGACCCGCTCGCCGAGCGCCGTCAGGCGCTGTGCGGTCTCGAACGCCAGCCGTCCGCCCGACGCCCAGCCGGCCAGCCGGTACGGCCCGGACGGCAACCCCTCACGCAGCAACGGAACGCACGAAGCCGGATCGGCCGCTTCGACGCCGTAGCAAGGGATCCCGCCCAGCAGGTCCAGCAGCGGCCGGTACGTCCCGGGCTCGCCGAACACCACCAGCGGCGCGCCGTCGCCCGAACGCAGGACCCGCAGTGACGGCCCCGTCAGGTCGGCCAGGCGCGCGCCGCGCAGCAGCAACGGCACCGGCAGCACGAGGCCCAGTTCGCGCTCGGCCGCGGCCCGGGCACGCGACGCCGTCAGGGAGTCCAGGCCCAGCTCGATCAACGGCACGTCCGGGGACACCTCGCGGCCGAGCACCTCGGCGAAGATGTCCGCGAGCCGCCGTGGGGGCAGCGCCGAGAAGAACGGCCGGTCCGGGAGGACCGTGACGTCCAGCCGCGCGACGCCGACCGACGGCCGGTCCGCCGCCAGCACCGCGGGCAAGGCGTCCACCACGACGTCCGCGCCCCAGTTCACCGACGTCGCGGGCAGGCCTCGCGAGCGCCGCCACGCGGCGAACGCGTCCAGCCACGCGTTCGCGACGGCGTCGGCCGTCCGCCCGGGCGCGCCGAGCAACGCCGCCGCCGAGGAGTACAACAGCCACCAGTCCGGCAGCACGTCCGAAGTCGCCTCGTGCAGCCGGCGCGCGCCGAGGACCTTGGCGCGCCAGAACGACCCGCTGTCGTCGGCCGCGTGCACGATTCCCCGCAGCGGCAGGCCGTCCGCGGTCGCCGCCGCGACGAGCCGCTCCGCGACGCCGGGCTCGGCGATGTCCCCGGCAACGGACACGACGTCCACTTCGGACAGTTCGACACCACCGCCCAGGAGGACGATCCGCGTCGCGCCGTTGTCCGCCAGCCAGCGCGCGGTGGACAACCCGAGCGCACCGGTGATCACGTACGCACCGGGCCCGGCGGAAACCCCGTCGACGAGCGGGACGCGCTCCAGCCGCGCCGCGTACCGGACGTCGTGGCGCCAAAGGACTTCGTCGTCGGGCGCGTCCGAACGCAGCTCGCGCACGAGAACGTCCACATCGGACCGTGCGTCGCAGTCGACGAGGCTCGCCCGCAGCCCCGGCCGGTCGAAGGCGAGCACCCGCACGAGGCCGCGCAGGAACACCAGCCCCGGCTCGCCGCTCGACTGCGTGACGAGGTGGAACCGGACGCCGGAGCCGAGCCGCGCGACGACCGAAAGCACGGACAGCAACAGGTCCTGGGCGTCCTCGGGGTCGTGGTACGCGTGCGGTGCCCCGGTGAGGAAGACGACGCCGCGGACCGCCCGCCCGGCGAGGAACCCCGGCAGCTCGTCGAGGTCGTCCTGCGGCAGCGAAAGCGCTTCGTCCCCGGCTTCGGCCAGGGCCAGCGCCAGCGCGACGGCCCGGCCGAGCGCGGCCGGGTGTTCGTCGGTGAGCAGCAGCCAAGAACCCGGTTCCCCCGGCGGGACCGGCGGCAGCGGCACCTCGGGCCAGCTCGTCGCGAACCCGGCGAGCGGACCGCCACCGGGGTCCTGAGCACGGACGTCGCCGAAGTCCACGACGACCTCGCCGTCCGCGGCGACGAGCTGCACCGCCCGGACACCGTCCGTCAGGCAGCGCACGCCGAGACGCGGATCGCCGAGCAACCGGACCCGGCCGAACCCCGTCGGTGACCGTCCATTGACGACTCCCAGACAGGCGTCCGCCAGCGCCGGGGGCAACGCATAGCCGGACTCGAAAGGCACTTCGAGCGCAGCCCCCTCAGGCAGCGCGGAAGGCGCGGGATCGGTGTCCGCGGCCACCCAGGCCGTCGCGTGACGCACCCACGCCGCGCCCGCCTTCGCGCGCACAACGGCGGCGCCGTCGGCACGGATCTCCGTGCTGAGCACCGTTTCCCCGGTGACCACCAGGGGCCGGTGCACCTCGAGCCCGTCGACCCGGACGCGGCCGGTGCCCAGCACCTCCCGCGCCCCGGCGAGGACCAGTTCGAGAAACCCGGTCGCCGGGAACACCGGCACGCCGTCCACCCGGTGACACTCGGGCGCGTCCGGCGCGATCGCCGCCTGCCACAGCGACCGGTCTTCCTCCGGCACCTCGACGCGCGTGCCCAGCAGCGGATGGGCGACGGTCCGCCGCGGCGGCCGGAACGTCCGGCGCTCCCACGGCGGGGGTGGCAGGTCGAGCACGGGCGCCTCCGGGTATCGCCGGTCGAGGGCCGCCGGGTGCCCGGCGACGTGCAGCTCGGCGAGCGAGCGTGCGAAAGCGTCTTCTTCACCGTCACGACGGCTGAGCGTGGCCAGCGTCCGGACGCCAGTCCGCTCGGCCACCGGGAGCGCGATCGGGTGCGGCGAGATCTCGACGAACCACCGGTACCCGTCGGCCACCGCCGCGGCGATGGCTTCGGCGAGGGCCGCCGGCCGGTCCGGCGGAAGAATCCGGTAGTCCGCGTCGAAGTCCGGCACCGCACGGGGGTCGTCGAGCCCGCTCGAGTACCAGGCAACTGCGGCCGGCCGGGCGCGGAACGGCGGCGGCTTCGCCCCGACGACGATGTCGAGCCCCGCGCCGACGTCCAGCACGCCCGCGACGACGGCGGCCGCGACCTCCCCCGAGGAGTGGCCGACCACGGCGGCGGGCTCGACGCCGTGCGCACGCCACCACTCCGCCAGCGCGACCTGCAGGCCGAACACCAGCGGCGCCACCACGGCGGGATCGCCGAGCGGCCGGCGCAGCGCGCCCCGCAGCGAAAACCCGGCCTTGGCCAGGAACACCGGCTCCAGCGCGGCCACCGCCGCCCGGAACTCCGGCTCAGCACCCAGCATCCGCCGGCCCATCGCCGGCCACTGCGAGCCGTACCCCGGGAAGACGAAGACCGGGCGCGGCAGCCCGCGCCCGGCCGTACCCCGCACGACGTCCACTGTGGTCCCACCTTCGGCCATCGCCCGCAGACCCGCGATCAGCGCCCCGCGGGACGACGTCACCACTGCGGCCCGCAACGGCAGCTGGTCGCGCCGCCGGGCGAGCGTCGCGGCGAGATCGCCCGGCGCGGTGCCGCGTCCCGGCCCGGCCAGCCAGTCCGCCAGATCGCCGGCGCGGCGGCGCAACGCGGTTTCCGACCGGGCCGACACCGTGAAGATCTGCGGCCGGCCGTTCCACCGCGAGCCGGGCGTGGCGGCGAGGGGCTTCGGCCACCCCTCGAGCACGACGTGCGCGTTCGTGCCGCGGGCGCACGCGATCCCCGGGGGCAGCCGGTCGTGCCAGAGCGACCGCACCACTTCGATCAGGCCCAAGATCTCCTGCGCAGCACCGGATCCGCTCACGTCGATGGAGTCCCGCGGGCCGAGTGCGGCCGAACGGCCGATCGCGCTGTCCCGGACCACGGCGAGCACGCGGTCGCCGTCCCGCCGGGCGTCGGCGAGCCGCTTGAGGACCACCACGCCGCACCCCTCGCCGTCGGATGGTGGCGTGAACATCACGTGCGCCCCGGCGGCCAGCACCAGGTCGGCTTCACCCGCGGCCAGCGCGCGGACGGCCTGGTGCACGGCCGCCAGCGCGGACGCGTCGAGGGTCAGGCTCGGACCGCGCAGGTCGAACCGCTCGGCCACCCCGTCGGCGATGCCCGGCCCGGTCGCGAACCACGCGGGGCCGGCGACGCCCACGAAGACGCCCGTGCGGCTGCCGCGCAGCGTGCCCGGCGGGAGGCCGGCGTGTTCGAGCGCGGCCCACGTCGTCTCCAGGAGGATCCGCAGCCGCGGGTCCATCGCCGCGGCCTCGGCCGGGCCGACCCCGAAGAACTCGGCGTCGAACGCGCCCGGGCCCGCCACTTCGGGGCGGCCGCCGACGCCGAGCACCGCGACCGGCTCCGCGGGCCGGGCGACCGGCGGGGCCAGGGCCGTGACCAGCGCGGTGATCGACGGGTACCGCCCGAGCAGGCCGAGGTCGGGCTCGCGGCCGAGCAGTTCGCCGAGCTCGGCCGCGACGGTCACCGCGTCCCGGGACGACAGGCCCAGCTCGGCGATCGGGACCCCGGCGTCGACGACCTCCGGCGCGACCCCGGCGAGGCCGGCGAGCCGCTCGGTGAGCCACCGCCGGAGCTCCGCGGGGTCGTTCACGCGGCGGACATCCCGGTCACGCGCCACTTCCCGGCGACGCGTTCGGCCGTGACGCTCAGCTGGGCGGCCCCGGTGCTGTGCTGCCCGTCGCCCCTCGTGCCGGTCTGGTCGAGGAACACCAGCAGCGCCGCGCGGTCGCCGTCGAGCAGTTTCACCCCGGACGCGACGGCGCTCGACGTCACCACGAGCTTCTGGTCGGCCGCCAGCTTGCGGACCTGGCCGAAGAGCTGGTCGTACTGCGCGAGCGCGGGGCCCGTGAGCAGGTCCTTCGCGGCCTGTTCGTTCTTCGCCGGCTGGTCGTAGCGGTAGGAGAAGAGCGTGCCGAGGGCCGCGCTGATCTGCTTCCCGGCCTCCGCCGTGCCCGCGACGTCCGAGAGCGCCGTGTTGTGCGCGACGACGGCGTTCGTGGCCCGCGCCTCGAGCGTGAACCACACGGCGAGCCCCGCCATCACCACGACGATCAGCGCGGGCACCCACCGCGCTCGGCGTTTCGGCTTCGCCGGCGGGTCTTCTGCCGGCTCGGGTGCCGGTTCGTGGTGCCGGCCCGCGACCTTCACCAGGCGTTTCTTCGTCGGAACGGTCACGGTGCCTCCCCGGTCGGGACCTGGCCGAGGCCGGTGACGTGCCAGCCGTCCGGCCCGCGCGTCAGGTCGGCCTGGAAGCGGTTGCGCTTGGTCACGGCGTCCCCGCCGTCCGGTGTCACCACGAGCTCGACCGAAGCGATCAGCTTCGCGGTGCCCGCGCCGGTGTCCACTTCGGTCACCGCCGCGTCGGTCACCTTGCCGGTGGTGACGGTCTTCGCCTGCGCGATCCGGTCGAGACTGCCCTGACGGTCCGCGGCCAGCTCGTCGTGCAGGGCGCCACCGGAGAGATCCAGCCAGCGCTGGTACCCCGGCGCCGCCCGGTGGTAGTCCAAAGTGGTCAGACCGGCCACCGCAGTTCGTCCCGCCTGCAGGGCTTCCTCCCGGACGACGGCCCGCGCGACGCCGTCGTCGTGCGCCGCCTGCCACCACGTGAACCCGGACCACCCGGCCGCGGCGGTCGCCACGACCGCGGCCAGCCACGCGACGATTCTCACGGCCGTCCTCCTGGTGCGTTCTGCGAGCCCTTGACGCCCGTCGGGTCACCCTTCGGCAACGCGCAGCGCGCGGCCGTGTTCAGCGGGCGGACCGAGGTGTCGAGGCCGTCGCGGTAGGGCGTCGTGTACCCGGTGGTGCACGGCGGTGGGTCGAAGAAGGTCAGCGACAGCCCGAAGTGCGCGCCGTCCGGCCGCACCACCGCGGTGCCCGCGGCGACCGCCTGCGGCGCGGTGATCAGCAGCTGCCGGAGCCCGTCCTGGCGGGCCTCGAGGACGTCCGCCGTGGTGAGCAGGTTGGCCAGCAGCACGCCCAGCTGCGGGCCGGAGTCGCGGATCAGCGCGCCGACCTCGTTCGCCGCGGCGGGCACGGCGGGGATGAGGGTCCGCAGGTCGCCGTCGGACTGCTTCAGCGTCGAGGCGAGCAGCTTCGCGTTCGCGCCGAAGCTGCGGATCGCGCCGGCCTGCTGCACCTGGGTGTCGAGCACGACGTGCGCGTCGGTGACGAACCGGGTCAGCGGCGCGACGTGCGCGCTCGCGGCCTGCACGAACTCGATGCCGCGGCCGACGAGCTGGTCCAGCGCCGGGCCGGCGTCGGACGTCGCGTTGTACAGCTCGTCGACGACCGTGCGCAGCGCCGGCTTCGGCACCGAGTCGGCGAAGGTGTCCACTGTCGACAAAACGACGTCGACCGGCAACGGGATCTTCGTGTCGGCCTGCGTGATCAGCGACCCGTCGTGCAGCTTCGGCCCGCCGTCGGTACGCGGCCGCAGGTCGACGTACTGCTCGCCGACGGCCGAGCGGTCGGCGACGACGGCTTCGGTGTCGGCCGGGACGGGCGCCGTGCCGGAGTCGATCTCGAGGTCGGCCTCCATCCCGGCGGGGGTCAGCCGCAGCTCGCCGACGCGGCCGATCGGCACCCCGCGGTAGGTCACCTCGGCGTTGGTGAAGATGCCGCCGCCGGTCGGGAACTGGGCCTTCACGGTGTAGCCGCGGTCGAAGAAAACCTTGTCGAGACCCGCGTACGTCGCGCCGACGTACGCGACGCCGACCATGGCGATGACGACGAAGATCGTCACCTGCACGCGCACGAACCGGGTCAGCATCAGTGCCCCACCTTGAGGAAGCCGTTGAGGTAGTCGCCGCGGATGGTGTCGAGCGCGGCGTCCGGGAACGGGAAGGTGAAGATCATCTCCATGGCCTTCGGCAGCTTGTCGCCGGAGTCGGCCAGCCGCCGGAGCAGGGGTTCGAGCGCCTTGAGGTCGGCGACGAGGTCGTCCTTGCTCCGGTTCACCGTGTCGACGGCGACCGACGTCAGGCCGTCGAGCGACTTGAGCATCCCGACCAGGGCTTCCTTCTGCTGGTCGAGGACGCTGATGCCGGGGGTGAGGCCGTTGAGCGTCGTGGTGATCTGGCCGGTGTGCGCGTTCAGCGTCTGCGCCAGCTTGTTGACGCTCTCGATGGCCCGCGTGATCTCCGTGCGGTGCTCGTCGAGCCCCTTCACGAAGGCGTCCAAACTGGACAGCAGGCTGCGGGCCGCGGTTTCGCGGCCGCCGAGGGCGGCGTTGAGCTGGTGGCTGATGTTCTGGACCTGCGCCACCCCACCGCCGTTGAGCAGCAACGAAAGCGCGCCGAAGACTTCCTCGATCTCCGGGGTCAGCGTGGACCGGTCGAGCGGGATGTTCGCGCCGTCGAGCAGCCGGCCCGACGGCGTCGCGTCGTCCGGCGGGGCCAGTTCGACGAACTTCTCGCCGAGGATGCTCGCCTGCCGCAGCCGCGCGACGGCGTTGCCCGGCAGGTCGACGTCGCCGTTGACGAGCAGGTCGACGAGCGCGCTGTGCCCGTCCGGTGCCAGTTCGACCTTGACGACCTGCCCGACCGGGACGTCGTTGACCTTGACCCCGGACTGCGGCACCAGGTCGAGCACGTTGGTGAAGCTCGCGGTGACGTGGATCGGGTGGTCGCCGAGCGCGGCGCCGCCTGGCAGCGGGATGTCGTAGACGCTCACGCCGCGGCCGCAGCCGGTGGTGACCAGCGCGAGGGTCACCACCGCGGCGAGCTTGACCAGGGACTTCATTTCGGCTCCGCGAACTCGAGGAGGTTGCCGCGGCCGTCGATGGTCCCGTTGGCCTGGTCGTAGGCGCCGAGGAGGTTCGTCAGGGCGTTCGGGGCGGCTTGGAGGGCCTCGGAAAGCGAGTCCTTCTGGTCGACCAGCACCTTGGTGACGCCGGCGAGCTTGTCCACATCGGACTGGACCTTGCCGCGGTTGTCCTTGATGAAGCCCTGCACGACGCCCAGCGCCTGGGTCAGCTCGGTCAGCGCGCCGGAGAACTGGTCGCGCTGGTCGGCGAGAACCTTGCTCAGCGACGCGATCTGCGAGATGGCCTGCTTCACCTGCCCGTCGTTCGCGGCGAGCATCGCGGTGAACTTGCTGATGTTGTCGACCGAACTGAACAGGTCGTCCTTCGAGTCGCTTGCCGCCCGGGCGAACTCGCCGAGGTTCTTGATCGCCGTGCCGATGGTCTGCCCGTTGCCGTTCAGGTACTCAGCCGACTTGGTCAGCACCTCGCTGACCGCGCCGTCCTTGTTGGCGCCCTGCGGGCCGAGCGCCGTCATCAGCTGGTTCAGGCTGTGCAGCAGGTCGTCGACCTCGACCGGCGTCGCGGTGCGCTCCCGCGGGATCGACGCGCCGTCGGCCAGCCGCGGCCCACCGCGGTAGACGGGCGTGATCTGCACGTACCGGTCGGCGACCAGGCTCGGGGTGATGACGACGGCCCCGGCGTCGGCCGGGAGCTGGACGTCGGGCCGCAAGGTCATGGTCACCTTGACGTCGGTGCCGTTCGGCTCCACTTCGGACACCGACCCGATGGCGACACCCAGCACCCGGACGTCGGAGTTCGGGTAGATCCCCACGGCGGCGGCGAAGTACGCGGTCAGCGTGCGTTCGGCGGGTGCGGTGACCACGGGCCAAGCGGCCGAGACGACCAGTGCGAGCAGTACGCCGAGGGTGAGGGCCCGCATCCGCGTGCGCCGTCGTGCCCGGGCTCCCAGGTCGATGAGCTGGTGCGCCATCAGCGTCCCCCGTTCTTGGGCGGCAGGCAGCTGCCCGGCGTGGT
This sequence comes from Amycolatopsis sp. NPDC004378, assembly GCF_053602455.1. NCBI lineage: Bacteria > Bacillati > Actinomycetota > Actinomycetes > Pseudonocardiales > Pseudonocardiaceae > Amycolatopsis > Amycolatopsis sp. NPDC004378. The sequence continues at coordinate 27,897 of NZ_JBSGDR010000001.1, forward strand.
GCCGGTGGGGATGAGCCCGCAGATGTAGGTGTCGATCCACCGGCCGTTGCCGACGGCGTTGCCGAGCAGCCGGTAGAACGGGCCGGCCAGGCGCAGGCTGTCCTCCAGCTTCCCCTGGTTCTGCTGCAGCACGGTGGCGACGCGGTCGAGCTGGTCGAGCGCCGGGCCGAGCGTCTTCTGGTTGTCGGCGACGAGCCCGCGCAGCTGGATCGCCAGGTCCTTGATGCCGGTGAACAGCTTCGCGATGGCGTCCTTGCGGGCGTTGAGTTCGGTGAGCAGCGTGTTCCCGTCGCGGATCAGCGCCTGGATCTGGCCGGAGCGTTCGCCGAGCGTCTTGGACACTTGGTTGGTGTTCTGGAACAGCTTCACGAGCTCGTCGTCCCGGGACGCAAGCGTTTGCGACAAGGCGGCGATGCCGTCGAAGGCGGTGCGCACGTCCTGCGGCGCCGACGCGCCGAGCGTGTCCGACAGCACCCGGAACGCCTGCGCGAGCTGGTTCGTGTCGATCGCCCCGACCGTGCTGGCCAGGTCGTTGAACACCTCGGTGACGTCGTAGGGCGAGCTCGTCCGCTCGACCGGGATCGGCTGGTCCGGGTTCAGCTCGGCGTTGCCGACCGGGTCGAGCACGAGGTTCTTCTGGCCGAGCAGCGTCTTGATCTTGATCGCCGCCGTCGTCCGGTTGCCGACCCAGGTGTCCTTGACCCGGAACAGCACCTCGACGTGGTCACCGGCCAGCCGGACGTCGTTGACCTCGCCGACCTTCACTCCGGCGACGCGGACTTCGTCGTTCGGCTTGAGGCCGGCGGCCTCGTGGAACTCCGCCCTGTACGTCGTGCCGCCGCCGATGATCGGCAGGTCGTCGGAGAAGAACGTCGCGCTGCCGACGAGCGCCATGACCAGCGCCGTCACCGCCCCGACGGCGATCGGGTTGCGGCTGCGGAACGGCTTGATGCGGGGCGGTTTCACCGGCACCTCGCAGCCGTGACGGGGATGCCCGGCGGCGGGCCGCCCGGCGCCGGTTTCGCGTCGGTGTCGACCGAGCACAGGTAGAAGTTGGCCCACGAGCCGTAGGAGAAGAGCGTGCCGATGCGGTCGAGCTTCTTCGGCAGGTTGTCGATGAACTGCTGGAACACCGGGGTGTTGTCGGCCAGGTTCTTCGACAGGTCGCCGAGCGCGGTGATGCTGTCCTTGAGCGGCTGACGCCCGTCCTGCAGCAGACCGGCCGTCGCCGTGGTCAGCTCGCCCAGGCCACCGATCGCCTGTCCGATCGGCTTCGCGTCCGCGGCCAGGCCGGTGACCAGCTGCGACGTCGTGTCGACGAGCGCGTCGAACTGGTCGCCCTGGGCGTTCACGGTGTCGAGGACGGTGTTGAGGTTGCCGATCACCTGGCCGATCACGGCGTCCTTGCCGGCCAATGTGGACGTCAGCGAAGCCGTGTGCTGCAACAGGCTTTCGATCGTGCTGCCCTCGCCCTGCAGGACCTGGATGATCTCGAACGACAGCTGGTTGACGTCGGTGGGCGACAGCGCCTGGAAGAGCGGCTTGAAGCCGTTGAACAACGCGGTGAGGTCGAGCGCCGGCTTGGTCCGTTCCAAGGGGATCTGCGCCCCCTCGGCGAGGGTCGGCGACGTGTCGGTGGCGCCCGGGTCGACCGAGAGGTACCGCTGCCCGACGAGGTTGCGGTAGCGGATGGTGACCGAGGCCGACGCCGTCAGCCGGTGCGTGCGGTCGACGGAGAACGCGACGTCGGCCAGCCGGTGTTCCACGACGTGCACGTCGTCGACCTGGCCGATCCGGACGCCGGCCATGCGAACCTCGTCGCCGGGGTTGACGGACGTCGCGTCGGTGAAGCGGGCTGTGTACCCGATGGTCGCGCCGACGCTCGAGTTGGCGATCGTGATCGCCAGGACCCCGGTGGCGACGGCCGTGACCACGAAGAAGATCAGCCCCTTGATCGCGGGGCCCGCGACGCTCCTCATCGGACGGTCACCTCCGTTCCGCGCAACGCCGGTCCGATCAGGACACTGCTCCAGTCCGGCACGTCCCCGAGCGTCGGCTTCAGCACCTCGGCGACGAGCTGCCGTTCCCCCGGTGAGTTCGCCGGGCCGAGGTCGCCGTCGGTCGCCCCCGGTGCCGCCGCTCCGCCGCCGTAGCACTTGGGGCCGCCGGTGGCGTCGTACCGCGGGTTGTCGCGGCCGGGCACGTACTTGGCGCGCGGGTCCTGCACGGTGAGCGTCACGTGCAGGCCCGGCTCGTTCGTGCCCTTGCCGAGGGCCTTCTCCATCAGCGGCTTGAGCCGGTTCACCGCGTCGAACAGGCACGGGAACTCCGGCGAGTACTTCGCCAGCAGCTCCAGCGACGGACGGCTTTCGACGGAGACGCCGATGATGTTGTCCTTGTTCTTGCGGAGGAAGTCGTTCAGGTGCCCGGTGGCACTCGTGACACTCGTGTAGAGGTTGTCGAGGTCCGCCCGGGTGTCCACAATGGTCTTCGCCGTGGTCGACAGGTCGGTCAGCGCCTGCAGGATGTCCGGCGCGGCGGTCGTGTAGACGTCGGCCGCGTTCGCCAGGCCGGTGATGTCCGCTTTGAACTGCGGCATCAGCGGGTTCACCTGGGCCAGCAGGTCCTGCAGCTTGACGATGCTGTCGCCGATCGGCTCGCCGCGGTTGTCGAGGGCCTGCGAAATCGCGCCGAGCGAGCTGTTCAGCTTCTGCGGCTGTACCGCGCGCAGCAGGGGCAGCAGGTCGCCGAGGACGCGTTCCAGCTCGATCGCGTTCGCCGAGCGGTCCTGCCCGATCACGTCCCCGGCCCGGAGCGTCCCCTGTGGACGGTCCGGCAGCACGAGGTTGACGTACCGTTCGCCGAACACCGTCTTCGGCAGCAGCCGCGCGGAGACGTTCTCGGGCAGCATCCCGATCTTCGCCGGGTCGAGGGCCAGGTCGATCTCGGCACCCGTGCCCGAGCTGCGCACCGCCCGCACCTCCCCGAACGGCACGCCCTTGACCTTGACCTCGGCGGTCGGCGCGAGCTGGTTGCCGACCCGGTCCGCCCGCAGCGTCACCAGCTCGGAGTCGTCGAAGTCCTTGTCGTAGATCGCCACGGCGAGGTAGCCGAGCAGCACCAGCACGCCGAGGAACGCGACCCCGGCGAGCTGTGTCCGCAGCCGGCTCATCCGGACACCTTCACCGTCGTCGTGGCACCCCAGATGGCCAGCGACAGGAACAGGTCGAGCACGCTGATCAGCACGATCGACGTCCGCACGGCCCGGCCGACCGCGACCCCGACGCCTGCCGGACCGCCGGACGCGCGGTAGCCGTAGAAGCAGTGCGTCAGGATCACGCCGACGCTGAAGACGAGCACCTTGCCGAACGACCACAGGACGTCACCCGGCGGCAGGAACAGCGTGAAGTAGTGGTCGTAGGTGCCGCCGGACTGTCCGAAGAAGACGACCGTGGTCAGCCGCGAGCCGAGGTAGGAGATCAGCAACCCGATGACGTACAACGGGATGATCGCGATGAACCCGGCGACGATCCGCGTGGTGACCAGGTACGGCATGCTCCGCACGGCCATGACTTCGAGCGCGTCGATCTCTTCGGAGATCCGCATCGCGCCGAGCTGCGCGGTGAACCCACTGCCCACAGTGGACGAAAGGGCGAGCCCGGCGACGAGCGGCGCGATCTCGCGCGTGTTGAAGTACGCGGTGAGGAAGCCCGTCATGGCCGAGATGTTGATCTGGTTCAGCGCGCTGAAGCCCTGCAGGCCCACGGTGACGCCGGTGAACACGCACAGCCCGACCATCACGCCGATGGTGCCGCCGATCACCGCGAGCGCGCCGCTGCCGAACGTCACCTCGGCCAGCAGCCGCACCACCTCGCGGAAGTAGCGGGTCACCGCCAGCGGGATCGCCGCGAGCGCGCGGACGTAGAAGAGCAGCTGGTCGCCGAGGTCGAACAGCCGGTCGCCGGGTTTGCCGAGGATGGCCACTCAGGTTCCCTTCGCGGGGACGAGCTGCAGGTACAGCGCGGTCAGCACGGTGTTGACGAAGAACAGCAGCAGGAAGGTGATGACGACGGACTGGTTGACGACGTCGCCGACGCCCTTCGGCCCGCCCTTGGGGTTGAGGCCGCGGTAGGAGGCGACTACCCCGGCGAGGTAGCCGAAGATCACCGCCTTCACCGAGCTGACGACGAGGTCGGGCAGCTGCGCGAGCGCGTTGAAGCTGGCCAGGTACGCACCCGGCGTCCCACCCTGGATGATCACGTTGAAGAAGTAGCCGCCGAGCACGCCGACCACGCTGACCAGGCCGTTCAGCAGCACGGACACGCCGATGGCGGCCTGCACACGGGGCACGATCAGCCGGTGGATCGGCGAGACGCCGAGCACCTCCATCGCGTCGATCTCCTCGCGGATGCTGCGTGCGCCGAGGTCGGCGCAGATCGCGCTGCCGCCGGCGCCCGCGATGATCAGCGTCGTCACGATCGGGCTCGCCTGCTGCACGACGGCCAGCACGCTCGCCGCGCCGTTGAACTGCTGCGCGCCGATCTGGCTGGTGAGCGAGCCGAGCTGCAGCGAAATCACCGCGCCGAACGGGATCGAGACGAGGATCGCGGGCGTGATGGACACGCTGGCGATGAACCAGAACTGCTGGACGAACTCGCGCACCTGGTACGGGCGGCGGGCCATCGCGAGGACGATGTCGAGGCCCATGGCGCACATGCGGCCGAATTCGCGGAGGCCGTTCGCGGCCCGCTGCTGCACCTGGACCGTCATGCCGTGCACCCGCTGCTGAAGCACCGCAGGGTGAGGTTCGAAACGAACGTGTTGCCCGGCCCCGAAACGAGCCCGGTCAGCAGCCGGCTGACGTCTTCGTGACCGACGCACCCGGCGAACGACGGCGTGGTGAAGGTGGAGGTCACCTTCACCGGCGGGGCCGGCAGCGAAATCGGCACCAGGGCCTTGATGGTCACCGCGGCGGGCTGCGCCGTTCGGCAGTCGCTTCCGACGTCCAGGGCCTTGCCGTCCACTGCGACGTCCGACAGCTTGATGAACACCTTCGCGGTGACGTCGGTGTCGGCGCAGATGTTCGTCTGCGTGGCCTTGCAGTTGGTGTCCTTGCCGGTCTTCACCGTGGCCGTGCCCGTCGCGTCGCCGTCCGGGACGATCTCGACCCGGCCCGTGGTGGCCATGAACCGGAACGCGACGAAGTAGCCGTCGGCCGGCGGGATGGCCAGCTTCCCCTTGATGGGCACGGTGCTGGTGAGCCCGCCGAGGGTGCCGTCGAAGGTGCCCGGCGGGAAGGCGATGTCGGAACCGAGCTTGGCGACGTGACTCGTGGTCGGCTGCTGGGCGTCGCCGAGGGTGAAGCCGAAGGGGATCTCCGTCGCCGCGGCGGGCTGGGACGGCGTCTCGCCGGGCGCGGCTTGCGCCGCCCCCAGCGAGAACGCCGCGAGCACCAGCACGAGGGGCAACGAGAACCGGGTCAGCATCCGAAATACCTCATCGAGGGAGCGGTCCTTTCCGAAGCTACTGACGATTCTCGTTGCGCCACAAGGCTTTTCGTATTCTTGTCACGCGGGTCTGCGTTTCCGCGTGACGAGTTCACTTCTTGGTGAGGGTCACCTCCAGCTTGTTGCCCGGACCGGAGGTGAGGCCGGTGATGAGCCCGGTCAGGAAGCCGCAGCCGGTGAACCGCGGGATGTCGTAGGTCGCGGTCAGCTTGCCGCCCTTGAGCGGGTCGAACCCGGCCGCCGAGACCAGCGGGACGGCCGCGGGCCTGACCGTGTGGCACGAGTTCGACGTCAGGATCGGGAAGCCGAACACGCGGACCTTGGTGAGCTGGACGTCCATCTGCGCGTTCGCCTTGACCGCGCCGCCGGTCAGCGTGCCGTCGATCGCGCCGACCTGGTCGAGCTTCACGGTCGCCGACGCCGGGATGAAGCCGAGCACGCGGAAGTTCACGTCCGACTTAGGCAGGGCGAGCTGGGCGCCGAACCTGCCGGACGCGGCGTCGAGCTTCGCATCGAGCGTGCCGGGGCCGAGCGGGAGCGTGGCGTGCAGCTGCTTGAGCGCCGACTTGCCCTTGACCGAGTACTTGACCTCGATGCCGCCCGGCGGCGTGGTCGGCTGGGTCGTCGGCGTGGTCGGTTCGGTGGTGGGCGTCGTCGGGGTGGTCGGCTCCGTCGTCGGCGTGGTCGGCGTCGTGGGCTCGGTGGTCGGAGTGGTCGGCTCGGTCGTCGGCTCCGTGGTCGGGGTGGTGGGCTCCGTCGTGGGAGTCGTCGGAGTCGTGGGTTCCGTCGTCGGGGTCGTCGGCTCCGTGGTCGGGGTCGTCGGCTCCGTCGTGGGAGTCGTCGGAGTCGTCGGCTCCGTGGTCGGAGTGGTGGGTTCCGTTGTCGGCGTGGTCGGCGTCGTCGGCTCCGTGGTCGGAGTCGTGGGTTCCGTCGTTGGGGTCGTGGGCTCGGTCGTGGGAGTCGTCGGCGTGGTCGGGGTCGTCGGCGTGGTGGGGGTCGTCGGCGTGGTGGGGGTCGTCGGCGTGGTGGGGGTCGTCGGCGTCGTCGTGCCGCCCGCCGGCTTGATCTCGAACGTGCCCAGCTGCTGGTTCTGGCCCGGGACCGCGACGCAGTCCGAGGTGAACGTGCCGAGGTCGGTCGGCTGGCCGGCCGCGGTGCGCGGGGTCATCGTGGTGCTGAAGTTCCCGACCGTCACCGACGCGGTGCCGGGGCTCGGGAACGTCACGGCCGGCGCCTTGCCGCTGCTCTTGACGTGGAACGCGCCCGAGGGCGGCACCGGCGTCGAGGCGATGGTCAACGGCAGGTTCAGGTTCAGCGTCTTGTCGACCGGGTACTTGAGCTGGGCCGCGGCCTTGGCCGAACCGTCCAAAGAGGTCGCTCCGACGAGCGCCAGGCCCTCGGTCGCGGTCTCCGGCACGGTGACGTCGACGTCGAAGGTGATCGGGGTCGACGACGCGCCCGCGACGGCGTCGTCGGGCAGGTTGGTGTCGATCTTGACCGTCAGGACCTGGTCGCCGATCAGCGGGAACGGGCAGTTGTAGTTCAGCGTCAGGCTCACCGGCGCGGCCTGGGTCGGCCCCGCCCCGACCAGCGCCACGGTCGCCGCCACACCCGCGACCGTCGCGGCGGCCAGGCCGTAGGCGGGCTTTCTCGACTTCCACGAAAATCTCACGGCTCGTCACCTCGGGGAATGGGGGAATTTCTGCGAAAAGTACCTCCGTGTTTCCACACGGACAAGCGGCCGTGAATTCTTTGTCACGCACGAGGGATCGCCCTCACCAGGAAAGTTGACGCAGGTCAGCCTTTATCACGCGCGTGCGGTCCCGCTTCGCGAAAATTGTCACGCGCACGGCGGACGGCGGCGATCTTCTTGCTCTTTCCGGCCGCCTCCCGATACCTTTTTCCACGGAGGGAACCATGAACCAGCCGGTCATCGCCGTGACGGATCTCGCGAAAACCTACGGTGAAGTCACCGCGCTCGCCGGGATCAGCCTCAGCGTCGCCCGCGGCACCGTGCTGGCCGTCCTCGGCCACAACGGCGCCGGGAAGACCACCCTGATCGACATCCTCAGCACGCGCGTCCGGCCGAGTGCCGGCAGCGCCCGCGTCTGCGGCTACGACGTCGTGCAGCGCGGGCGCGCGGTCCGGCGGCGGATCGGCGTCACCGGGCAGTTCGCCGCGGTCGACGACGCCCTGTCCGGGCGCGGGAACCTCGTCCTGATCGCCCGGCTGCTGGGCGCGAAGCCGCGTCAAGCGCAGGCCCGGGCCGCGGAGCTGATCGCGGCGTTCGGGCTCGAGGACGCGGCCGACCGGCCCGCCGGCACCTACTCCGGCGGCATGCGGCGGCGGCTGGACCTGGCCGCGGGGCTCGTCGGCGCGCCGCAGGTGCTGTTCCTCGACGAGCCGACCACCGGCCTCGACCCGGTGAGCCGCGCCGGGCTGTGGACGGTCGTCGAAGGGCTCGCGGCCCGCGGCACGACGGTCGTGCTGACGACGCAGTACCTCGAAGAGGCCGACCGGCTGGCCGACCACGTCGTCGTCCTCGGCCTCGGGCACATCACGACGTCGGGGACGCCGGCGCAGCTCAAGGCCCGCCTCGGCAACCGGACGGCGACGCTGGCCTTCGGCACCGAACTCGCGTTGCGGCGCGCGGCGAGCGCGTTGACCCACCTCGGGCTCGTGGCGGCCCGTGCCGGGCTGGTGCTCTCGGTGCCGTTGAGCGGCCCGGGCGACATCCCGGTGGTGGTGCGCGCGCTCGACGCGGCCGGCGCCCCGCTGCGGGACCTCACCGTGACCGAGCCGACGCTCGACGACGTCTACCTCTCCCTGCACCGGACGGCGTCGTGACGCAGGCCCGGCACCGTGCGGCCGTGAGCGCGCTCGCCGATCCCGCGGCGTGGCCGGAATCGGGGTTCTGGACGCAGGTCCGCGTGCTGGCGGCCCGGTCCCTGCGGACGGCGTTCGGCGACCGGCGGCTGGTCTTCTTCGGACTGGCGCAGCCGGTGGTGCTGCTTTTGCTGTTCAGCCAGGTGTTCAGCGGCGTCGGGGCGCTGCCGGGGGTCGCGGCGTACCAGGGTTACGTGAACTTCCTGGTGCCGGCGACTCTGGTCAACATCGCGATGACGACGGCGATGAGCTCGGGCGCGGGCCTGCTGGCGGAGATCTACGGCGGCTTCACCGGACGGCTGCGCTGCCTGCCGATCTCGCTGTTCTCGGTGCTGGTGGCCCGGACGCTGGCCGACTCGGCCCGCCTGGGCGTCCAGCTGGTCGTGACGGCGCTGGCGAGCGTGGTCTTCCTGGGTTTCCGCCCGGCCGGCGGGGTGCTCGGCCTGGGTCTGGCGCTGGTCTTGACGCTGGTGGTCGGCTGGTGCCTGAGCTGGGTGTTCGTCGCGATCACGACGTGGCTGCGCAAAGCCGAGACACTGCAGGCGGCGTCGTTCATCGTGATGTTCCTGCTGATGTTCTCCTCGAGCGCGTACATGCCCCTGGACACGATGCCGGCGTGGGTCCGCGCGGTCTCGGCGGTGAACCCCCTGACGTACGCGATCGACGCGACCCGCGCCCTGGCGCTGGCCCGTCCGATCGGCTGGTCCCTGGCCGCGGCCCTGCTGATCGCGGCCGCGGCCGCCGTCGCGGGCTCAGCCCTGGCGGCCCACACCTTCCGCAACGGGCATCACACGTGATTGAGCAGGCATCACACGTGATTGGAGGGGCATCACCGTGATGCCCCTCCAAACACACGTGATGCCCCTCCAGACACACGTGATGCCTCTCTGGTCACAGGGCCAGGGACTCCAGGTGGGTTGCGGCCTCCTCGGGGCCTCCGGCCGCGGCGAACGACTCGCGGATCCGGGCCGCGCCGTCGCGGCACTCGGCCGCTGACTCGATCGCCTTGCGGATGTCCGCCGCCTTCGCGCGGTCGAAGCGGATTCGCACGCCCGCCGACGCCGTGGTCACCTGCTGGGCCAGCATCGACTGGTCGTCCCGGATCGGGGCCACCACCAGCGGGACGCCGGCCGACAACGCTTCGCACACCGTGTTGTGGCCGCCGTGGCAGACGACCACCGAGGCGTGCGCGAACGCCGCCACCTGCGGGATCCGCCGAGCCAGCGCGACGCTCTCGCTGACCAGCCCGCCGGACGGGTCCACGACGAGCCCCTGCACGGACGGCATGCCCGCCAGCGCGTCCACGCTCTCGGCCAGGAACCGGCCACCCGCCGACGCGTTCGACGTCCCCAGGGTGACCACCACCAGCGGCCGGTCGTCCGCGGGAGCCCACTCACCCGACGACTCGGGCAGCGACGGCCCGACGTAGGACACCGGCACCGCCAGCCGGGACTCGCCGGCGAGCGCCCGCGTCGTGAACGCCAGCACCAGGTGCGGGGAAAACCGCAGGTCACCCAGCAGGACGCCGTGCCGGGCCCGCAGCCCGGCCTGGAGGCCGGACACCCACGCGGCGATCTTCGGCAGTGAGCCCAAGGGATCGGCCAGCTCGGTCGACGTCGACGCCGACGTCGCCCACGGCAGCCCGCACCGCGCCGCCACCAGCGCCCCCGCCATCGCCTGCTGGTCCGCGACGACCACGTCGGGGGCGAACGAGGAGACCGCCGAGGCCACCCCCGGCACCATCGCGTCGGCCAGCGGGACCAGGTAGGACTCCCACAGGTACTTCAGCGCGGCGAACCCGCGCAGCTCCGGCGGCCGCGGCACCGGCGAAAACGGCCCCGAGGAGAACACCGGACCGGAGACCAAAGTGGACAGCTCCGGCCCGCACCAGGCCACGGAATGCCCCCGCCGCGCCAGCACGGCAGCCACCCGGCGCAACGGCGCGACGTGCCCGGTCAGCGGCGGCACGACCAGCAGGAACCTCACGCCGCGTGCCGTTCGATCCAGCGCAGCACCAGCTCGCGCACCTCCCGGTGCTGCTCCACCAGCACCGAGTGCCCCTGGCCTTCGAACACGTGCAGCTCGCCGTGCGGCAGCACCGACGTCAGCGCTTCGAGGTCGTCCGCCTGGTAGCCGTGACTGCCCAAAATGGACAGTACGGGACAGCCGATCGCCGCCACCTGCTCCCAGGTGAGCAACGGCCCGAGCGGGACCTCCTCGGCCATCTTCGTCGACGTGATCCGCTCGGCCGCCATCCGCGCGAGCCGCCGGTGGTGGGCGCTGAAGTTCGCCTCGATCCAGTCGAAGCTCTCCTCCACCTGCAGGAACTTCACGGTGTGCGCGAGGATTTCGCTCATCTTCCCCGCCCACACCTCGGTCGCGGGCTCCGACTCGATGCACACGATGCTGCGCACGCGCGACGGCTGGGCCACGGCGTAGCTGTAGGCCAGCGTCCCGCCGAAGCTGTTGCCCACCAGGTGCACCGGCCGGTCGACGCCGAGCTGCCGCAGCAGGTCGTCGAGGTCGGCGACGAAGTCCCCGAGCGTGTACCCGCGCACCGGCCGCTCGGTCTTGCCGTGGCCGCGCAGGTCGTAGCTGATCACGTCGATACCGGCGGCCGCGACCGGCGGCGCGAGCGTCAGGTAGAAGCTCGCGAGGCTGTCGGTCCCCATGCCGTGCAGGAACACCACGGTCTCGGTGCCGCCTGCGGGCACGAGCTGCACGTTGGTGCGCAGCCCGTTCACGGTCATCGTGGGCACGTGCGCTCCCCCACGAACCGGGCGATGTCACCGACGGTCAGCCCGATGACGTCGTCGAGGTCCTGCTCGGCCAGGTACTCCGCGAGGTTGACGTCCGCGCCGAAGTGCTCGGCGAGGATGCTCGCGAAGGTCACCAGGTCGATGCTCTCCAGCTGCAGGTCTTCGTGGAACGTCGTGTCGGGCGTGATCTCGATGCCGAGCACCTCGGCGTCGCCGGTGAGCTGGGTCAGCAGCTCGGCGACGACGTCGAAGACGGCGGAGGCGTGGTCGAGGGTCATGACATGCTCCTGAGGTGGGCGGTGGCAGTGTCCCCGGTCAGCTCGACCGTGACGGCGAAGTCCGGCAGCACGCGGTGCCGGCCGGACACCGTGCCGTCGTCGTGCACCCGGATCTCCGCCGGGTAGACGGGCTCGGCGAGCCGGGCGCGGACGGCGTCCTTCGCGGCGATGCGCTTCAGCAGCCAGCCGCGCTGCTCGCGCGGCGGGACGGCGGCGAACTCGGCGCGCTCCCCGGCGGCGAGGTAGACGCCGGCGTAGATGTCGCGGGCGGCGACCGTCGGCCAGCGGTCGGTGACCGCGACCGAGCCGTCGTCCCGCCGGTCCGCCAGCAGGTGCCGGTCGGGGAAGGCGTAGACGCGGTGGGCGGCGCGGTCGCACGGGAACCGGACGTCCCGCCAGCGTTCGACGGTCGCGAGCACCCGGCCGTCCCGGACGAGTTCCGCGTCCATCTCGAGGACGTCCGGCCGGGGCAGCCGGACGCGCACCAGGCACTCGACGCGGGTGCCCGGCTCGGGTTCCGGCCCGTGCCACGTCAGCCGGCCGAGCGAGCGCGGGAACGCGAGCAGCCCGTCGGGCCGGGTGGCCATCAGCCAGCAGCCGAGCAGCTGCCCGACGTTGTCGAGCAGCCCGCCGGGTGCGGACGGCACGATCAGCTCGCCCCGGATGTGCTGCTCGCCGAGGCCGGTCAGACGCGCCAGGCCCCGGTAGGCCGGGCCGTGGAACATCTCGCGCTGCTCGTAGATCTCGGACGCGCTCAGCGGCGGGGTCGTCTCCGGACCGGGCACCCCGGTGCGCGACGGCGGTGGGGCGTACGTCCCCAGCTCGACGTTCACCAGCGCGTACGGTCCGATCTCGACGGTCACGCAGTCACCCTCGCGGCTCATCACCAGCGGCACCCGCTGCGCCGGGGAAGCGATCAGCCACCGCGAGAACACGGCGTCGCGGACCTCGACGGCCCTGGTGCCCGGCCAGGTGCGTTCGGCGGCCCGGCAGGCGAGGTCCACCAGCGTCGTCGCCGGGACCACCGGCCGGAAGTCGGACTCGTCGGGCCAGTCGTCGCGCTGCCGGAAGAACCGGTGGTCGCGCAGGTACGGCATCGCCGTGAGCGAGACGTCCACAGTGGACTCGACGCGGCGGCGGGCGGCCGCCGCGACGACGTCCGCGGCGGCCCGGCGGGTGTCGGTGAGCAGCGCGGTGAACTCGGCGACGATCGCGTCCGGCACCCCGGCGGGCAGCACCTCGTCCTCGAGCAGACCGCGCGCCGACTCTCCCAGCGACAGCAAGGGATTTCCGGTGTTCAGCCGGATCCGGCGGGGTTCGAGGACCTCGAAGTCCGGGTTACCGCCTTCGGTCCACAACGCGGTCGCGGCGCGACGCAGCTGAGCGAGCCCGGACCGCGTTCCGGACGCGGCGGCGACGACCAGGTGCCGCCGCTCGCCGAGCGTGTCGGTGACGAACGAGCCGAGCTGACCGGCTCCGACCTGCACGAACGCGCGGAACCCGGCGTCGTGCAGGGCCTCGGTCAGCGCCCGGAACCGGACCGGGCGCACGAGGTGGACCAGGTACAGCTCGCGAATCGCTTCCAGCGCGGCCGGGTACGGCGCCGCGGTCGTCGCCGACCACACCGGCAGCGCCGGCTCGCGCAGGTCGAGCTCGGTGACGAGCCGGGCGAACGGCGCGAGGTGCGCCCGCATCAACGGCGTGTGGAACCCGGACCGGAACGGCAGCGTCCGGGCCACGATCCCCTGGCCGCGGCAGGTCTCGGCGAACTCGGCGACGGCCTCGGGCGGCCCGCAGACGATCGTCTGCTTGACCGCGTTCTCGTGGGAGATCACCAGGTCGCCGGGCAGCAGCCCGGCCACCCGCGCGGCCGGGCAGCCCAGCACCAGGTAGTCCGCTTCGGGCAGCTCGAACCCGTCGGGCCAGTAGCGGTCGAGGACGCCCGGGTCGGCCCGGTACATCCCGGCGGCCTGCATCGCCGTCCACTCGCCCACGCTGTGGCCGGCGAGCGCGTCGGGCCGGATCGCCAGCCGCCGGAGGACTTCGCCGAGCATCAGCCCGGTGGCCGACACGCTCGCGGCGCGGTCGAGCACGCTGGCGGTCGACCACTGTGGACGGTCGAGGCCGAAGTGCGCGGCCACGTCGCCGATCCGCGGCTCGGCGCCGTCTTCCAGTCCCGGGTGGACGAACGCGATCCTGCCGCCGGGCAGCAGCGGGTCGACCGAGCACCAGACGTCGCCGCCGCCGTGCCACGCCTTGCCCGTCGCGGCCACCTTGGCCAGCACCTTGCGGGCCGTGGCCAGCTTGCGCTCGTCCGGGCCGACGATCCCGATCCGGCACGGCCCGTCACGTTCGTCGCCGGGCCGGTCGAGGCGCTCCAGCAGCTCTTCCGGTGTGCCCGCGGCCAGCCGCAGCACGCGTTCCGGCTCGTCGACGCGCACCCGCCGCTTCGGCGCCGGATCGCCCCCTTCCAGCACGATGTGCGCGTTGACGCCGCCGAAGCCGAACGCGTTGACCGCACCCGCGCGCGGCAGCTCGCCCCACGGCTCGGCCTCGGCCAGCACACGGAAACGCGTCTTGTCCAGCAGCGGGTTCGGGTCGGCGCAGTTGAGCGTCGGCGGCAACACCCCGTGGTGCAGCGCGAGCGCCACCTTGACCAATCCGGCGACTCCGGCCGTCGGCAGCGTGTGCCCGATCATCGACTTCACCGAGCCGATCACCGAGCGCGGCCCGCCGGCCTGGCCGAAGACGTCGGCGACGGTCGTCAGCTCGGCGGCGTCCCCGGCCGGCGTCGCCGTGCCGTGTGCCTCCAGCAGGCCGATTTCCGCCGGATCGAGCCCGTCCCAAGCCCGGCGCAGCGCCAGGGTCTGCCCGGCGACGGACGGGCTGAGCAGGCTCGCGCCGCGCCCGTCGCTCGACGTGCCGCTGCCGCGGATCACGGCGTACACGCGGTCGCCGTCGCGCCGGGCGTCGGCCAGCCGCTTGAGCACGACGAGCGCGGTGCCCTCGCCGATGAGCATGCCGTCGGCTTCGCGCGAGAGCGGGCTGATCCGCTGGCTCGGCGAAAGGGCGCCGAGCTGGGTGAACAGCGACCAGAGCGTGTCGTCGTGCGTCTGGTGCGCACCGCCCGCCAGCACGACGTCACAGCGGTGCCGGGTCAGCTCGCCGATCGCCTGGTCGACCGCGACCAGCGAAGACGCACACGCGGCGTCCACTGTGTACGCCGGACCGCCGAGGTCGAGCCGGTTGGCGACGCGGGCCGCGGCGAGGTTGGGCACCAGTCCGGCGGCGGTCTCCGGCCGGAACTCGCCGAGCGGTGCCAGCAGTGCCGTCCGCAGCCGGTCGAGGACGTCGGGGCCGGCCGAGGGCATCAGCTCGCCGACCGTGCGGGTGATCTGCCGGACGGTGCGGACGCGCTGGTCGAAGCCCCGCAACCCGGGCGAGAGGTAGCCGCCGCGGCCGAGCACGACGCCGACGCGCTCGGGGTCGCCGAGCCGGCCGAGGCCACCGGCGTCCTCGACGGCGGCGACCGCGACGGCCAGCGCCGTCAGCTGGTCCGGTTCCGTGCCCTCCAGGGACGTCGACGGCACGCCGTGGGCCACCGGGTCGAACTCGAGGGTGTCGGGGGCGAAGCCGCCGCGACGGCCGTGCGTCCGGTCCGGCCCGGTGCCGTCGTGGCCGTGGAACGCCGGGTCGCGGCGGTGCGGCGGGACCTCGGTGACGGCGTCGATGCCGTCGACGAGGTTCCGCCAATATTGGTCCACCGTGGACGCGCCGGGCAGGAACACGCCCATGCCGACGATCGCGACCGGCTCCTGGCTCACCACAGCGACGCCGTGTACAGCACCGCACGGTCCGAGCCGTAGGCGAGTTCGCGCAGCAGGGCCGCGGTCGCTTCGGCCGGGTCGAGCAGGGCGACGTCCCGGCGCTCGTACTCGCGCGCGAGCTCCGGCGACACCATGCCGCGGTGGTCGGCCGCGGGCGCCCACGGTCCCCAGTGGACGGTCACGGCCCGGCCGGGCCAATCGCGGCCCAGAGCCTCCAGGGCGTCGTTCGCCGCGGCGTAGTCGGTCTGGCCGCGGTTACCGAGCACGGCCGCGATGCTGCCGAAGAACGCGACGAAGCCGGGTCCGACGTCGAGCGCGTCGAGCAGCGCGCGAGCACCCTCCGCTTTGGTCTCGTAGACATTCCGGAACGACAGTTCGTCTTTGTCCGCCATGAGCTTGTCGTCGATCACCCCTGCCGCGAAGACGACGCCGTCGACCCGGCCGAGGTCCTTCACCAGGCGCCGGACCGCTTCCGGGTCACGCACGTCCAGCGTCCGGTAGGCCGGGTCGCCACCCGCGGCCCGGACTTCGTCGAGCGTGCGGCCGATTTCCCGCTGGGCCAGCACGGTCCGCACCCGCCGTTCGATCCCGGCCACCGATCCGCCCCGGCCGGCCAGCACCGCCCGCATCGCGGCCGGGTCCTCGGGCAGGTCGTCCGGCTCCCCCGGCCACGGCGTCCGTCCGGCCAGTTCGATCCGGCAGCCGGCCGCGGCGAACGCGGTCGCGGCGTGCGCCGTGATCCCCCGCGCGCCGCCGACCAGCAGCACCACCGAGTCCGGGCCGAGGCCCAGCGCGGCCAGTTCGCCGCCACCGGGACCGGCGCCGGAGTAGGCGATCGACGGGAGGTCCGCGGGCCGCGGCTCGATCGTGAAGCGGCCGCTCTCGTCGTGGCACACGACCGAAGGGCCGTCGCTGAGGGCCTCGTCGACCAGGACCTTGGCGACGTCGTGGGTGACTTCGACGAGCCGGGTGCCGCCGTCGCGTTCCAGCGCGGCGGCGCGGGCCAGGCCGCGGAGGCCGGCCGTCCCCGGCTCCGCCGCCAGCAGCACCGTGCCCTTCACCGTCTTGAGGAGCTTGAACACCTCCGGGACGCTGCGACCGGCCGCCAGGACGACCGTGATGTCCGCGTCCGCCGGGACGAGCTCGGCACCGGCCGCGGCGAACGCGGCCCGCACGGACTCGTCGTCGCCCAGCACGGCCACGGACCGCCCGCGCAACCGCGCGGGATCCGGATCGAGCGGCACGGGCACCTTGACCAGGCCGTACCGGCGCGGCGCCCGCGCTTCCGGCGCCGGGGCCAGCCAGTTCTCCAGGTGCGCGGTGAGGGCGCCGGCCGTGCGGTCGCGGCTGAGCTGGTCGGTGCGGTCGTCGGCGGGCAGCCCCAGCCGGGCCAGGAGCGTGCCCGCGATCTCGGTCCGTTTGATCGAGTCGATCGACAGGTCCGCCTCGAGGTCGAGGTCGCCGGCGATCATCTCGGCCGGGTAGCCGGTGCGTTCGCTGATCACGCCGATCACCGTGGTGAAGACGTCGGCCGGGGCGGCTTCGACCACCACCGGCTCCGGCTCCGGAAGCGGTTCCTCGACGACGGGCGCCGCGACGGGGACGGGGGCGGGAGTGCTGCCCAGGTAGCCGAGCATGACCTCCCGCTGGGCCGCGACGAGCTCACGGGTGGTGCGCAGGAAGTCGACGATCGCCTGGTCGCGGCCGGGTGCGGACGGGGTCATGGCGGTACTCCGGATTCGTCGGGCCGGGGGCAGGGCGGGTGCCTCGGCGCCGGGCGCGCGGACGGACCGCCCGTCGACGGCCCAGGCGGTCGGGGACGGTGCGGGACGCCGCGGCCGGGTCAGCCGCTCGGTGCGGACGCCGACGCCGGCGTCGGCGAGTGTCCGCAACGCGGTCAGGAACGCTTCGAGATCGGGTCCGCAGGCGACGACGGTGTGCGGGCGCTCGCCGAGGATCTCCCCGACCAGCCGGGTGAGCACACGGCCCGGTCCCACCTCGACGAACGTCCGCGCCCCGGCCGCGTACATCGCTTCGATCTGGTCGAGGAACCGCACGGGCGCACCGATCTGCGCGGCCAGTTCGGCTCGGACATCGCCCTCGTACGGCTTCGCGGTGCGGTTCGACCACACCATCCACTGTGGATCCCGCAGGGACTCACCGGCGAGCTCGGCCGCGAAGACGGCTCCCGCCCCGGCGACGAGCGGGCTGTGGAACGCGCAGGCTACGGGGATCCGCTGGGCCGTGACGCCGGTTTCCCGCAGCCGCCGGATCGCGCGTTCGATCGCCGCCACCGGGCCCGAAAGGACAACCTGCTCGGGGGCGTTGTGGTTGGCGACCACGACGTCCGGGCCGATCAGGGTGGGCGTGAGGAGGTCCCGCGGCGCCTTGACGGCGGCCATCGTGCCGGGCCGCGCGACGTCGGCGATCGCCTTCGCCCGCGCGTGGCTGAGCCGCAGCAGGGTCTCGGTGTCGAACGCGCCCGCGACCGACAACGCGACCAGTTCGCCGTAGCTGTGCCCGGCGAGGAAGTCCGGGCGGACGCCGACCTGGTCCAGGAGCCGCGCCACCGCCGTCTCGACCAGGCCGAGCGCCGGTTGCGCGACGCGGGTGTCGGTAAGGGCTCGTTCCTGGTCCTGGACCGCGTCGGCATCGAAAGCCTTTGCCGGAAACGCTTTCACGGCGACGTCGGGAGCGAGCTTGAGCACGTCGGCCAGCTCCGGGAAGTGCACGAACAGCTCGGCGAGCATGCCGGGTCGCTGGCTGCCCTGGCCCGGGAAGAGGAACGCGACCTTTCCGGGATCGGCGTCGCTCCGGCGGATGCCGGCGAGGATCTCCTCGGCCTCGGGAGCCCAGTCGCGCAGGCCGTGCCGCCGGTCGGGGCTCACCGGGCCCGCGCCGAGCACGGCGTGGAAGTTGGTGCCGCCGAAGCCGAACGCGCTCACCCCCGCGAGCCGGGCCGGGTCCGCCCACGGCCGCGCGGCCGTCGTGAACGTGAACGGGCTGGTGGTGGCGTCCCACGCCGCGTTGGGCCGGGTCAGCTGCAGCGTCGGCGGGACGACCTCGTGCCACAGCGCGAGTACGGCCTTGATCAGCCCGGCCAGCCCGGCCGCGCACTTCGTGTGGCCGATCTGGCTCTTCACCGAACCGAGCACGCAGCTGCCCGGCCCGGCGCCGGCGTCGGTGAAGAACCCGGTCAGCGTGCGGAGTTCCGTGGCGTCGCCGACGACCGTGCCGGTACCGTGCGCTTCGACCAGCCCGACGTCCACAGGGGACACTCCGGCGTCGCGGTAGGCCCGGTCCAGCGCGCGGTGCTGGCCTTCCGGCCGCGGCGCCGTCAGGCCGAGCGCCTTGCCGTCGCTCGCCGCGCCGACGCCCTTGACCACCGCGTAGATCCGGTCGCCGTCGCGCTCGGCGTCGGAAAGCCGTTTCAGCACCAGGCAAGCGACGCCCTCGCCGAGCGCGATGCCGTCGGCGGCCGCGTCGAACGGGCGGCAGCGCCCGGTCGGCGAGAGCGCGCCGGCCGAGGTGAACATCAGGTAGTCGTGGATGCCGTTGTGCAGGTCGACCGCACCGCACAGCACCAGCTCGCTCGTGCCCGCCCGCAGTTCCTTGGCGGCCAGGTCCAGCGCGGCCAGGGAAGACCCGCACGCGGCGTCGACGGTGTAGTTCGCGCCGCCGAGGTCGAGCCGGTTGGCGATCCGGCCGGAGATGACGTTGGCGAGCGTGCCCGGGAAGGTGTCCTCGGTGGGTTCGGGCAGCTGCTCCAGCAGCTCGGGCGGGACTTCGTCGAGGTAACCGTCGAGCAGCGACCGCAGCGTGCCCGCGTTGGCGAGGTCGCCGCCCGCCTCCGCGCCGAACACGACACTGGTGTGCTCGCGGTCGAAGTCGCGCTCGGCGTACCCGGCGTCGGCGAGCGCCCGGCGCGCGGTCTCGAGCGAAACCAGCTGGGCCGGATCGATGCTGGTCATCGCCGACGGCGGGATGCCGTGGTCGAGCGGGTCGACGGCCAGGGCAGGCAGGAAGCCGCCCCACTTCGAAGTGGACTGTCCGAAGTAGACGTCCGGGTCCCAGCGCCCGGGTGGCACCTCGGTGACCGCGTCCTCGCCGCGCAGGATCGCGGACCAGAACGCGTCGAGGTCCGGCGCGCCGGGGAACGTGCAGGCCATACCAATGACGGCGATGTCCCGGGTCGCGCCGACCGGCTTCGGTTCCACGTGGCGGGTGAACGTCCGGCCCGACGTGACCTCGCGGTGCAGCTCGACGATCGTCGTCCGGCGGTCGCGCAGCACCGCGACCTCGCCCGCCATGTACATGCCCTCGGCGAACTGGGTGGCCTCGTCGATGCGCTCGCCGTCACGCCGCACGCCCTTGCTCGCGACGCGCAGCCGTCCGGTGTTCAGCTCCTCCAGGCGCTGCCACGCTTCGGCACTCCCGGTCAGGCTCGCCTTGACCTGCTCGAACTCCGCCGTGTACGGGCTGGGCAGGCAGCGCGTCCGGTGCCCCGGCGCGGTCTCGAGGGTGACGGTCGCGCCGGCGGCGAGCGCGCGGTCCTGGAACAGGCCGGTGATCGCGCCGTGCGTCACCGCTTCCTCGGTGAACAAGTAGGCGGTGCCCATCAGGACACCGAACGCGTCGAGCGGCGCGGCCATCGCGGCGACCATCGCGGCCGACCGGGCGTCGTGGATTCCGCCCGCGAAGAGCACCTCGACGTCCTCGGCCCCCTCGAGCACGGCCAGCTGTTGTTCCCACAGCTCGAAACTCGTCCGCGGCCCGACGTGTCCGCCGCACTCGGCGCCCTCGAAGACGAACCGGCGGACCCCGGCGTCGAGGTACTGGCGGAGCAGGATCGGCGACGGCACGTGCACGAACGTCGCGATCCCGTCGGCCTCCAACGCCTTGACCTGCCCCGGTTTCCCGCCCGCGACGAGCACGCACCGCGGCCGCGCCGCGCGGATCGCGGCGAGCTGCTCGACGCGCAGGGCGTCGGGTACGAAGCCGAGGATGCCCGCGCCCCAGGGCCGGTCGACGAGCCGCTCGGCGGTGCGCGTGAGCAGGTCCGTGGTGCGCGCGCCGTTCGCCGTGGCCACCGCGACGAACGGGAACCCGCCCGCATCGGCGACGGCCGCCGCGAAGCCGGGCTGGTCGCTCACCCGCGTCATCGGGCCCTGGACGACCGGCAGTTCGCTGCCCAGCGTCCGGCAGAGCCGGCCGGACGGCGCCGGCGTGGGCACTTCGGCACCGACGATCCGCCGCACGTCCACTGTGGATGACACGACGACACCCGCCGCGCCACCGGCCAGCGCACCCACCGCCGTCCTCGGCCCCGAGACACTGCCCCACACCGGAACGTCGAAGGCGGTCAAGAGTTGTTGCAGCAGAACGAAGTCGCTCAGTTCGCCGCCGCGGGCGACGAGCCCGAGCGCGCCGCCGCGGACGGCCTCGGCGGCCGTGGTGGCGTCCGGGACCTCGGCGAGCGCGCCGGCCCACGGCGCGGCCGTCCGGACGGCGAAGGCCGCGCCCTCGGGCAGCACGCCGTTCGTGCGCACCCCGAAGGGCACCCGGACCCGGGCCGCGACCAGCCGCAGGGCGGCCGGATCGGCGCCGTCGAGCACGCCGAGCCCGCCGTCGCGAGCGACGGCGGCGACGACGTCGGGATCGCCGACGCCCAGGCACCGCAGCCGTCGAGCGTGCGACGGCGGGACGAGCTCGGCCATCGGCGAACCTCCTGTGCGGGGTGGGGTGATCTTCACCGGACCGATCCCAGGAATAACGCACCGGGCCCGGGAAACGCAATACTCGTGCTAAAGTACGAAACTGTGGAACGCGGCACGATCAACGCTCTGACCAGCACTTTTATCACCTGTATCGCAACCGCGGAATACATTTCTCGCACCTTCGTGACACTGTGAATTCGAATACGGGAGGCCGTGTGGAACTGAGCGGACGGGTCGTCGTGCTGACCGGCGCGGCCCACGGGATCGGCGCGGCCATGGCCCGCCGCTTCGCCGCCGAGGGCGCGGCCGGGGTCGTCGTGTCCGACGTCGACACCGCGGGGGCCGAGCGGGTGGCGGAGGAGATCGCGGCCGCGGGCGGCCGGGCCGTCGCGGTCGCCGCCGACGCGACGTCCAAAAAGGACCTGGCGGCACTGGTCGCGACGGCGAAGGCCGCGTTCGGCCCGGTGGACCTGTTCTGCGCCAACGCGGGCGCGGCGTTCGGCACCGGCGTGCACGCGGCGGACGAGCAGTGGGCGAAGTCGTGGGAGATCAACGTGCTGCAGCACGTCCACGCCGCGCAGGTCGTGCTGCCCGCGATGCTCGCGCGCGGCGAGGGCTACCTGCTGATCACGGCGTCGGCGGCCGGGCTGCTCGGCACCCCGGGCGACGCGCCGTACTCGGTCACCAAGCACGCGGCCGTCGGCCTCGCCGAATGGCTGGCGATCACCTACCGGCCGCGCGGGGTGCGGGTCAGCGCGCTGTGCCCGCTCGGCGTCCGGACGGCGCTGCTCGAGCCCGGCATCGCGGCGGGCCACCCGGCCGCGCTGGCCATCGCCGCGGCCGCGCCGCTGCTCGAACCCGAAGACGTCGCCGAGGCGGTCGTGCACGGGCTCGGCAAGGAGGAGTTCCTGATCCTGCCGCACGAATCCGTGCGGGAGTCGTTCGCGCGCAAGGCGGGCGCGGTCGACGCGTGGATCGACGAGATGGCCGTCCAGGGAGGCTGAAAGTGGAGTACCGGAGGCTCGGCGCGAGCGGGCTCGCGGTGAGCGAGATCGCGTACGGCAACTGGCTGACGCACGACGCGCCCGGCTGCGTCGCGGCGGCGCTGGACGCGGGCGTCACGACGTTCCACACCGCGGCGGCGTGGCACGACGGCGCCGCCGAAGAGGCCTACGGGGCCGCGTTTTCCGCCGTCCGCCGCGACGAGCTCGTCCTGTGCACCGGGGTGTTCTGGCCGGAAGGGCCGGGGCCGAACGACGCCGGGCTGAGCCGCAAGCACGTGATCGCGTCACTGGAGGGCTCCCTGCGGCGGCTGCGCACCGACCACGTCGACGTCTACCAGCTGCTGCGCTTCGACTACCGGACGCCGGTCGCGGAGACGTTCCTCGCGCTCTCGGACCTGGTGCGGCAGGGGAAGGTCCGGTACGTGGGCACGTCGGAGTGGACGGCCGAGCAGCTGCTGCAGGCGCACGAGGCGGCTTCGCGGTACGACGTGCCGTTCATCGCCAACCAGCCGCACTACTCGATGCTGTGGCGGGTCGCCGAGGCACAGGTGATGCCGGTGGGCGAGCGGATCGGCGTCGGGCAGTTCGCGTCGGTGCCGCTCGCGCAGGGCGTGCTGACCGGCAAGTACCGGGACGGCCGCATCCCGGCGGGCTCGCGCGCGGCCGGGAAGGCGTCCGCGCGGCCGTTGCTGATGCCGGAGCTGCTGGAGCGGGTGGAGCTGCTGCGCGGCGTCGCGGACGACGCCGGCCTGACGATGGCGCAGCTCGCGCTGGCGTGGACGCTGCAGCACGAGACGGTCGCCTCGGCCGTGGTCGGCGCGAGCACCCCGGAGCAGGTCACGGAAAACGCGAAGGCCGCCGGCGTCCGCCTCGACCTCGACGTGCTGACGCGCATCGACCAGCTGCTCGGCAGCTTCGTCCAGACCGACCCGCGGCTGGTGTGGTCGCCCCCGGCCGCCTAGCCGGCGCCGAGGCAGACGAACGGGCGGCGGAACGGGTCGACGGCGATCGCGTCGGCCAGCGCCAGCGCCGGGCTGTCCCGGACCGCGAGCGCGCGGTAGTAGTCGTCCATCGCGGCCGCCGAGGCCAGGTCGCCGACGCGGGACAGCGGCGCGATCACCGTCCGCGAGCCGCTGGCCAGCAGGGCGCTGGCGAAGCCGAGGGCTTCGTCGCCCGGCCGGATCCGGTTGAGCGCCAGCTCGCACGCGGCGAACACGACCTGCCGCGGCGGTTGCCGCAGCCCGGCCATCTCGTGCCCGAAGAGCGCGCCGTCGGCGAGCTCGAGCCGGGAGAACAGCGCGTTCTCGGGCTCGTGCGCGCCGTGGGCGGCGAAGTGCGCCAGCTTGGCGCCGTCCATCGCGCGCAGCACGGATTTCACGGTCGCCTTGGCGCCGGTCATGGTCGTCGCGGCGCGGTAGTGGGTGGTCAGCTTCTCCAGCTCACCGCGCGCCCCGGCGAGCCCCGGCCCGCGCACGAGCACGATCTTGCGCGCCCGCGGCGACTTCGTCAGCTCCGCGGCGAGCCACGCGGTCGCGGACGGCGCGACGACGGTCGGGCGCCCGCGCAGCCCCGGCAGGACGCCCCACGGCACGGCGTAGAGCGGCCCGGTGGGGACGATGACCAGCTCGCGGTCACCGAAGAGCTCGGCGAGCGGCTGGATCAGCTGCGCGTCGAGCTTGTCGGCCTGCTTGCGCGCGGAGGCCATGACGACCTCGGCGAGCCGCTCGGGCAGGTTGTCGGGCGCGAGGGCGTCGAGGTCGACGTTGAGCACGCGCGCGGACTCGGCGGCGGCCTCGGCGGACCCGAGCCGCACGAGCCGGCACTCGCCCCCGGCCACGACGACGGCGACGAGCTCGTCCCCGGAGGCGGCGAAACTGACCATGGCCCGGCGGCCGAGCTGCGCGAAGACCTCGTCGAGCCCGGCCACCGGCCGTGGCCGCCCCCACCGCCCGGTGTGCCACCCGAGCCGCTGGGCCTCGCGAAGCCGTTCGTTGTACTTGGCGCGCAGCCCGGCGACGGGATGACCGTCGTGCTGCGCTTCCTGGATGGCCTGCCCCAGCCCGCGCACCTCGGCCACGCGCGCGGCGAGCTCGGGATCGGTCCCGGCCGAGAGCGGTTCGTAGCGGTAGGTCTGCGCCCGCGTCCGTTCGAGCCAGACGAACAGCCGCCGGGCGTCGTTGCGTTCGAGCACGAGCTTCACGGCGAGGTCGGCGAGCTCCTGACCGTGGAGCGCGGTCCCGGAGACGAGATCGAGCCCGCCCATCCGATCCCGCACGGCATCGAGCTCGGTGAGCCCGGACCGGATTTCGGTGAGCGCCTTGGCCCGGTTCCCCTGCGCGACGGCGAGTTCGGCCCGGCAGAGCCGGCGCAGCATCCGGTAGTCGATGGGGGTGAGCTGCCCGGGACGCGGCACCTTCCGGAGGGTCTCACCGGCGCGCTTGAGGTTGCCCCGCCGGATGTCCAACCGGACGGCGAGCATCCGCGCGGTGGCCGCCTGCTCGGTGAGCCGCGGTACGGGCAGCGTCTCGGCGGTCCGGATGGCCCGGTGCGGCAGGGACGCCGGGATCTCCCCCGAGCGCAGCGCTTCCCGCACGTCGGCCTGCAGTCCGATGATCTTCGCGTTCCCGGCGCAGGTCTGGCACCCCACCTTGAGCATCCGCCGGCGGGACGACCCGGCCATCTGCCTGGCCAGGTCCAGGTCGTCCGCCCTCAGCGCGGCTTCGGCCCGGTGCAGCTCGATGTAGGCCAGCTCGCGCGTGACGCTCGGCAGCGAACGCATCGACTCCATCAGGTCGTCGAGGTGCTCGCCCGCCTCGCCGGCCAGCCCCGCGGCCAGCAGCGCCTCGGCCTGTTCCAGCCTCAGCTGGGACGGCACGTCGAGGTCCAGCGCCCGGTACGAACGCTCGCTGACCTCGTAGAGGCGAAGGGCCTCGGGCACGTCTCCGGTCCGCAGCGCCAGCGTTCCGAGGAAGCGCCGGCCGTCCGCCGCGTCGGCGCGCAGCTCGTACTTCTCGGCGAGTTCGATGGCGCGGCTGAGGTCCTCGCGAGCACGGCCGACGTTGCCGAGCTTCGTGTGCACCCAGCCCCGGGCGGCCAGCGTCTGCACGAGGCCGACCATCCGGGGTTCGGGTTCCGTGGTGTGGTCGAGCCAGAAGCGCCGGTGCTCCATCGAGGTCCCGAAGTAGCCGAGGCTGTCTTCGTTCCGGCCGACGCTCATGAGCCGCGCGCCGTAGTTGTGCTCGAGCGCCGCGCTCAGCTCGGCGCGCACGACCTCGTCCTCGACCCCGGTGATCAGCCGGCGGACGTCGTCCAGCCCGGCGAGCCCGGCCTTGATGTCGCCGGAGATCTCCGAGTTCAGCGCGACCAGTGTGCTGGAGAGCCGAATCCGCGTGACCATCCAGTCGGTGCGGTGCGCGGGGCCGACCGGATACATCGAGTCCAGCAGGCCCATGCCCTTGCGCAGGAGACGCACGCCCTCGTGGAAGCGCCCGAGGCACGAAACGTCCGAAGCGGTCTGCTGGAGTTTGCGGACCCTGTCGATGACTTCGGACGGGTCCAGCTTTGTCACAGGCACTCTCCTATGACAGCACAGGCGTAAGCAGAACGGAGCCCGCCTACCGGTCGAAGATCGGCAGGCGGGCGGTCACAGCTTGGTCAAGTTCAGCGGGCCACCTGGTAGCAGGGCGGCGCGCAGTTCGGCGTCACGACCGGACCGCCGCTCTGGTCCTTCGCGGGGACCAGCGGGTCGTGGTCGATGTGCACCCAGCCGAACTCGTCGGGCTCGGGGTGCGGGACCACCGGGCCCGCCTTCTCGGTCGGCTCCGGGGTCTCTTCCGGCTTGGTGTCCGTGGGCGTCGACATGGTCGATCTCCTCTCCCCTGGGGATCTGCATGGGGACGCGGCCGTAACGGTGTGTCCCCGTCGCGAGGCCCTCTCCCCGCGAACGGACCAATAGTTTCACAACGGAGCAATGATCGGGAGGGTTTTCGCTACGGAAAGTCAGACCGAGTGCCGTGATCAGGCCAAACGCCCCGGCCGGAACGTCCTAACGAGTGAACTCTGTAACGGTGTCCACTGCGGACGTGCACCGCCGCCGGGTGGGTGAGCGGACGGCGGGGCCGTCCGGTGGGGCGTGATGCGCCGGGCACGGACCGCGACCGGCCGGTCGCCCACGGCACGGACGGCTGCCCGATCGCGCAGTTCCCGTGCCGCAGCTTCGAGTCTCGGGCGCGCGTCACCCTGGCCGGACGACAGCGCCGTCCGGCCGGGAGTGTCCTTTGTGGACAGCTACGCTCGCCTGGCGATCACCGCCTTGTGGACGGTGCGGACCAGCCGCGCGTTTTCCGGGGCCGCTCCGCCCGGGAACGCGAAGCGGCGACGGTTGTAGCCGTACGCGAGGCCGCTGCGCGGGTCCGCGAAAGCCTGGGAGCCCGCCGCGCCGCTGTGGCCGAACGCGCCCTGGCCCAGCTCCGGGTAGTCGTCCGAGACGACGGCGAAGCCGAGGCCGAAGGCGTTGCGGTTGCGGGTCGCCAGGTCGTCGCCGATCGAATGGATCTGGGCGAACTCCGCCGCCGTCTCCGGGCTCAGGAGCCGGCCGGGGCCGCTGACCGCCGCCGCGTACATGCCCGCCAGGCCGCGGGCCGAGCCCACGCCGCCGACCGAGGCCGGGCTCAGACGGCGGACCGCCTCGATGTTCGGGAGGTCCCAGAGCTCCGGCGCCTTCGGGTGGTTGCGGTTGAAGGCGATCGCGGTGATGCTGTCCGGCCCGGTCGCCCCGGCCTCCAGCTCGGCCAGCTGCTCCGGCGTGGGCAGCATCGGCTGCGTCGTCAGGAAGCGCGGCTCGAGCTCCTCCGGCAGGCCGAGGTAGAAGTCCAGGCCGAACGGCTTCCGGACGCGCTCCTCGTAGTGCTCCTGGATGCTGCGTCCGGTCACCCGCCGGACGACCTCGCCGGTCAGCGCGCCGATCACCAGCGCGTGGTAGCCGAACTGGGTGCCGGGCCGCCAGTACGGCCGCTGCGGGGCGATGCGCGCGGCGATCACCCGGTCGTCCGCGATCTCGGCGGCCGTGAACCCGTCGTCGGCGCCGACGACGCCGGCGCGGTGCGCTAGCAGCTCCCGCAGCGTGATCGCCGCCTTGCCGGCGGCGCCGAACTCCGGCCAGTAGTGGCTGACCCGCTCGTCGAGGTCGAGCACGCCGTCCTGGACCAGCAGCGCGACCACCAGGTGCGCGGCGCCCTTGGTCGAGGAGAACACGCCCGTCAGCGAATCGGCGGTGATCTCGGGCCCGGTCCACAGGTCGACGACGCGTTCGCCGTCGACGTGCGCGACGAGCTGGGCGGCGTAGTCGCCCCCTTCGGCGGCCGCTACGGCCGCGAACTCCTCGCGGACGGACTCGAACCCGTCGGCGACGGTCCCCTGGACGAACTCGGACGACATGGTGGCTCCCTCGGTGATCCCTGCGGCTGCGCCTGGAGTCAACCCGCGCGGCGCCGGGGTATTCCGCGTAACGCGAAGCGGCCCGGCCGGGATGTTCCCGGCATGGGGGAACCTGACTTCGAAACCGAGCCGTCGGAAACCACCCGGCCGGGCCGCGGCCTGGGGATCGCTTCGCTCGCGGTCGGCGCGCCCGCGCTGACGCTCGCGGTCGCGACGTGGGCGGCGTGGCTGATCGTCCGGCCGCCGGTGGTGACCGCCTGGGCGAACTCGTGGGTCACGCAGGCGTTCGTGCTGGTGCTCGGCGCGCTGTGGTTCGCGCTGCTGCCGATCAGCGTGCTGGCGCTCGTCTTCGGGGTCCACGCCGGCGCGCGCACCGAGCCCGGCCCGGGCCGGATCGGCGCCACGCTCGCCGTCCTCACCGCGCTGCTCGCGCTCTCGGGGGCCGCGGTGTTCGCGACGACGTCGTGGCGGCACGTCGGGCCGCCCGTCGCGTACTTCGACATCCAGACCGGGCAGAGCCGGTAGAACTCCCGGCGCGGCGGGTACCACCGGCTCATGAAGCTGACCTCCACCGTGCTCGGCGCGGCGGACCCACGGGCGCTCGCCGCGTTCTACTCGAAGTTGCTCGGCTGGCCGATCCGGACCGACGAGCCGGAGTGGGTGACGCTGCGCCCGGACGATGGCGGCGCCGGTCTGTCGTTCCAGCTCGAGACCGGCCACGTGCCGCCGGTGTGGCCGCCCGCCGACGGCGCCCCGCAGATGCAGCTGC
Source organism: Amycolatopsis sp. NPDC004378 (assembly GCF_053602455.1). Lineage (NCBI taxonomy): Bacteria > Bacillati > Actinomycetota > Actinomycetes > Pseudonocardiales > Pseudonocardiaceae > Amycolatopsis > Amycolatopsis sp. NPDC004378. The sequence goes on from NZ_JBSGDR010000001.1 coordinate 56,080, forward strand.
ACCTCGACATCGAGGTCGACGACCTCGAAGCGGCGACGGCGGCCGCGACCGCCGCGGGCGCCGTGGTCGCGCGGTTCCAGCCGCAGCCGCACGTCCGCGTCTGCCTCGATCCGGCCGGGCATCCCTTCTGCCTCTGGACGCGTGAATGAGGTGACGCCCCGCGTTCGAACGGTCACAGGATCCGCTATGTTCGCCTGAGGTCCTGTTTCCGGCGAACGGAGTTGAGTCCTGTGGGGGTGCACCGGATCTGGCACCACGGACTGGTCCCCACCGAGGGGAAACGCCCCCTGGACGCCTTGCGCGGCAGGCTGATCGCCCGCCAGCGGCAGCACGACGACTACACGGTCGCCGATCTCGGCTCGTCCGACGACGGCGGATCGCGCCGCTGCGACCTGAAGTTCGGGTGGAGCGACGGCGAAGGCCGCTACTCCGTTCAGGTATTGCTTTCGCTGTGCTACCACGCGGGCGAGGACCGCGTGACGTGGCTGCTGGCCGCCGCGTGCACGCGCCCGTGGCGCAACTGCCACGTCGCGCCCGCACAACGGATCGGGCTGGAAGAGCTCGGCGCGAGCGGCAACGACGAGATCCCCATCGAGGCGCCCGTTCTCGCCATGCGCGGCTGGTCTCGCAAGGAGTGCGACCGCGTCGCGGAACTGCTGGGCGAGGCGCTGGTGGCGCAGTGGCGGACGTCGGCGGTGCTGGTGCTCACCGAACCGCCGACGGTGCCGGTCGACGGCTGGCCCGGTCTGGTCAACGTCTTCGACGTCGACGACCGCTTCCGCCGCACGCTCAACCGGAATGTGCCCTTGGGCTACGAAGTACCGCAGGGCGCGCGGCTGTACGCGCCGCTGTGCGACCAGCTGCCGGACTTCGTCGAGACGGGCGGCCCGGTGCCCGCCGAAGCGCTCCAGGGTGCGATCACGCGGCTGCTCCAGGCGCGCGGCCGGACCCCGCTGCCCGAAGAGTGGGCCGAGGTGCCGAGCGTGCAGGCCTGGTACACCTCCGATCCCTTCGCCGCGCCGGACCGGGAGCCGGACGCCGGACTGGCGGAGAAGCTGGCCCGCGCCGAGCGGGAACTGGCCGAGGCGCGGGGCGTGATCACCATCCTGCGCAAGAAGTCGAAGGCCGACGCCGAGGAACGGGACCGGCACGCCGGCGAGGTGAAGGTGCTCCGCCGCCGGCTCGACGACCTCTCCGCGATCGACGTCGCGTGCCTGCGGACGCAGCTCGCGCAGTTGCAGGAGGAGGTGGACGACTACGCGCGCGCGTTCGAGGAGACGGAGGCCGAGCGCGACGAGCTCAGACGCGTGAACGGCCTGCTGGCGGGGACCCTGGCCCGCTACCACGGCGCCGACGACGAGGTCGCGGCCGCCGAGTGCCCGCCGGAAGAGTTCCCCAGCTTCGCCGAGCTGATCGGCGCCGCGACGGCTTCGCTCAGGCACCTCGCGATCACGGCCGAGCCGGCGCCGGCCGCGATCCTCGACCACCACCCGAAAGCCACCGCCTGGCGCCGCAAGGCGTGGGACGCGCTTCGCACCTTGGACGCGTACGCCCGCGCGCGGACCACGTTGCTCGGCTCGGGCCAGGACCCGGGCCCCGAGCTCTCCGACGTGCTCGCCTTCGCGCGGACCGGCCAGCCGGGTTCGCTGATCAGCGCCAACATCATCGCCCTGGCCGAGTCGGACACGGTGACCACGAACGAACGGCTCCGCCAGGCGCGGACGTTCCGCGTGGACCCCCGGACGAACCCGGCGGGCCGCGACTACTTCGGCGCGCACATCGCCTTGGAGCGCTTCAAGTCGCCGGCGCCGCGGCTGCACTTCCTCGACGACACCGACCGCACGGGCACGGTGTACGTCGGGTACCTCGGCGCCCACCTGCCGACGTCGAAAACCAACTGAGCGAGAATCGCGCGCATGATGGAGACCGTCCACAAGCACCTGGCCTACTGCTGGATCGCGCGGGGTGACCGGGTGCTGTTCCTCCGCCGGGCGCCCGGGACGTTCCTCGGAGGACGGTGGGAACTGCCGGGCGGCACGGTCGAGCCGGGCGAACCCAGCGAAACGACGGCCGTCCGCGAAGCCGCGGAAGAGACCGGGTTGACGGTCCGGGTCACGGGCGAGCTGTCCCGCGATTCGTGGCCGGACGTCGCCGGGCGCGCCATGGAGATCCACGCCGTCGTCCACGCGGTGGAAGAGGACGGCGCCGGCGACGTCGTGCTCAGCCCGGGCGAGCACGACGATTTCCGTTGGCTGACAACGGAGGAAGCTCGCGGGCTCGAGATGGCGGAGCACTTCCGCCGGTTGCTGTGATCGCATGCGCTCACTCCTCCTGCGGGGTGAGCAGGACGATCGGGATCACGCGGTCGGTCTTCGTGGCGTACTCGTCGTACAGCGGGAAGATGCGCGTCATCCGGGGCCAGAGCGCCTCGCGTTCGGCCGCGGACGCGACCCGCGCGCGGGCGGTGAACCGGCGGGTGCCGACCTGGACCCCGACGCTCGGCTCGGCCTGGAGGTTCTTGAACCACGCCGGATCCTCGTCGGCGCCGCCCTTGGAGGCGACGACGACGAAGTCGTCGCCCGAAGTGCCGTAGATCAGGCAGGTGCGGCGGGCCTCGCCGGTCCGGCGCCCGGTCGTGGCGAGGATGAGCGTGGACACGCCGTTCGATTCGTGCCCTTCGGTGCCGCCCGAGGCGAGGTAGGTGCGGGTCTGCTCGGCGACCCAGTCCCATGACGAGTCGGTGGCGCGGTCGAGATCGTCGGCAACGGCCATGGTGGGTGGTCCTTTCCGGTGGGGGTGGGGTTCAGCCGAGTTTCTCGGCCAGCGCGACGATGACGCCTTCGGGGCCGCGGACGTAGCAGAGGCGGTAGCTGTCCTCGTACCGCACCAGCTCGCCGATGAGCTCGGCACCGTGGGTGCGCAGGCGGGCGACGACGTCTTCGATGTCCGTCACGGCGAACATGATGCGCCGGATCCCGAAGGCGTTGACCGGCGCGTTCGGCTCGGCCGTGGTGGTGGCCGCCGGGGCGTGGAACTTCATCAGCTCGAGCCGTCCGTGGCCGTCCGGGGTCCGTACCACGGCCAGGTCGCACCGGACGCCGTCCAGGCCGACCATGCGGTCCACCGACGGCCCCTCGACCGGCGCCTCGCCCTCGAGCTCCAGGCCGAGCTCGAGGAAGAACGCGATGGCGGCCTTCAGGTCGTCGACCACGATGCCGACGTTGTCCATGCGCTCGATCGTCATGGCTGCCTCCCGTGTCACGCGGCCCCTCTCGGCCGCTCGTGCTCCGGGGACGGAGCCGGTGCGCCGTTTTCGACAGCCGCTCGATCACGGGTCTCGCTGCCCGGGGTGACCCGGTCGGTCTTGCCCGAGCGCTATTCGTCCGGCCTGGGCAGCTGCCGCAGTCCGATCAGGGAAAGCAATGCGTCCATGCCACTGACGTTACCGAACACACGTGCGACGATCATCGCTGAACCGGGTGAAACCGGGCCGTCGGGCGCAGACGGATTTCTGTTGTGGCACAAGGGAAATCACGGCATATTCGGCCGAGTCGCCCCCGGTTTCCACGATACCGGAGGGCACCGACAAAAACGGCCGGGCACGCAATGCGGGTTTCTCATGGGCGAGGGACCAGCCCGGGGCGGGGCGCACCCTGGGAGCCCACCGCTGTGCCGGGCTCGCAGGTCACCCGCATCCGCAGGGGCGGGAGGTGACCGCGGAAAAGACAGCACTTCTTCGCCGGCAGGTGGCGGGGCCTCGTCGCCGGGCCACCCGACCGTGGCGGATCCCTCAGGAGGCGATGGCCTCGTTGATCGCCAGCAGCTCCTGGGCGGTGCGCGTGGCGGTGAACTCGATGACTTCGTAGCGGGCGAGACGGCGGGTGACGAACGGGTCACTCGCGAGCACGGCGTCGAGCTTGCCGCGCAGCACCGAGCGCGTCAGGATCACCTGGTCGGCGGCGCCGTTCCCCTTTCCGGAAAGGAGGAAGACTCCCTTCGTGAATTGTTTGCGCAACCAGTCCGCGTGGTCCGGGAGCGCGTAGTCGACTTCTGTTTCGGGCGCCGTGTAGGTCAGCAGGGCGATGTACATGATTCGATGGTAGAACTCTTTCACCCGCAACGCATCCGCCTGCTGAGTGGCGCGGGACACCGGTTTCGGCAATATCCGGGTCAAGAATTACGGGCGTACTTTACGATCGCTTTTTCAATTTTCTTCCGGCTTGCCGTACGCACCTCGGCGTACGCCGGGGTGTCGACGCCGGGCCGACGCGCCGGGCCCCGCCGGGGGGCGACACTTCCCGTCATGAACGCACTGACCCGGATCTGGCACGACGGCCGGCGAGCCGAGCGCGTCGCCTATGCGGTCGGCGCTGCGCTGTTCGTGAGCGGCGTCGTGCACGCGATCGTCCTCCTCGCCACCGGCGGCTCGTGGCTGGGCCCGCTGTCGATGCGCAAGGCCGTCACGTTCGGCCTCTCGTTCGGGCTCACGCTCGCGTCGGTGGCCTGGGCGACGTCGTTCCTCACCGTGCGACCCCAGGTGCGCAACGTCCTCCTCGGCGCCTTCACCGCCGCGAGCGTCGCCGAAGTCGTGCTGGTCAGCATGCAGGCCTGGCGCGGGGTGCCGTCGCACTTCGACTTCGGGACGCCGTTCGACACCGCCGTGTCCATGACGCTCGCCGCGGGCGGGGCCGTGATCGTCCTGACGATCATCGGCTTCACCGCCGCCGCGCTGGTCGGCCCCGGTCCGGACGCGCCCAGCATGCGGCTGGCGATCCGGGCCGGCCTGGTCGTCCTGCTGGTCGCGCTGGCCACCGGCGCCGTGATGATCGCCCGCGGCGTGGTGCTGGCCCGCGGCGGCGACCCGGAAGGCGCGTACACCACCGCCGGCTCGCTCAAGCCGCTGCACGCGGTCGCGATGCACGCGATCCTCGTGCTGCCCGCGCTGGCCTGGGTCCTGCGTTTCAGCCGCTGGCCCGAGGCCCACCGGATGCGGGTGGTCGTCGCGGCCGTCGTCGCCGACGCCGTGCTCACCGCCGTGATCGGCGTCGAGTCCTTCGCCGGCATCGACCCGCTGACCGCGCCACTGCCCGTCCTCGGCCTCTCCGCGCTGGCCGCGGGCGCGCTGGCCGGCACCGGGATCTACGCCCTGTCCGGGATTGAACCGGCCGTCCGGTTCACCCGTGTCCCCACTGGGAAGGCAAGGGGCCGGTAAGCGGCGGACGGAGATCACGCGTGCGGCACGGTATGACCACCAGAGGCCTTTTCCAGCGAAACGCGGCGCACAGCCACGCGGACGAGATCGGCACGAACAGCCGGTGCACGCGCTTCGGGGTGCGGCCGGGCACCGAGGTCGAGCGACTGGTCGAGGGCCTGCCCTCCCGCGAGCCGGAACGGTCGGTCAGCTGAGCACGTGGGCGATGGCGGGCTCGACGGCGAACGACCGGCCGTTCGCCGAGCTCGACCGTTCGGGCCGGACGCGACGCCTGCGCCGGCTCGCCGAAGCGGCCTTGACCGGCTACGACGTCCCGGTGGCCCGGCTGACCCCGTTGGGGCGCGGGCACAACACGACGTTCCGCGTCGACGGCGCCGACGGGAACCGCTACGTGCTGCGGGTGGAGCGGCCGGACGGCCCGAGCGCCGCCCAGGTGCGGTCCGAACTGGCCTGGCTCGCCGCGCTGCGGCGCGAAACCGACCTCGTCGTCCCGCGGCCGGTGCCGACGCGGGCGCGGGACTTCGTCGCCGTGGTCGCCGATCCGGCGGTCCCGGAGCCGCGCACCTGCGTGCTCTGCCACTGGGTCGACGGCCGGTTCGTCGACGAGCGGCTCAGCGCGCCGCAGCTGTACGCGGTCGGCGAGTTCACCGCGCGGCTGCACCTGCACGGCGCGCGGCTGAACGGGCTGGACCGCGGCCGCGTCGACGACCTCACCGACTTCGGCCGCTCGCAGGTGGACGGCTTCTCGGCCGCCGTGCTCGACCGGGCGGTCGCGCGGGCCGGGGGCGACGAACGCGTCCGCGCCGCCGCCGAGCGGGCCCGCGCGGCCCGGATCGAGCTGGGCCGCGGCGCCGACGTCTTCGGCCTGGTGCACGGCGACCTGCGGCAGGAGAACTACCTGTTCCACCGCGGCCGCGTGCGGGCGATCGGCTTCGACGACTGCGGCTACGGGCACTACGCCTACGACCTCGCCGTCGCGCTCGACGAGCTCAGGCACCTGCCGCAGCGGCACGAGCTGCGGGAGGCCCTGCTGGACGGCTACCGGTCGGTGCGCCCGGACGCGGCGACGACCGACCCGACGATCCTGAACGCCTTCGCCGGCCTGCGCCGGATCCAGCTGCGGCTCCGGGACTGACGCTACAGACCGGCGTTACAATTGCTACATGGCCGGACGATCGAGCAACGCCACCAGCACCCGCGACCGCCTGCTGCTGGCGGCCGGGCAGCTGCTGCACGAGGCGCAGGGCGGGCCGGTGTCGACGCGGGCGATCTGCGAGCGCGCCGGCGTCCAGGCACCCACGCTCTACCACCACTTCGGCAGCAAGCAGGGCCTGCTCGACGCCGTCGTCAACTACGGCTTCACGCAGTACGTGCAGACGCCGGACACGGGCGGCGACCCGGTCGAGCGGATCCGCGCGGGCTGGGACCGGCACGTCGAGTACGGCCTGGAGAACCCGCGGTTCTACGTGCTGCTCTACGGCCAGATCGAGCCGGGTGTGCCGTGCAACCTCACCTCCAGCGCCGAAGCGATGCTGCTCGAGCTGTTCACCCCACTGGCGCGCGAGGGCTGGCTGCGCGTCGAGGCGGCCGAGGCTGCCCGGCAGTTCGCGGCGGCCGGCAGTGGCGTCACGCTCAGCCTGATCGCCCAGCCCGAAGCGAGCCGCGACCTGGCGATGTCCACGCAGGTCCGGGAGTCCGTGCTGGCCGGGCTGCTCACCGACCGGCCCGCCAAGGGCTCGTCGACCGGCGCGCTCGCGGTCGCTTTGTCGACCCGGCTCGCCGACGACGTCGACGAGCTGACGCCCACCGAGCGCGGGATGCTGCGGGAGTGGCTGCACCGCCTCTCGAACTGAGTTCGCTACATTTGCTACATTGATTTCTATGACGAGTATAGTGACGCGGGGCTACGGCACGGTCTGGTTCGGCACCGGGTCGAAGTCGATCGGCGACCTCGCGTTCGTCGAGGACGTGCTCGCCTCGACCGAGCGGATCACGGTGGCGACGGCGATCGTCAACATGTGGTCCGACGACGCGGAGCCGCTCGCCGAGTCCTACCACCGGCTGGCCGGCCGGTACGGAAAGCGCTTGCTGCTGGGCATCGGCGTCGGGCACCCCGAATCCGTCACGGAGTACCGCAGCCCCTACGAGAAGATCGTCGACTACCTCGACCGGCTCGACGCGGCCGGCGTGCCGGTCGAGGCCCGCGTCCTCGCCGCGCTCGGCGACCGCGTGCTGAAGCTGGCCGCCGAGCGCACCGCGGGCGCGCACCCGTACCTGGTGCCGGTCGCGCACACGCGGCACGCCCGGGCCGTGCTGGGCGCGGGCAAACTGCTGGCGCCGGAACAGAAAGTCGTCGTCGACGCCGACCCGGTGGCCGCACGCGCGATCGGCCGCCCGTTCGTGCGGCGGCCGTACCTCGGGCTGCGCAACTACGTGACGAACCTGCGCCGCCACGGCTACACCGAGGCCGACGTCGCCGGCGGCGGCAGCGACCGCCTGATCGACGACCTCGTCCTGCACGGCACCCCGGAGACGATCGCGAACGGGCTGCGGTCCCATGTGGACGCGGGCGCCGACCACGTCGCGGTCCAGGTGCTCGGCCCGTCACCGGACGTCGAGGCCGAGAACCACCGGCAACTGGCCGAAGTGCTGCTCTGACCGTGCGCAGGCCCATCCGGGGCGCGCGCTCACCGCAGCACGGGATCAGCGGGCGTCGGCGGCCTTCTGCGCTTCCTCCGCGGCTTCGTCGGCCCGCTCGTAGGTTTCCTTCGCCTGTTCGAACTCCGCCGTCGCGCGCTCGGCGCGTTCCTCGGCTTCGGCCAGGCGCTCGCGCAGGTCGTCGACGCGGGCCTTCGCCTGCTCGGCCGCGCGTTCGGTGCGGACCAGGTCGCGCTCGGCCACCGCGCGGTCCTTGGCCAGCTCGGCGGCCTCCTTGCGCAGGCGCTCGCGTTCGGCGCGGGCGCGCTCGCGTTCCTTGCGGTCCGCTTCCTCGCGCTGACGGTCCTTTTCGGCCTTCTTCGGCTTCGCCGGTGCGGCTTTTTCCACCAGCTTCGCCGGGCGCTTGCCGGTCGCCGGCGGCGCGGCCGGCGCGAGGCTGAACCACTGGTCGGTGTCCTGGTGCGCCACCGACGTCAGCCGCCCGGCGAGGGCCGGCTTCGCCGTTTCCGGGTCGGCGGCGACGGCTTCGAGCGTCGCCTCGACCTCGCGGGAAACGGTGTCGCTCATCGAAGGCAGGTCGCGCACGATGTGCCGGACCAGCTCGCCGCGGCGCCGGGTCAGCGCGCGCAGGTCGTCACCGGCGAGGCGGGTGTGCGCGTCGCGCAGCTCGTCGCCGACTTCCGCCAGCTCCCGCAGCCGGCCCGGGTCCTCCCTGGCCAGGCGGTTGACGATCGCCGCGGCCGTGGTCGGCTTGCGCAGCTCGCGGATCCGCTTCGCGAGTTCGGCGTCTCCCCCGGCCTTCGCAGCCTTCGCGGCGGCGTTGCGCGCGTTGACGAACTCCGCGAGGTCACCCCCGTAGAGCTCGCCGGCCACCGTGTCGAAGTCCATCACGCTCCAGCGAACCACATCGGACTGGTGCGAGCACCCGCGAAGGGTCATCATCGGGGACATGTTCTTCGATCTGGGTGTCCGGGACTTCCTCGACCGTGCGGAAACGGTGTACCCCGACCGCGTCGCGGTGGTCGACGAGCCGGACCAGCCCGCGCCCAGCTGGGGTTCGCTCACCTACCGCGAGGTGGCGCGCCGGGCCCGCGCGCAGGCCGCCAAGCTCGACGCGCTGGGCGTGCCGGTCGGCGGGCGCGTCGCGATGGTGTCGCACAACGCCGCACGGCTGCTCGTGTCGTTCTTCGGCGTGTCCGGCTGGGGCCGGGTCCTGGTGCCGGTGAACTTCCGGCTCGCCGCGGCCGAGGTCAAGTACATCGTCGAGCACTCCGGCGCCGAGGTCCTGATCGTCGACCCGGAGCTGGAGCACCTGCTGGACTCCGTGACGGCCAAGCACGTCTTCGTGCTGGGCCGCGACGACGAGGCGATCTGGGGCGGCGAGGGCACCCCGGAGCCGTGGGCGGGCGACGAGTCGGCGACCGCGACGATCAACTACACCTCCGGCACCACGGCGCGGCCGAAGGGCGTGCAGCTCACCCAGCGCAACATCTGGCTGAACGCCGCCGTGTTCGGGCTGCACACGACGTTGAACGACAACGACGTCCTGCTGCACACGCTGCCGATGTTCCACTGCAACGGCTGGGGCATGCCGTACGCGGTGACCGGCCTCGGCGGGCGGCACATCGTGCTGCGGAAGGTCGACGGCACCGAAATCCTCCGGCGCATCGAAGAACACGGCGTGACGATCCTGTGCGCGGCGCCGGCGGTGGTCACGGCGGCCCTCGACGGCGCCGCCACCTGGGAAGGCGAGATCCCGGGCCGCGACCGCGTCCGGATCGTCGTGGCCGGCGCGCCGCCGCCGACGCGCACGATCGAGCGGGTGCGGGCCGAGCTGGGCTGGGAGTTCATCCAGATCTACGGGCTCACCGAGACCGCGCCGCTGCTGACGGTCAACCGGATGCGCAGCGAGTGGGCGGACCTCGACCCGCACGAGCAGGCGCGCCTGCTGGGCCGCGCGGGGACGCCGGCGCTCGGCGTCCGCATCGACGTCGACACCGACGGCGAAGTGCTCGCCCAGTCGAACCACAACCTCGACGGCTACTGGGAGAACCCGGAGGAGACCGCGCGGGTCCAGGCGGGCAACTGGTTCCACACCGGTGACGGCGGGACCTTCGAAGACGGCTACCTGACGATCGCGGACCGCAAGAAGGACGTGATCATCTCGGGCGGCGAGAACGTGTCGTCGATCGAGGTGGAGGACGCCCTGAACTCGCACCCGGCGGTCCGCGAGGCGGCGGTGATCGGCGTCCCGGACGAGAAGTGGGGCGAGCTGGTGACGGCGCTGGTCGTCACGTCCGAGGAGGTGACGTCGGAGGAGCTGATCAAGCACTGCCGGGAGTACCTCGCGGGGTACAAGTGCCCGAAGCGGGTGGAGTTCCTCGACGAGCTGCCGCGGACGGCGACCGGGAAGATCCAGAAGTTCAAGCTCCGGGAGCCGTTCTGGCAGGGGCAGTCCCGCCAGGTCAACTGAGGACATAGGTCAGCTGGACGACGCCGTTGCCGAACGTCGAGGACTTCTTGAGCTCCAGCGGGAACGACGACCCGTCCGCGGGGAACAGCCGTCTCCCCCGGCCGACGACCACGGGGTACAGCAGCAGGTTCAGCTCGTCCACCAGGCCTTCGGCCAGCAGCCAGCGCACGGCCGTGGTGCTGCCGCTGGTCATGATGTCACCACCGGGTCCGGCCTTCAGCTCACGCACGGCCGCGGCCGGATCGCCAGTCAGCAGCGTCGAGTTGTTCCAGCCGACCTCGGACAACGTCGAGGACAGCACGTACTTGCGCACGTTGTTCATGAACTCGGCGCCTTCGTCGTCCTCGACGCTGCGGCCGGGCCAAGCCTCGGCGAACCCTTCGTAGGTGACGCGCCCGAGCAGCATCGCGTCGGCCGCGGCCATCCCGGCGCCGACCGCTTGGCCGATCTCGTCGCTCCAGTAGCGCAGCGACCACTTGTCGGGCGCCTCGACCACGCCGTCGAGCGAGATGAACAGGTTCGAGATCACCTTGCGCATGGGATCACTATAAACGGGGCGAACCTCAGGACTGTCCACTCGCGACGGTCGCACGCACGCGCACGCTGTCCGCCTCCGCGCGCTCGCGTTCCGCCTCCGTCGCCGGCTCCAGGCGCGCCGGGACGTCCTTGTGGTGCGGTGTTCCCGCGATCGGGTCGCGGTCCAGGGCGTCGGTCAGCAGGTTGATCCGGGGCCCGCTGACCACCCGTCGCCCCTCGGCGTCCGGGTGGGCCATGCCGTAGCCGTGCGGCAGGGCCAGCTGGCCCGGGCGCAGGCCCGGGTCGGCCTCCGCGCGGACGACCACCCGGCCCGCCGGCGTCACCACCGCCACCCAATCGCCCGGCGAAGCGCCAATCGACGCCAGTTCTTCCGGACGCGCGCGCAACGCGCCGTCCGGGTCGGTGCGGCGCCAGCGCGGGTCGCGCAGGATCTGGTTCGCGTTGTGCGCGCGGCGCTGGCCGTTGAGCAGCGAGAACGGGAACGCGGGGTCGGGGCGCTCCGCGGCCGGGTCCAGCGAACCGAGCCACTCCAGCAGTTCCGGCACCGCCAGCCGGACGCGCGAGCGGCGCATCAGGTTCCACACCTCGTCCTGCTCGTGCGTCGAGAACGGCGTCGGCCCGGCCAGCACGCGCGCGAAGAGTTCCTCGCCGAGCTCGGCACCCGTGGAAGTGGTGCCCAGCGCGCGTTGCACCGGCACGGTCATCGTCTTCGCCGCGCGGTGGCAGCCCGCCCACAGCGGCGCGATCGACGCCGCGCCGTCGGGCAGGGACGCGCCCAGCGTCCGGTAGAGCAGCACCGGCAGGATCGCCGCCCGCTCCGGCATCGCCTGGACCAGTGCGCCGATCCCCGCCTGCAGCTCCGAACGCGGGCCGTCGGCCAGCGACGCGAGGACGTCCGACGGCGGCAGCACGCCCAGTGCGTCGAACAGCCGCGTGTAGATCTCGGCCTCGACGAGCGTGCCCGGCAGCGGGTCGAGCAACGGCCGCCGCAGCTGGAAGTAGTTCGTCGGCCATTCGAAGGTGAAGAGCGTGAACTCCCACTTCTCGTGCTGCGACGCCGCGGGCAGGACGTAGTCCGCGAGCGCGGCCGTCTCGGTGTAGGCGACGTCGACGACCACGGACAGCTCGGCCGCCCGCACCGCGCGTTCGACCTCCCGCGTGCCCGCGAACGTGTTCGCCGGGTTCGACGACTCGACCCACAGCGCGCGCACCCGGTTCGGGTGGTCGGTGAGGATCTCCTCGGCCAGGGTGTTCGCCGGCAGCAGGCCGCCGATGTACTCGAACCCGGTCACCTCGGACCGGCGGCCGCCCGACGAGCCCCACAGCGGCAGCAGCCACGAATGCAGGTTGTTCGTGCCACGACGGCCGAAGTTGCCGGTGAGCAGGTACAACAGTTTCTCGAGGTAGCTGTTGAGCGTCGAATGCCGGCCCTGCTGGATGCCCAGCTCGACGCGCACCGTCATCGCCTCCGCGGCGAGGATCAGCTCGACGGCCCGCTCGACGTCCACCCGGGACACTTCGGCGTGCGCGATCCACTCGTCCACCGGGATCTTCGCCAGCACCGCCGCGACCTCGTCGAAGCCTTCGGTGCGCTCGGAGAGGAACGGCTGGTCGACGCCGCCGCGGTCGAGGAGCAGCGCCAGGATCGCACCCAGCAGGTAGGCGTCGGTGCCCGGCCGCAGCGGCAGGTGCAGGTCGGCGAGCTCCGCGGTTTCGGTGCGCCGCGGGTCGATCACGATCATCTTGCGCGCCGGGTCGTTCTTGATCGTGTTGAGCGCGTGCCGGGCGTTGCTGAACCCGTGGGCCTGCCACGGGTTGCAGCCGAGCACCACCAGCAGGTCGCAGTTCTCGACGTCCTCGGCGGTGTGCACGAGCGTCGAGCCGAACAGCTGCCCGTTGACCCAGAAGTCGCCGGTCTTCTCCTGCGACAACGCGTTGAAGTGCCGCGTCGAGTTCATCCACTTCAGCAGCGACGCGCCGTACGCGCCGCCGGAGTGGTTGCCCTGGCCGCCCCCGCCGACGTAGGCGAACGAGCCGGGACGGCCCGCCGCGGTGTCGGCGTCGCGGATCGCGTGCAGCTTCGCGGCTATCTCGGTCAGCGCGGTTTCCCAGTCGATGGGCTCGTGGGTGCCGTCGGGACGCCGGCGCAGCGGCGTGGTCAGGCGATCGGAGTGGTCGCCGTACCAGGTCAGGCGTTGCGCCTTCTGGCACAGGTAGCCACCCGAGCGCGGGTGCGCCTTGTCGCCGCGGACGCGGGTGATCTTCCGGCCGTCGAGCTGCACCTCCAGCCCGCAGTTGAGGTAGCAGAGGCTGCACGCGGTGCGGTGCCAGTCGCCGGTCACAGCAGCTCCAGTGCGCGGCCGAGCGTCGTGAGACGCGCTTCGAGCGTTTCGCCGGCCGGGTAGAGCCGGACCGTGTCGATGCCGGTGTCGCGCCAGACGCGCAAGCGGGCGCGCACCATCTCTTCGGTGCCGATCAGCGTCGTGCCGAGCACCATTTCGTCGGTGACGAGCGCGGTCGCGCCGTCGCGGTCGCCGGCCTGCCAGCGCTCGCGGACCTCGGCGGCGACGTCCGCCCAGCCCTGGCGGCTGTAGGCGTTGTTGTAGAAGTTCGTGCTGGCCGAGCCCATCCCGCCGAGGCTGAAGGCCAGCTCCTTCTTGCGGCCGCCGACCATGACGCGCAGCTCGTCCTCGTTGTCGGCGAAGGCGACTTCGGCACCCTGGCAGACGTCGATGTCCTTGCGCGTGCGACCCGCCTTCGCGAGCCCGGCGTCCAAATGCTCGAAGTACGCGGAGGCGCCTTCGGGGACGAAGCTGGTGCCGAGCCAGCCGTCCGCGACTTCGCCGGTCAGCTCCAAGAGCTTCGGCGACAGCGTCGCGAGGTAGATCGGGATGTCCGGGTTCGGCGGGGTGGACAGCCGCATCGCCCGCGCCTCGCCGGACAGTGGGATCTCGAAAGTCTTGCCGGAGAACGAAATCTTCTCCCCAGCGATGGCCTGGCGGATGATCTCGACGGTCTCGCGCATGCGCGTCAACGGTTTCGCGAACGGGACGCCGTGCAGGCCTTCGATCACCTGCGGTCCCGAGGGCCCGAGGCCGAGGGCGAACCGGCCACCGGACAGGTCGGCGAGCGTCAGCGCGGCCTGCGCGATGGCGACCGGCGTGCGTGTGCCGAGCTGGATGATGCCGGAGCCGAGCTGGATGCGGTCGGTGCGGGCGGCGAGGTAGCCGAGCGCGGACGGCGCGTCCGAGCCCCAGGCCTCGGCCACCCAGCAGACGTCGAGACCGAGCTTTTCCGCCTCCAGCACGAAGTCCAGCGTGGTGCGCGAATCCCGCGAGAACTCGACGGTCGTCGCGGTCCTCATCGGCTTTCGACCCGGTCCTTGATCGCGGCGAGGTTGCCGGTCATCGCGGTTTCGAACTCGCGCAACCGGACGAAGACGATCTTCTGCTCCTTCTCCGGCATCCGGTCGATGGCGAACGACAGCCCGGACCGCCCCGGGCCCATCTGCATCCACTGCGAAAGCCGCGTGCCGCCGGCTTCGGGCGCCAGGGTGAACTTCCAGACCGAGCTCGGCTCGGCCGGGTCCGCGACGGCCCAGGAGAACACGCGCGGCGCTTCGCACTCGACGACGAACGACGTCGTCTCCCACTCGCCGAACGCGTCGTGCTTGCTCCGGCCGACGAACGTGCGGCCGGCCTCGCGCCATTCGACGGACTGCAGCTCCGAACTCAGCGAAGGCATCACGGCGATGTCGGAGACGACCGCCCAGACGTCTTCGGGGGCGGCGTCGATCCAGGTCGAGACCTCGGCCGTCGGCTTGTCCGCGTACCGCGCGCCTGTCCACTCCATCGTGGTCGCCACTCCTCTCGATGCGCCTCTGACCACGATAGTTGCGTAGATAGACCTACCCTGTCAACGTCACTCCTGCCGCGCGAAGCGCGCTTCGACGTCCGGGCGCTGCGCGAGCCGCGGCGGGAAGCCGGGGCCGCGGCGCATCCGGGTGTCGTCCGGCGTCATCGGTTCACGGCATTCGGCGCAGACGATTTCGGCGTGCGTGTCGTGTCCGCACGCGGTGTGGTGCACGGTGATCGGCGGGCCGGCCTCGCCCGAGAGCCACCGGTCGCCCCAGCGCGTCATGGCGAGCAGCACCGGGTAGAAGTCGCGGCCCTTTTCGGTGAGCACGTAGTCGTAGCGCACCGGCTCGGTCTGGTACGCGACCTTCTCCAGCAGCCTTTCGTCGACCAGCCGCTTGAGCCGGTCGGCGAGGGTGTTGCGCGCGATGCCGAGCTGCTGCTGGAACTCGTCGAAGCGGCGGACGCCGTAGAAGGCGTCACGCAGCACCAGCGGGGTCCACCAGTCGCCCAGCAGGTCCATGGTGCGCGCGATCGAGCACGGCCACTGCGCGAACGATGTCCGTTTCATGCGGCCGAGCGTACGCCGTTTTCCAGAAGGACTCAGCAGGTCAGCCGCATGACGACCCGACGAGCGGTCGGACGGCTGACCTCCGTGAAACCCGCGTCGGCGAAGATCCCCCGGCTGCCGACGAACAGTTCGGCGGGCCAGGCGAGCTGTTGGCCCGGCTCGACGAGCATCGGGTAGCCCTCGACCGCCCGGGCGCCCCGCTCGCGGGCGAAGTCCGCGGCCGCCTTCGCCAAGGCGGCGCTGACGCCCTGCCGCCGGAAGCCCTTGCGCGTGACGAAGCACGTGACGGCCCAGACGCCGTCGTCGTCCTTGTCCTCGTCCCGGCCGGCCCAGACGAGCCGGCTCCCCAGCAGGCGCCGGTACGCGGTGCGCGGCTCGACCGCGCACCAGCCGGCGGGCTCGCCGTCGAGGTAGGCGACGAGCCCGGTCGCGTGCTCGGCCGTCTGCGCGCGGAATTCTTCGGCGCGCTCCTCCGGTGTCCCGGACCGCCACTGCGCGGGCGTCTCCTTGAAGTACTGGCACCGGCAGCGGGCCGGGTCGCCGCGGTCGCCGAAGATCGCCTGCAGGTCCGCCCACGACGCCTGGTCGGCCGGTAGGAAGGTCACCATCCCCCGAAGCTAGACCAGGTGGCCGGTGGTGACGTCGACGTGGTCGGGCACCTCGCCGTGCTCATCGCCGACCGAGAGCGTCCCGGCCGGTTCCACCAGGAGCACGCTCGCGCCGTTCTTCGACGACGGCTTGTGGAACGTCCCCTTCGGCACCACGAAGACCTGCCCGCGGGAGAGCGTCACGACGCGCTCGTCCGGGTCGCGCAGCCCGATCTCGATCTCGCCGTCGAGGACCAGGAAGAACTCGTCGGTGTCTTCGTGGACGTGCCAGACGTGCTCGCCGTCGAACCGGGCCAGCCGGATGTCGTAGTCGTTGACGCGGGTGACGATCCGCGGGCTCCAGGCGGCGTCGAAGGTCGCCAGGACTTCGGTGAGGTCGATCGGGTTCATGCGCTCGATCCTGCGCCTGGCGTTCCGGCGCGGCGAGTGCTAGGAATCGCACATGCCGCAAGAATTCTCTCACCGGGTCGCGGCGATCGTGACCGCGGAGTCGAACCCGTTCGAGATGGGCGTCGCGACCGAGCTCTTCGGCCTGCGGCGGCCCGAGCTGGACCGGCCCTGGTACGACTTCACGCTCTGCGCCCCGACCACGGACGTGCGGATGAACCTGGGGATGTTCACGCTGAGCGGCGTCGCCGGGCTCGAGGCCGCCGACGCGGCCGACACGCTGATCGCGCCCGCCCGGCCGAACACCGGCGTGCCGACGGACCCCGCGATCATCGCCGCGATCCGCCGCGCCGCCGCGCGGGGCGCCCGGCTGGTCAGCTTCTGCACGGGCGCGTTCGCGCTCGCCGAAGCGGGCGTCCTCGACGGCCGGCGCGCGACCACCCACTGGCAGTGGGCCGCGGAGTTCGCCGAGCGGTTCCCGGCGGTCCACTGGGAACCGGACGTGTTGTTCGTCGACGAGGGCGACGTCCTCACCGCGGCGGGCAGCGCGGCCTCGCTCGACCTCGGCCTGCACCTCATCCAGCGCGACCACGGCGCCGAAGTCGTCAACATCGTCAGCCGCCGCCTGGTGTTCACCGGCCACCGCGACGGCGGGCAGCAGCAGTTCATCGCGCGCCCGGTGCCGTCGGTGCCCGACACGTCGCTGGCACCGGTGCTGGCGTGGGCGCTGGCCCGCCTGGACCAGCCCCTCACCGTCGCCGACCTGGCCGCCCGGGCCGCGACGAGCCTGGCGACGCTGCACCGGAAGTTCCGCGCGGAGCTGGGCACGACCCCGCTGGCCTGGCTGACGACGGAACGCGTGACGCTGGCCTGCCGCCTCATCGAGCGCGGCGAGCTGCGGCTGGACCGGGTCGCCGAGGCCAGCGGCCTCGGCACGGCGGCGAACCTGCGCCTCCAGCTGCGGCGGCACACCGGGCTGAGCCCGAGCGCCTACCGCCGCCGGTTCGGCCCGGCCGCCTAGGTCCGCCGCGGCTACGTGCGCGGCCTGACCCGGGTCAGCACCGCGCACCCGGGCCCGGCGCGGGACGCAGTTCGGTGAGCGCCCGGGCCAGTGCGTCCTGCTGCAACCGGGCCGGGTATTCGGCCGGGTCGGCCGCGGCCAGCACGTTCAGGCCCTCGACCAGCCCCACCAGGCTCTTCGTCGTCAGTTCGACGCGCTCGTCCGTCCACTTCGGACGGCAGGCCGCCACCAGCCGCCGGACGCGCGCCAGGAACGAGCGGTTCGCCGCGCGGTGGCGGTCGGCCAGGTCGTCGTCGGCCAGGGCCGCCGCGAGGAAGCCCACCCAGACGCGGGACTCCTCGTGGTGGCCGTGCGGCAGGTCGACGGCCTGGCCGAGCACCGCCTCCAGCGCCCCGAAGGCGTCGCCGCTCGCGGCCTCGGCGGCGTCGGCCCGGACGGCCGTGCGTTCGTAGAGCAGGTCACGCGCGTGCAGCAGCAACGCCTTCTTCGTCGGGAACGCGTGCATCACCAGGCCGGTCGTGCAGCCGGCGCGCCCGGCGACCGCGCGCAGCGTCAGACCCGGCAGGCCGCCGTCGGCGAGCACCTGCCACGTCGCGTTCGAGAGCAGCTCCCGCTGCGCCTGGACGTCACGCTGCCTCGGCACGGAAACCTCCTTTCCGGGAAGCGTAACAGGTGCTACGGTAACGCCTGTTACGGAAAGGGGCACCGTGCTGACCACCGTCGAAATCAGGGCCGTGACCTGGGACGATCCCGACGCCGTCCGGCTGCGCGCGGCCCAGCGCACCGAACTGGACGCCCGCTACGGCACCGACGACCACGAGCCGGGTGCACTGCCCACCGCCGAGACCGTCACGGTGTTCCTCGTCGCGCGGGACGCCGGAGGCAGAGCGCTCGGCTGCGGCGGGCTCCGGTCCCTCGGCCCGGGTGCCGCCGAGGTCAAGCGGATGTACGTCGAGCCGGCCGCGCGCGGCACCGGCGTCGCGGTCGCGCTGCTGCGCGCCCTCGAAGACCACGCGCGCGCACTCGGCGTTCCCCGGCTGCTGCTGGAAACCGGCACGGGACAACCGGACGCGATCCGCTTCTACCAGCGCGAAGGCTACGAGCCCATCGAGGCGTACGGCCCATACGCCGGCGAGCCGCTCTCGCGCTGCTTCGCCCGCGACCTGTGATCGGATTTCCGATGGCCGGCCCAGGCCGGGCTATTGGTGACCGGGGCGCACCGGGCCTACCGTCGAAGGCACGGCGATCTGGGGTTCTGTTCGCCGTTCCCTTCACCAGACGGAGTTTCCCTTGCGCATCAAGCAGATCGGCGCCGTGCTGGCCGCGGCCGCCGTGCTCGCCCTGCCGGCCCCGCCCGCGCAGGCGGCGACGAGGATCATCCCCCTCGACGCCGCGGCCGGGCAGCAGCCGGAAAACCTCGCCCTCGAGCCGGACGGCTCCGCCGACCTCACCTTCGCCTACAGCGGCGAGATCGGCCGGGTCACGCCCGACGGCCGGGTGCGGAGCATCGCCCGCATCCCGGTCCCGGCGGACGGCGACGTCCCGGTGGTACACCGGAAACTGTTCCTCGGCGGCATCGTGCGGGCGCCCGGCGGCGACCTGTACGTCGCCGTCTCGACCGGCACCGCAGCGACCGGGCTCTACCGGATCCGGCCCGGCGGCCCGCCGGTCCAGGTGGCCGCGCTGCCGCCGGCCGGGTTCCAGAACGGCGTCGCGCGCGACCCCGCCACCGGCGACCTCTTCGTCGCCGACTCGTTCGGCTCCACGGTCTGGCGGGTTTCCCGGGGCCGCGTCTCCGCCTTCGCGACCGGCGACTTGCTCGCGCCGGTGACCGGCTTCGGCGCCAACGGGATCAAGGTCCACGACGGCGCGGTCTGGGTGTCCAACCTGGACCGCGGCACGCTGGTCCGGTTCCCGCTCGCCGGCGGGCCCGGCCGGGTCGTCGCGACGGGCCTCGGGCCGGTCGACGACTTCGCCTTCCACGGCGGCACGGTCGTCGCGGCGATCAACCAGGAGAACCGGGTCGTCACGGTCGGCCGTGACGGCATCCGGACCATCCTGTCCACTTCGGACGGACTAGCGAACCCGACCGCGGTCGCCGTCCGTGACGACACGATCTTCGTCACGGACGGCGCCTACTTCGGCGGGTCGCCGAACCTCCTTCAGGCGACGCCGGCGGCGAACACGTGCAGCGCCGAGTTCGACGGCAGCGTCACCGCGACGACCTCCTTGCCCGCGGTCAGCGGGACGGAGTTCGCGAACACCCGGTACGGCACGGTCGGGTAGGCCGGGCCGGTGCGGGTGTTCTTGCCCAGCACGGTCGCGACGGTCGTCGCGCCGTACTGGGCGGGGTCGGCGCAGCACCAGTTGGGCAGGCCGAGGTCGGCCTGGCTGGTGCTGCCGTCGGCGTACCGGACGAACACCGTGCCCTTCGCCGTCCCGGTGCCGGTGCCCGCGAGCACCAGCTTCGAGCCGGTCCCGCGCACGGCGACGGTCTGCCCGGCGGCGACGACGTTGTCCGCCTTGCCGCTCCCGGCGTCGGGCCAGGTCAGCCGCGCACCGTTCGCGGTGAAGGCCGCGCCCGGCTTCAGGCCGGCGTCCGCCAGTCCTTCGGCGCGGAAGCTGCTGCCCCCGCCGTCGAGGTCCCCGCCCGCGACGTGCGCCGCGTCGGTGACGCCGACGTTCCCGTACGCCGCGGCCACGGAGGCGTACGGCACGGTGACCGTCAACGCGTCGACGGCCTGGTGCGCCCCCAGCCTGGCCTGGTACGTCGCCGTGGCCGTGACCCGGTAGTCGTCGGGCTTCAGCCCGGCGTCCGGGGTGAGCGTGACCGGCACCTTGACGGTCTGCCCGGGCATGACGAGCTTCGGCGCGTTCTGGACGGCGGCGCGGATCCCGTTGCCCTGCACCGAGAGCGTGACGTCCCGCACCGGCAGCGGCGTGCTGTTGGTGAAGCCGACCGTGCCGGTCACGGTCTGGCCGGGCACGGCCAGCGACGGCGCGGACAGCGTCACCGCGGTGTTGTCGTCCTCGGGGAAGAAACCGCCGACCGCGCTCGTGCCGGACAGCCGCACGTCCTGCCGGTCACCCGCGCCGAGCGCGCCGGTCTTGACGCGCACCACGCCGTGCGCGGCCGGGTCGTACCACCAGCCCGAGGGCGCCTTGTCCAGCTCGGCCTTGCTGCCGTACTGCCGCAGCACCCCGGTCCCGGCCTGGACGGCGCCCGGCTTCGATCCCGTGTGGACGGACAGCTCGTAGTTCCGCGCCGCGGGCTTGCCGGGGTAGGTGCCCGCGCTCGCGCCGATCCCCACGGTCACCGTGCCGGGCCCGGACCGGGGCGCGTCGACGGTGAACGTCTGCTTGGCCTGTTCGCCGCGCTGGTAGCCGCGGGTGACGCCGTCGTCCTCGGTGAGCGTGAAGCTGCCCTTGCCCTGCGGGTAGACGTCGACGTCGAGCCGTGACTTGTCCCGCGTCTGCCACGACGTCGTGCCCTCGGCCCACATCGGCACGACGGCCCCGGCGCGGGCGAACAGCGGGAGCGTGTCGAGCGGTGCGTCGTAACCGTCCACAGTGGTCGGACCGGTGTAGGTCTTGCCGCTCCAGTAGTCCACCCAGGTGCCCTTGGGCAGGTAGATGCCGTTGCGCACGTCCGACTTCTCGTAGACCGGCGCGACCAGGAAGTCCGTGCCGGACAGGAACTCGTACTTCGCTTTGTCCGTCCAGACGTTCGGGTCGTCCGGGTACTCGAGCGCGAGCGGCCGGACCTGGCCGACGCCGGTCTGGTGCGCCTGCGCCGAGTAGCTGTAGGTGTAGGGCAGCAGCCGCTCCTTGAGCATGAGGTACTTGCGGTTGATCGAGGTGTACGGCTCGCCCTGGCGCCACGGCTGCTTGTCCGAGGACGCCCAGCCGTCCATGGTCATCGCGGCCGGCAGGAAGGTCTTCCACTGCAGGTCGCGGACGTAGGTCTGCGGGCTGCCGCCGAAGATGCCGTCGATGTCGCCGGTGTTGTAGGCGATGCCGGACGTCGTCGCGCCGGCGTACGTCGGGATCTGCCACTTGATGTAGTCGTAGGAGCCCGACTGGTCGCCGCTCCACAGCACGCCGCAGCGCTGCGCCCCGGCCCAGCTCACCGGCTGCCAGACGAACCCGCGGGCGTCGCTGTTGTCTTCGATGCCCTTGTAGGCGGTGTCACAGGCGTCGAGGGCGAACTGGTAGCCCGGGCCGACCCAGGCGACGTCCAGCTTGCGCACCCGCACGCCGGCCTTGACCTCGCCGGCCTGGTTGGGCACGCCGTCTTCGGTCCAGAGGCCCAACTGCATGTTGTTTTTTCGTAGACCTTCGCCGGTTTGCTGCAGATTTTCGTAGCCGCAGCCATAACCGTCGTTGACGAGCATCCAGCCATTCGGCATTCCGTTCGCGGTATAGCCGTCGGCGACCTTCACGGCGTCGAGCGTGTGCCGCTCCCCGCGATTTGCATTATGCAGATAGCAATCCGAGTCGCCGGTTTCCAGGCCGTAGATCGGCGGCAGGAACGGCTTGCCGACGAGGTCCGTATAGCCGCTGACGACGTCTTTGAGGGAGTCGCCCACGACGTAGGTGGCGTCGAAGCGGCGTTCGTCGTGGGTGGTCCTGACCGGGCTGGTGAACGAGTAGCTGCCCGGGGCGAAGGTGTTGCGCAGGACGCCGTAACCCGAGGTCGAGGCGTAGAACGGCTGCGAGTTGGGCGCGCCGCCGTCGTCCCAGTTGTCGTCGGCGAAGATCTTGATCGTCTGGTCGCGGTGGCTGAACCGGCCGTTCTGCTCACCGCCGCCAACGAACTGCTCGGTCGCGGTCCGGGCCAGGCTCTGCGTGGTCGTGGTGCCGGTCCAGGCCAGCGGCGCGGACTCCGCCCAGAGCTGCTTGCGGTCGGCGCCGTCGTAGAGGGCGAACTCCAGCGGGTGCTTGTACGCCCGCAGCGTCGCCTTGGGCGTCGAGATGGCCCAGTAAGCGCCCTTGTCGACGCGTTTCGGCGTCGCCGGGGGCGTGTTCTTCGGCAGCACGATCCTGCTGCCCGCCGGGTCGGTGAAGGTCCCGTCGGGGGCGAGCCAGACCCGGACGGCCCCGTCGGCCGGGAAGCTCACGCGCACGGCGGCGGCCCCCGACTCCAGCGTCACCGTCGGGCCGTCGGCCGTGATCCCGGTCAGGTCCCCCAGCTGCCCGGAGCCCGCCGCGGCCGGCTCGGCGGACGCCGCGGTGGGCGCCAGTCCGAGGGCGGCGGCAGCGGCCAGACAGCCGAGCGACTGCGCAACTCTGCTCATTCGAGACACCTTTCGCGCATCAACACGCATGACGGGCTCTGTATAGCGCACGTTTCGCGCAAAGTCACCCGCCGAACCGGTTCAGCGGGCCGACTCACGACTTCCGTCGGTGCTCACGTTGCGCACCCGTACGGTCGCGGACCGAAGATCCACTGGGCACGCGCCGCGGACTCCGATAACGTTCTGCGGTTTCTCCGCCGGAAAATTCTTCCCGCCATTTCGATGAATGTTCGAACGCGCACGCGGCGATCGGCACGTGCATCCGCACGCCGGCTGTGCACGCTCGGCGCGTCCCGAACGGAAATGGTTGCTGCGCGCCATTTCCGCCGGTATGTTGGCGCCGTCCCGGCTGGTCGGTCATCGGTTGCCGGGATCCGCGCTGCTCGGCGGCAGAGGGGAGGTCTTCGCCGAGATAGCGCTTTCCGGCGGTCGGGGTCACCGCCCGGGAGCAGGAGGGAACGAGGTGCCTTGGTGTTCCGGGGAACGGTCGTGGACGACCGCGTGACCGAACCGTACCTGGTCGGGCAGGAGGCCATCGCGGGCGAGCTGCGCCGCGGCAAGTGGTGCGTCTACCTGCACGAATGGCTCGGCGACGAGCACGATCTCCCGACCTGGCGGACCCAGGTGGCCACCCTCGCCGCCGAGTCCGGCGTGGAGGTGTGCTTCGTGGAGATCCCGCGCAAGGACATGACGCTCGTGGCCAACGTCCGCGCGCTCCCCAGCTTCGAGCAGGTCACCCAGTCCGTCGCGGCGCTGGAGCACTACCGGGACATGGTCGCCCGCCGCCGGTCCGCGCCCTGACCACTACGACGACGCGCGCTGCTGCTCCGCCAGGAAGCGGGCCGTCCCGGCCGTCGCCTCGTACAGGGACCGGTAGTGGCCGTAGAACTCCTCGTACCGCGCACTGTTCGCCGGGTCCGGGGTGACCGTCGTGGCGATCGGGTTGGCCCGGACGGGCGCCATCCCGACCGCCTCCGCCGCCAGCAGCGCGTCGCCCAGGCAGGCGCCGATCGTCTCGGCCGGGATCTGCTGCGGCAGCCCGGTGACGTCCGAGACGATGCGTGTCCACAGCCCGCCCTTCGTCCCGCCGCCGACCGCGACCAGCCGGCCCGCCGCGCCGCCCGCGGCCGCCATCGCCTCCAGGTTGTGCCGGACGCCGTAGGCGATGCCTTCGAGCGCCGCGCGGTAGATCTCCGCCCGGCCGTGCGTGGTCGTCAGCCCGGCGAGCACGCCGCGCGCGTCCGGGTCGAACAACGGCGTCCGCTCCCCGGCGAAGTACGGCAACAGCAGCAGCCCCCGGCTGCCCGCCGGCACCAGCGCCGCCTCCGCGACGAGCTCCTCGTAGGACGCGCCGACGAGCTTCCGCAGCCAGTCCGTCACCGCGCCGGACGTCGCCATCCCCGCCGCCAAGGTGAAACTCCCCGGGACCACCCCGCGCGTGCCCCACAGGCCGGGGTGCGGGCGCGGCTCACGAAGCACCTGGACCAGGAACATCGTGGTGCCGTACATGACCATCACGTCGCCGGGCCCGCGGACGCCGACGCTGGCCGCCTCGGCCCAGGCGTCGACCGTCCCGGCCGTCACCGGGAGGCCTTCCGGCAGCCCGGTCGCCGCGGCCGCCGCGGCGGTGACCTTCCCGGCGACCTCCGTCGGCCACAGCAGCTCCGGCAACGGCAGACCCGGTGCGACGCGGGAAGCCCAATCCGTCGCCCACTCGCCCGCGACGAGGTCGTACAGCGGCGTGCACTGGCTCGCCGAGTGGTGGTCCAGGACGTACCGGCCGGTCAGCCGGTGCACCAGGAACGAACTCGCCATCAGCAGCTTCTTCGTGCGCGCGTAGACGTCCGGCTCGTGCCGGGCCAGCCAGCGCACCTTCGGCCCGACGGCCTGGCTCGTCAGCGGCGAGCCGCCGCGCGCGAGGATCTCCTCGACGCCGAACTCGTCGTTCAGCTCCGCGATTTCGGCGCTCGCCCGGGTGTCGACGCCGTAGAGGATCGCCGGCCGCAACGGCTCGCCCGCCTCGGAAGCCGGCAGCAGGCACGGCCCGATGCCGCTGACGCCGAGCCCGGCGAGCGGCCGCCCCTCGGCGGCGCGCAGCAGGTCGGCGACGATCGAGGCGAAGTCGGCCCACCAGACCGTTTCCGCGTCGTGTTCGAACCAGCCGGGATGCGGTGTCGCCACGGCGTGTTCGCGGACGGACCGGGCCAGCACGGCGCCGTCCGGGTCCACCAGCACGCCCTTCGAGCCGGCGGTGCCGATGTCCACGCCGAGCAGCAGTCCCGTCATCCGCCCTCCACGGACCACCCTGCGGGAAATCGATTTCCCCCAAGCTATGGTGTCCCCGGGGCCCTGTCAACGAACGAGGGTGAACGAGGACGCGGGTGGCGACGATCTCCGACGTGGCGGCGCTGGCCGGGGTGTCGACCGCGACCGTGTCGCGGGCGCTCAACGGCAAGTCCACTGTGGACCCCGCACTGGCCGAACGCGTGGCCAGGGCGGTGGCCGAGCTCGGCTACACCCCGAACGGCCTGGCCCGCAGCCTGCGCCGCCGCGAGACCGCCGTGCTGGCGCTGATCATCTCCGACGTCGAGAACCCGTTCTTCACGGCGATCGCACGCGGCGTCGAGGACGCGGCCCAGGCGGCCGGGTACTCGGTGATGCTGTGCAACTCCGACGAGAACGCGGCCAAGGAACGCCGGTACGTCGAGGTCGCGGCGCAGGAGCGGATCGCGGGCGTGATCATGTCGCCGACCACCGGCGACAGCGACGTCGGGCCGCTGACGACGCACCGGACGCCGATCGTGACCGTCGACCGGCGGCTCGGGTCCACCGACTGCGACGCCGTCCTGCTGGACTCCCGCGCCGCGGCCCGGGACGCCGTGGCCCACCTCGCGGACAACGGGTACGAGCGCATCGCCTGCATCGCCGGCCCGCCGGGCGTCACCACGGCCGACGACCGGCTCGACGGGTACCGCGACGGACTCCGGGCCGCCGGCCGGAAGTACTCCGCGAAACTGGTCCGCCGCTGCGAATTCCGCGACGCCGGCGGGCGGGAAGCCGCGACGCGGTTGCTGACGAAGCTCGAGCCGCCGGACGCGCTCCTGGTGTCCAGCAGCACGATGGCCGTCGGTGTCCTGCAGGTGCTGGCGGAGCTGGGCCTGCGAGCGGGCCGCGACGTCGGGATCGTGTCGTTCGACGACGCGCCGTGGGCGACCCTGATCTCCCCGGCGCTGACCGTTGTCGCCCAGCCCGCCCACGCGATGGGCCAGCTGGCCGCGCGCCTGCTGCTCGACCGCATCGGCGACAGCGGCGCCCGCGCGACGACCACGACGACGATGGCCGCGCAGCTGATCGTCCGGGGCAGCTCGACGCGCACCGGAGACCGCCCAATGTGACGCTTGGCGCACCTCCGTGGCGGCCTTGGCTCTTCGGCGACGGGACGCCCAGGCGGTGGCACCGGCACCTCTCCTTGCACGGCAGGGAGATCCGGCCGCGCCAGGCGCCCGCGGCTGAGCCTTGACCTCGACCTTCCTCGAACTTCTACCGTCGGGGACATGACCGCACCACCGATCCCGCGCACCGTCTGGATCGCTTCCGGCGTGATGGCGCTCGGGGGCTTCCTGGCCAACATGGACGGCTCGATCGTCGCCGTCGGGCTCGAGTCGATGAGGCTGCGCCTGGGGGTCGGCCTCATCGAAATCCAGTGGGTGGCCACCGCCTTCCTGCTCGGGCTGTCCGCCGCGCTCCCGCTCACCCCGTGGCTCGTGAAGAAGCTCGGCGCCGGACGGCTGTGGCTCTGGGCGCTCGCGGCGTTCCTGCTGACGTCCGTGGCCTGCGCGCTCGCGCCGGACGCCGGCACGCTGATCGCGGTCCGGGCGGTGCAGGGCATGACCACCGGTGTGCTGGTCACCGCCGGGCAGACGGTGATCGGGCTGGCCGTGGGAC
This sequence comes from Amycolatopsis sp. NPDC004378, assembly GCF_053602455.1. Taxonomy (NCBI): domain Bacteria; kingdom Bacillati; phylum Actinomycetota; class Actinomycetes; order Pseudonocardiales; family Pseudonocardiaceae; genus Amycolatopsis; species Amycolatopsis sp. NPDC004378. Next base: position 82,643 of record NZ_JBSGDR010000001.1, read on the forward strand.
CCGAGCGGCTCGGCCGCACCATGGGCACGCTCGGCCTCGTCGTCGGGCTGGCCCCCGTCGTCGGGCCGAGCGTCGGCGGGTTCCTGCTCGCGCACTTCTCATGGCCGGTGCTGTTCTGGCTGAACCTGCCGATCGGGCTGGTCGCGTTCGGGCTGGCGCTCCGGTACGTGCCGCGCGGCGACCGCGGGCAGCCGCCGCCGGTGGACTGGCCGGGACTGCTGCTCGTGTCGCTCGGCCTGCCACTGCTCGTCTACACGCTCACCGAGCGCGACGCCGTGTTCGCGGCCGTCGGCGCCCTCGCGCTCGCGGTGTTCGCCTGGCGCTCGCTGCGCGTCCGCCACCCCGTGCTGGACCTGCGGCTCGCCGCGCGGCCGGTGCTGGGCTCGGCGCTGGCGTCCGTCCTGCTCGCCGGCGCCGGGATGTTCGGCGCGGTTCTCCTGCTGCCGCTGTGGTTCCAGGTCCGGCTCGGCGCCGGGCCCGCCGAGGCGGGCGTCCTGCTCGCCCCGATGGGGCTGGCCACGACCGGGTTCGTGCTCGTCGCCGGCCGGCTGACGGACCGTTACGGCGGCGGCACCGTCTCACTCGCCGGCGCGCTGGTCGTCCTGGCGAGCACCGCGCCGCTCCCGTGGCTCGGCCCGGACGCGCCGATGTGGCTGGTCCAGGCGGTGCTCGTGGTCCGCGGCGCCGGGCTCGGGCTGTCGATCATGCCCGCTTCGACGGCGGCGTATGCGTCGGTCAGCGCGGCGGAGCTCGGCCACGCGACGGCTCTGGTGAACATCGTGCTGCGCGTGGGCGGCGCGGCCGGCGGCGCGTTGTGCGTGATCGTGCTGTCCCGCGGGCTCGCCGTGGACCCGGCGACCGGGTTCGGCTGGGCGTTCGGCGTGCTGGGCGCGTTGTGCGTGCTGGGTGTGGTGGCGACGGCGTGGCTGCGGCACGCGGAGCGAGCGTCCACAGTGGACGTCAAGGCCTGATCCACCAGGGAACCTGGCGCGATCACCGGAATGGTGATTACCTGGAGCCGGCCAACCACTGTCGGTAAGGGGAAGGGCTGACGATGTCGGGGGTATCGAGGCGGCTGGTCACGGCCGCGGCAGCAGTGGCGGTAGCGGGGAGCCTGCTGGCGGCGACGCCGGCCGGGGCGTCCCCGGCGACGATCGACTGGAAGCCGTGCGCCGGCGCACCCGGCGTGGACTGCGGCACGGTGACCGTGCCGATCGACTGGGCCCACCCGGAGAAGGGCACCGCGAGCATCGCGCTCGCCCGCCGCAAGGCGACCGACCCGGCCGCCCGCATCGGCTCGATCCTGATGGACCCGGGCGGGCCCGGCGGCGCGGGCGCGGGTGAGGTCGAGGGCGGCTGGTCGCTCTCGCCCGAGATCACCAAGCGCTTCGACACCGTGGGCTTCGACCCGCGCGGCGTCGGCGACAGCACGCAGATCAAGTGCGGGCTCGACGAGATCATCGCCGACCACCCGGCCGTTCCGCGCAACCAGGCCGAGTTCGAACAGCTCGCGAGCTACAACCGCAAGCTCGGCGAAAGCTGCGACAGGCTTTCCGGGCCGCTGGGCCGGTACGGCGACACCAAGAGCGTCGCACGGGACATGGACGCCATCCGCGCCGCGCTCGGCGAGCGGAAGCTGACCTACTACGGCGTTTCGTACGGCACGCTGATGGGCCAGCAGTACGCGGAGCTGTTCCCGGACAAGGTCCGCGCGCTCGTGCTGGACAGCAACATGGACCACTCGCAGTACACGGCGTTCGAGTTCCTCACCAGCGAAACCCAGTCGGTGCAGGCGGAGTTCGGCGAGTTCGCCGCCTGGTGCGGCCGGACGCCGAGCTGCGCGCTGCACGGTCAGGACGTCTCGAAGCTGACGCGTGCCCTGCAGGACAAGGCCGCGCGCGGAGAGCTGAAGGACCCGCAGAGCGGCGAAGCGATCACGCCGCTGGAGCTGGCGTCGATCTTCCAGGGCTCGTTCTACGGCCCGAGCTGGGACCAGCTGGCGAAGACGCTCAAGACGTTCGCGGACGGCACCAAGCCGGCCGCGTCGGCGCAGGCGAGGGCCGACACCCCGGTCCACAACGTCTTCCGGAGCGTGTTCTGCGACGACTGGAAGCTGCCGGTGCACAACTACGCCGAGCTCGAGGCCTACCGTCGCACGGCCGCGGCGCTGGCACCGGACGTCAAGGTCAACTCGCTGGGCTGGCAGGCCGTCACCGGCTGCATCGGCTGGCCGGACAAGACCAGCAACCCTCAGCACCCGTTGCAGGTCCACGGCGCGCCGCCGCTGCTGATGGTGAGCAGCGAGCACGATCCGGCAACGCCGTACGCGTGGTCGCAGGCCGCGGCCCGGCAGAGCGGCAGCACGCTGCTCACCTACGACGGCTGGGGCCACGGCGCGTACTTCAAGAACAGCCCGTGCGTGATCAAGGCGACCGACGACTACCTGATCAGCGGCAAGCTCCCGGCCCAGGGCACGCACTGCGCCGCGGTCGAGCCCGGATCGGCCGAGGCCCGCATCGCCGGGCCGAAGCCGCCGTCGACGATCGGCTTCTGACGCTTCCGCCGCGTGGCCGGAACGGGCACAATCGTTCCGGCCACGCAGCGCTGCGGGGAAGGGAGCCGGAGATGCTTCGTCGATTCTTCGCCACGGCGGCGGTCGTGATCGCCGCTTCCGCACTTCTCACGACCCCGGCGGAAGCCGGCACCGGCCGCTACCTCGCGCTGGGTGACTCGGTCGCGTTCGGCTACCGGCCCAACGCGGGCGCGGACTACCTGAACGCGGCCAACTTCAGCGGCTACGCGGAGAAATACGCCGCGCTGCGCGGGCTCCGGTTGGCGAACGCGTCGTGTCCCGGCGAAACGACGGGCAGCCTGTTGGTCACCACCGCGCCGAGCAACGGCTGCGAAAACGGCTACCGGGCGGCGTTCCCGCTGCACGTCGCCTACCCGGGCAGCCAGATCGCCTACGCCGTGCAGTACCTGCGGACCCACCGGGACACCCGGCTGGTGACGCTGACCATCGGCGCGAACGACCTGTTCCTCTGCCGGGACACCACGCCGGACCACTGCACGGGCCCGGACTTCACGGCGGCGCTCGGCCAGGTGAGCCGGAACCTGGCGGCGATCCTCGGCGCGGTGCGCTCGCAGTACCGCGGTGAACTGGTGCTGGTGTCGTACTACTCGCTGGACTACCGCGACGCGGCGCAGGTGGCGCAGGTGAAGGCCCTCGACACGGCGCTGGCCCAGGTGACGCGCCGCTACCACGGCAAGGTGGCGGACGGCTTCACGGCGTTCTTCCTGGCGTCCCTGCGCACGGGCGGCGACCCGTGCGCGGCGGGCCTGCTGGTCAAGCTCCCGGCGGGCGGCTGCGACGTCCACCCGTCCGCGGCCGGCCACCGCGTCCTCGAACTCGCCCTGGCTCACACGGCCTGAACTTCGACACCCATCGCCTCGAGCGCCCGGACCGCCTCCGGATCCGCGTCGGTGTCCGTCACCAGCGCGTGCACCTGGGTCGTCTCACAGATCCGGGCGAACGCCCGGCGGCCCAGCTTCGACCCGTCCGCGACCGCGACGACGCGCTCGGCGCGTTCCACCATCAGGCGGTTGATGCTGGCCTCGCCCTCGTGGTGGGCGAACGCGCCCGCCTCCGGGTCGAAGGCGTCGACCCCGAGGAACAGCAGGTCGATGGTCAGCTCGCTGAGCACGCGGGTGGCCAGCGGGCCGCTCAGCTCGAACGACTGCGGCCGCGCGACCCCGCCCGTGACGACGATCTTGACGTTCGGCCGCACGGCGAGCTCGTGCGCGATGTTCAGCGCGTTGGTGACGACCGTGATGCCCGGCGCGTCCCCGCGTCCGGACAGGTCGGACCGCATGGCGAGCGCCCGCGCCACCCCGGCGGTCGTGGTCCCGCCGTTCAGCCCGACGACCATGCCCTTGGCCGCGAACGCCGCCGCGGCGACGCTGATCCGCTGCTTCTCCGGCACGTGCCGCGCCGTCTTGTAGCGCAGCGGCAGGTCGTAGGCGAGGTCGTTGGCGACCGCGCCGCCCCGGGTGCGCGTCAGCAGCTGCTGTTCGGCGAGGTGGTCGAGATCGCGCCGGATGGTGGCCGCGGAGACGTTCAACTCCGCGGCCACGTCCTCGACGTCGATCTTTTCCCGCTGCCCCAGCATGTCCAGCAGGGTGCTCAACCGTTCGTGCCGGGCCATCTGCGGTACTCCCTAGCTTTGCTTCGCGGCGGTCCAGCGCGCACACGGTTGCGCTGTTGACTACCGTTTCGAGCAGTATGCTGCATCGCCGGTGTCGCCCGCACGCGGCACGCCGGTCAAGGCAGCCGCGCGCCGGTCGCGGCGTCGAACAGGTGCACGGACTCCGGCTGCGGCGCCAGCTTGATCGGCTCGCCCCGCTGCCACGCCGCCATCCCCGGCGTGCGCACGGTCAGCACCTGCTCGCCGGCCCGGCAGTACAGGTACTGGTCGCTGCCCAGCTCCTCCACGACTTCGACCACGGCGTCCCGCCCCGAGCCGATGATCCACCCCTCGGGACGGACGCCCACGACGACACCCGGGCCGGTCAGCGCCGACCGCTGCGCCGGTGTCAACGGCACTTCCAGCTCGGACACCGTGGTCTCGAGCAGGTTCATCGACGGCGACCCGATGAACCCCGCCACGAACACGTTCGCCGGCCGGGAGAACAGGCCGATCGGGGTGTCGCACTGCTGCAGCACCCCGTCCCGCAGCACCGCCACGCGGTCGCCCATCGTCATCGCCTCGACCTGGTCGTGGGTGACGTACAGCGTGGTGATCCCCAGCCGCCGCTGCAGCGAGGCGATCTGCGTGCGGGTCTGGACGCGCAGCTGAGCGTCCAAATTGGACAGCGGCTCGTCCATCAGGAACACGCTCGGCTCGCGCACGATCGCCCGGCCCATCGCGACGCGCTGGCGCTGCCCGCCCGACAACCGCGCGGGCCTGCGGTCGAGGTACGGCGTCAGGTCCAGCAGTTCGGCCGCCGAAGCCACGCGCCGCCGGCGTTCCGCTGCCGGCATCCGGGCCAGCTTCAGGTGGAAGCCGATGTTCTCGCCGACCGTCATGTGCGGGTAGAGCGCGTAGTTCTGGAACACCATCGCGATGTCCCGGTCCTTGGGCGGCAACGCCGTGACGTCGCGCTCCCCGATGTGGATCGAACCGTCGTCGACGCCCTCGAGCCCGGCCAGCATCCGCAGCGTCGTCGACTTCCCGCAGCCCGACGGGCCCACCAGGACCAGGAACTCGCCGTCCGCCACCGCCAGGTCGAGCCCGTCGACCGCCGGGCGGTCGACGCCCGCGTAGAACCGGGTCGTGTCCCGGAAGGTCACTTCCGCCATCGTCTTCCTACTTTCCGGCGCCGAGGGTCAGGCCGGTGATGATCCGGCGGGCGAGCACGAGGTAGAGCACCAGCATCGGGAGCACCACGATCGCCACCCCGGCGATCAGGCCGCCGTACTCCGACTGGTAGCTCGCCGCGCCGTAGAACGTGAACAGCGCGCGGGACAGCGTGAAGTGCGCCTGGTCCTTCAGGAACACGATCGCCAGCAGCGTCTCGTTCCACAGGCCGATCGCGTTCAGCGTCAGCGCCGTGATCAGGCCGCCGCGCGCCAGCGGCAGCATCACCGAGAAGAACGTCCGCACCGGGGACGCGCCGTCCAGCGCGGCCGCTTCCTCCAGCTCGTCCGGCAGGGAGCGGAAGAAGCCGGTCAGGAGGAAGACCGTGAACGGGATCGACAACGCGACGTACAGCACGAACAGCCCGTACTCGTTGTCCAGGTGGATCCGGCTGAGCACGACGAACAGCGGGATGATCACGGTCTGGAACGGCACCCCCATGCCGATCGCGACCACGTTCGTCATCGGCCCGGACCCGCGGACCCCCAGCCTGGTCAGGGCGTACGCGCAGGGCGCCGAAACGGCCACCGTCGCGACCGTGGCGAGGCCGACGAGCACGACCGTCGTCAGCACCGCGTCGCCGAACCCGGCGTTGGTCCAAGCGTAGCTGAAGTTGCGGAACGGCTTGCCGACGTGGAACCACTGGTACGGCAGCGCGAACGGCTTGGTGAAGATCTCCACCGGCGTCTTGAACGCCGCGGTGACCAGCCAGTACAGCACCAGGACGTTGCCGGCGGTGAACAGCCAGACGATCGTGGACCCCAGCAGCCGCAACGGGCTCAGCCGGCGCGCGCCGGGAGCCGGGCGCGGTTTGCGCGGCACCTTCCGCACGCGGACTTCAGAACTGGAGAGCGTCACGGCGCATCACCCGCCTCAGCAGCACGACCAGGATCGACACCAGCGCGATCATCGCCACCGCGCACGCACAAGCGGCGCCGAAGTCGGGCGTGCCGTTCGAGCCGAAGGTCCGGTCGAACACGTAGATCCCCAGCGTCCACGCCTGGTTCGGCGGCGCGTACGTGCCCGGCCCGGCCAGCACGAACACCAGCTCGAAGATCTTCAGCGCGTTGATCGTCCACAGGACACCCGCGACGCCGACGACGTCCCACGTCATCGGCAGCGTGATGTTGCGGAACTTCTGCCACGGCGACGCGCCGCCCAGCTCGGCGTCCTCGTAGAGGTACGGCGGGATCCGGTCGACCGCGGCCATCAGGATCGTGATGTAGAAACCCGAGCTGGCCCAGATCAGCGACGCCGTCACGACGCCGGTCACGTTGGCCGGGGCCAGGAACTTCGCCGCGTCCGCCCCGACGTGCTCCAGCACGTAGTTCGCCAGGCCCTGCTTGCCCGGCTGGTACTTGAACACGAAGCCGAGGAACATGCCCAGTGCCACCGGCGCGACGATGTTCGGGAAGAACAGGATCGCGCGGACGACCTTGCCGCCGCGCATGTCCCGCAGCACCATCGTGAACAGGAACGCCAGCGCGAACGTGCCGATGCCGCCGAGGAAGACGTACACCAGCGTGTTGCGGAACGCGTACTGGAACGAGTCGCTCGCCCACATCCGCGTGTAGTTGGTGACGCCGTTGGGCTGCGGCGTGTCGCCGGCGCCGGCCCAGCTGGTGAAGCTGAGCACCACCGTCGCGAGCGTCGGCAGCACGAGGAACGCGAGGTACAGCGCCAACGCCGGCGCCGCGAAGGGCCAAAACAGCCGTTTCTTGCGGCGCAGGTGCGCGCCACCGGCGTCGCGGGTCTCCGAAACCCGCGGCGCCGGTGCCGTCGTGAGCGTGGCCATCAGCCCTGGCTCTTCCAGAACTCGGCGCCCTTGGCGGCCAGCTGGTCGACGAACTGCTGCGGCGTGAGCTGGCCCTTCAGCAACGCGGTGTCAGCCGGGTCGAAGACGTCGGTCTGCCACTTGCCGCCCGCGATGCCGTCGATCCCGTCGTACTGCAGGACGTGCTCCTTCTTCGGGTCGTCCATCGCCGCCTTGACCTGCTTGAGGTCGCCCGGCACGGCGAGGTCGGCGCGTGGCACGAGGTTGTCGGCCACCGCCGGGATGCCCGACAGGATGTCCTTGCCGAGGAAGTAGGCGATGAACGCCTTCGCGGCCTCGGGGTGCTTGGCCTTCTTGGTCACCGCGAAGCCGATCGACATCTGCTCGACGGTGTCGTGCGTGGCCCCGGCCGGCATCGGGAACTGGAACGAGCCGTAGTTGATCTTCGTCCCGGCGCCCTGCTTGTCCAGGTACTCGCGCGTCTCGCTCGGCGCCCAGGTGCCGACGTAGAGGTAGCGCGAGTCGCCGTCGGCCCAGCGCTGCTGCACCTGCGGGAACTTCGCCGCGTCCCAGCCGTCGATGAAGTACTTCGGCAGCTTCGCGGTTTCCGTGGCGGCCTTGAGGAAGCCGGGGTCGGTCTTCCACGCCTGCCCGGTCCTGTCGGACGCGGCCTTGTTGAGCCCGCCCGCGCCGACGTACCGCTCGGCGAGCTGCGTGAAGAAGTACATGTTGTAGAACGGGATGTCGCCGTCCTGGCTGATCGCGGCCTTGCCGTCGGCCTTCGCCTTGTCGAACAACGCCGTCAGGTCGTCCATCGTCTTCGGCTGCCGCACGTCGCCCGCGGTGTCCTTGTTGAACCACCACGCGCTGGACTGCACGGTGTAGGGGACCATGAAGTTGTGGCCCTCGTGGTCCTTGTTCTGCGGGAAGTCGTACGAGCTCGGGGAAAGCACGTCCTTCACCGTCTTGTCGCCCTCGCCGACCTTCATCGCGAAGACGTCGTCGACGCTCTGCGTGCCGCCGGGCGTCATGATCGCCGCGCCGACTTTGCTGACGTCCTGGTCGAACAGGTCCGGCACGGCGTCGGTGTTGAGCGCGGGCACCAGGTTCTGCGTGTAGGCCTTGCGCCCCAGCCACTGCACGTTCACCTTGACGCCGGTCTTCTCCTGGAAGCACTTGAACGCCTTCTGGAGGACCTTGCCCTGCGGCTCGTCGGCCGTCCACATCGCCCAGTACGTGAACTCCTTGTCCGTGGCCGGTTTGACGGCCGCCTCCGGACAGGGCGCGGCGAGGTACTGGTCGACCCCGGGCAGCGCGTTCTCCCCCGTGCCGCCGCCCGCGTCGGCACCTCCGCCGCAGCCCGCCAGGAGGACGGACGCTCCCACCGCACATGCCATGACTTTGCTTCGCCGCATCCGCCACCACCTGGATCGAGATCGAATATTGCGCATGTTCTGCGCGTTAGTGCGCAGTTTTATGGGCTTTCAAGCATCTGTCAACACAAGAAGCCGCAACAATCGCCGCACTTCGGCGGTCACGGCGTCCCGCCCGGCCCCCAGGTACTTCCGGGGGTCGACGCGTCCGGGGTGCGCGCGCCAGTCTCCCGCCGCGGCCGCGGTGAAGACTTTGTTGAGCTGGGTGGCGATGTTGACCTTCGTCATCCCCGCCCGCACGGCCTCGGCGAGCCCCTCGTCCGACACCCCGGACGAGCCGTGCAGCACCAGCGGCACGGGCACCCGTTCACGCAGCCGCGCGATGAGGCCGAAGTCCAAAGTGGCGTCCCGGGTCAGCATGGCATGCGAACTGCCGACGGCCACGGCGAGCGCGTCGACGCCGGTGGCCGCGGCGAACTCCGCCGCCTCGTCCGGGTCGGTGCGGGCGCCGGGCGCGTGCACGCCGTCCTTGCCGCCGACCTCGCCGAGTTCGGCCTCCACCCACACGCCGTGGTCGTGGCAGAAGGCGGCGACCTCGCGGGTCTCCCGGACGTTGCCGGCGTAGTCCAGTTTGGACGCGTCGAACATGACCGAGCCGAACCCCAGCGCGACGGCCTCCCGCACGAGCTCACGCGACTCGGCGTGGTCGAGGTGCACGGCGACGCGCGCTTCGGCCACCCGGGCCACGGCCAGCGCGGCGCCCCCGATGGGAGCGAGCGCACCGTGGTAGCGCACGGCGTTCTGGCTGAGCTGCACGATCACGGGCGAGTCCGCCTGCGCCGAGCCTTCGACGATCGCGGTGATGTGCTCCAGCTGGATCGCGTTGAAGGCACCACACCCCCGCCGCGCCGCCGCGGCCTCGGCGACGATTTCGCCGGTGGCGACCAGAGGCATCAGGACATCCCTTCCGGCCGGCCGCACCCGGCGGCCGGCCCCCGTTGGTCGAATGCGCCGGAGGGGGTCGAAGCCATCGGGACTCCGCCCCGCGCCGCGGCCGGAGACATCAGGCCTCCCCGCCCGGCCGGACCCGCACCGCGGCCAGCTCCCGGTGGTAGTGCCCGAGGTCGACGTCGCCGGCGAGCGGGCCGAGCACCGCCGCGCCGGACAGGGCGACGGCGCGGCGCAGGATCTCCGGCCACGGCTCGCGGCGGCAGAGCCCGAGCGCGAGCGCCGCGACCACCGCGTCGCCCGCGCCCGTGCTGTTGCCGGCGAGCGGCTTCGACGGTGTCGCGTGCCAGGTGCCCGCGGCCGTGACCGCGAGCAACCCGGCCGCGCCGAGAGACACCACCACGGCGCCCGCGCCCCGCCCGCGCAGCTCGTGCGCCGCCTGTTCCAGGTCGTCGAGCCCGGTCGCCTCGCGCAGCTCGGCGGCGTTGGGCTTGACCACGGCCGGCCGTGCGGCCAGCCCGGCCAGCAGAGCCGGCCCCGACGTGTCCAAAATGGACGTCCATCCGGCGGCCAGCCGCGCGTAGCCGTCGGGCGGCGCGCCCGGCGGCAGGCTGCCGGAGCAGACCAGCACCTCGGGCTCGCGGCGCCGGACGTGCGCGGCCAGCAGCGCCCATTCGGCCGCGGTCAGCCGCGGCCCCGGCTCGTTGAGGAGGGTCACCGAGCCGTCTTCCGCGGAGAGCACGGTGGTCGTCCGGCGTGTCTCGCCGCTGATCGGCACCAGCTCGGCGGGCAGCCCGGCCGAGCCGAGCTCCGCCGCGACCTCGGCCCCGGTCGCCCCGCCCGCGGTGGCGATCGCGCGGACGTCGGCGCCGAGCGCGTGCAGCACGCGGGCGACGTTCACGCCCTTGCCGCCCGCCCGGCGCCGGACGTCGCGTGCCCGGTGCACGGCGTCCGGCACCAGGCTGTCCACTGTGTACGTGACGTCGAGCGCGGCGTTCGGCGTCACGGTGACGATCATGCGAGGACGACGGAGCGCGTCAGGCTGCGCGGGTGGTCCGGGTCCAGGCCCTTGCGCCGCGCGATCGCCCCGGCGACGAGCTGGGCGCGGACCAGGTCGGCGAGCGGGTCGAGCCCGCTCTCGACGAACGTGCCGCCCGCGCGGCGCACGTCCTCGGCCAGCCCGTCCGGTGCGGCGCCGAACATCCACGTCACCCGGCCCGGCTCGCTGATGCTGATCGGGCCGTGCCGGTAGTCCCAGGCCGGGTACGACTCCGTCCACAGCAGGCACGCCTCGCGGAACTTGAGCGCGGCCTCGTTCGCGATGCCGACGGACCAGCCGGTGCCGAGGAAGCTGACCTGCTCGGCTTCGGTGAGCTCGGCGGGCAGCGGCTCGGCCAGCACCCGCTCGGCCTGCGCGACGACGTCGCCGAGGTCTTCGCCCAGGTGCGCGCGCAGCATCGCGAGCGCGGTCGTGGCGAACCGCGTCTGCACGACCGACCGCTCGTCCACGGCGGACAGATCGACGAGCGCGTCGGCGGCGCCCCCGACGGCCTCGGGCACGCCGGTGATCGCGGTGGTCTTCGTCCGCCCGCGCAGCTTCGCGAGCAAGGTGTGCACCTCGGTCGTGGTACCCGAGCGGCTCAGCGCGATCACGTGGTCGTAGGCCCGGCCGACCGGAAACTCGGAAGCAGCGAAGGCATCGGTCTCACCCAGCCCGGCCGTTTCGCGCAGCACGGCGTACGCCTGGCCGACGAACCACGAGGTACCACAGCCGACGACGGCCACCCGCGTGCCCGGAGCCGGCAACTGCCCGCTGTTCGCCGAGGCGAGCGCGCCCGCCTCACGCCAGCAGCCGGGCTGGCTGGCGACCTCCGCCGCCATGAAGGTCCCGCTCATGAACTCCCCATCCGTGCCGGTGTGCGCAACAGGTGTCACGTTAGGTGCAGTTTTGTGCTTCGTCAATCGTCGTATCGCGCAACTTTGTGCATGAGATGCGCGCGCGTGTGCAGCCGGGCGACACACAAGGGGGCGATGTGGGGACGAGGCCGAGCGCGGCGCCGCCACGAAAACGCCACATCAAGCACCTTCACGCACCCACTGCGCACACGAAAAAGGCCACCCTCGACGAGGGTGGCCCACACCAGAACCCAGGCGGTTACCGCGCCTTGCGCCGCCAAAGCCCGGCGACAACGGCAAGCGCCCGCGAGCGGGGCGTCGGCGCGACCACCGGCTCCGGGCCGATCCGGCGGCGCATCCGGTAGGCGAGTTCGAGCACCTCGAGGTCTTCGGGGCGACGTCTGCCGTGGACGTCCGGCCGCAGCATCAGCTCCCCCACCGTGACGGGCTTGCCTTGGGCACGGTGCGCCGTGCGCGCCATCGGGAACCTCCGCTTGAGTGGGCCGACCGGGACCTGATGGCTGCCGATTCTATGAATCGGATTCGGGTTCGTCACCTTACTCGCCAGTTGTGTCCGGTGTGTTCATCGAACCGGCCGGCGAAGGCGTTAGCCTCGCGGCATGATCGCCATCGGGGGCCTCGCCGCGGACGACCGCGCGGCCTGGGAAAACCTTTTCGCCGGCTACAACGCGTTCTACGGCCGGACGCTCGCGCCGGACTTGGTGGACCGCGCGTGGCGGGAATTCGCCCGCGGCGAGCGGATGCACGCGCTCGGGGCCCGGCTCGACGGCGACCTCGTCGGCATCGTGCACTTCTTCACGCACGTCAGCACGACCTCCGCCGACGTCTGCTACCTGCAGGACCTCTTCACCGACGGCAAAGCCCGCGGGCGCGGCGTCGGGCGGGCGCTGATCGAAGCCGTCGCCGGCTGGGCTCGGGCGCAGGGCTGCGTCCGCGTCTACTGGCACACCCAGACCTCGAACACCACCGCGCGCCGGCTCTACGACCAGGTCGCGCTCGACAAGGGCTTCATGCAGTACCAGATCCCGCTCGAACCCTGACGTCATCGGCGGTGACGGCCGCCACCGCCGCAGTGGTGGTGGCCACCCGGGTCGCCGCCGGGACGGCCGCGCGACCAGACCGGGACGTCCGGGATCGCGTGCCGCACCGGTGCCGCCTGTTTCGGCGGTTTCGCTTTCCCAGCGCCTTTCCCGACGATCTTGACCGCTTTCGCGAGCTTTCCGCGATGAGCCGGCGTGCTTGCGGAATCCGATTCTTGATCAGCGCTCGCCGGAGTAATTCCGCCCGCCGCACCGGGCGTCATCACGGATTCCGGAGACACGGCTGGCGCCACGACCGCAGCCGGGGAAGGCAGCGACACCGGCGGTTCCAGGCCGGCCGGGGGCCAGACCGGGCCCGCGCTCCGCTCGACCGGCATCGAAACCGCCGTCGCGACTCCGCCCGTCAGGGCCAGCGCACCGGCGACGACGGAAAGCACCCGCAGCCGGGCCAGGGACCGCACGACCTGCGGTTTCTCCCGGTGCCGCGCCCCCGTGCCGACCGTACCGCGGCGGTCGTGCGCCGCGGCGGACCGGACCAGCAGCTCGGCGACGGTCACCTGCTCGCCGCGCGAAGCCCTCCGTGCCATCAAACCCTCCACCCTGGGCCGACCGGACGCGGCAGTGCGTCCGGTCGGCCGATCATAGGAATGGTCCACGCCGGTGTAAAGGCTCGGTCACCGACCGTTTCAGGCCAGCCGGCCGCCGCCGTCCACGTGCAGCACGGTGCCGGTGACGAACGGGTTCGCCAGTGCCTGGAGGGTGGCCGCCGCGACGTCCGCGGTCGTGCCCACCCGGCGGGCCGGGTTCGCCGCCGCGGTCCGCTGGAAGAGCTCGTCCTTCGCGTCGCCGAGGTGGTCCCACGCGCCGGAGTCGACGATGCCAGGCGAAATCGCGGTGACGCGGACCGGGGCGAGCTCGACCGCGAGCGCTTCCGCGAGGAACGCGACCGCGCCGTTCGCCGTCGCCATCACCGTGCGCCCGGGCGCCGGCCGCCACGCGGCGACGCCGGAGAACAACGCGACAGCGCCGCCGTCGCGGAACCGCGGCGCGAATTCCCGGGCCAGCACCAAGGGCCCGATCACCTTCGCGTCGAAGGCCTTCGTGACCGCGTCGCGGTCCAGCGCCGCCAATGGCCCGTTCGCCGGTGCGGACCCGAGCGTCACCAGGTAGTCGAGTTCGCCGACTGCACCGGCAAGCGCTTTCAGCGACGATTCGTCCCCCAGATCCGCGAATGCGGTGCGAATACCGGGAACGTCGATCCCCGCCGGATTCCGCCCGGCCAAGATGACTTCGGCCCCCGCCGCGTGCGCGTCCGCCGCGATCCGGCGCGCGATCCCCGAACCGCCGCCGACGACCACCAGCCGCTTTCCCTCGAACGACATTTCCGTGCTCCTTTCGTCTCGCACACCGGGTTCAGCGCCGCGCGACGCCGGAACAGTCCCGGCGCGATCCGAATGTTTTCGATGGCTGCGATAGAATCGGCGAATGCCTACCCTGCGCGCGCTCGAGTGCCTGGTCGCGGTGCTGGACGCGGGGTCGATCACCGAGGCGGCCGCGCGGCTGCACCTGTCGCAGCCCGCGTTGTCCCACCAGATCGGCGCGCTGGAGCGGGAATTGGGCACCCCGGTGCTCGAGCGACTGCCCCGCGGGGTCCGCCCGACCGCCACCGGCCGGGCCGTGGTCGCGGACGCGCGGGCGGCGCTGGCCGCCGCCGACCGCGTGGTCCGGGCCGGGCGCGCGGTCGCCGCCGGCGGCGAAGGCACGCTGCGGATCGCCTGCGCGGAGAGCATGACCGCCGGGCTGCTCGCCCCGGTGCTGCGGGCCTGGCACCGGCACCGGCCCGGCGTGCTGATCACGCTGACCGAGACGACGAGCGCGGATGCGCTGGTAGCGGCCTTGGAAACGGGCGAAGCGGACGTCGCCGCCGGGCCACGGCCGAGCCGGTGGAGCGGGCCGGCCGAGCTGGTCGGGCGCGAAGAGATCGTCGTGGCCCTCACCGCCGATCACCCGCTCGCCACCCGGACGGCGGTACCCGTCACCGAGCTGGCCGACGTTCCGGTGGTGCACTACCACCCGGACAACGGCCTCGGCGGCTGGCTCGACGCGGAGGTCGCACGGCACGGAACCGTGCTGACGGCGGTGATGCGGACGAAACAGGCCGCGACGGCGGCGCAGCTCGCGGCCGCCGGACTGGGCGTGGCGCTCGTGCCGACGACGGCGCTGACCCGCACGTTCGCCGGGGCGCTGCGGCGGCTGAAGCCCGCACTGCACCGCGACGTCGTCACGTTCACCGCGACGCCGTCGGATTCGCTCGTCCGGCGGTTTTCCTCGGACGTTCGGCAGCGGGGCATCACTGTCCCGCCATCGCTACTGGACAAACTCTCCTGAGCGTGCCGTTAAGTCCTGGTGAATCTGACAGATTCCCGACGAAGGTTTTGTGCCATCAGGACGAACTTCTCGCGCACGCCCGGATTTTGCTGTCGTGTTCGCCAAACTTCCGTTCCATCGGATAGTTTGCTCGTACCGGTCAGTACCGGTGGGTGAAGGCCGATCGGGTGAGGCGATCAGCGCGAGATCGAGGGAAGCGGGGACGACCATGCCGAAGCACCGGCCACGTCGCAAGAGCACGCGTTCGGTCCGGCGGACCGCGGCCGCGCTCGCCGGCGGCGCGCTCGTCGTGCTGCCCGCGCTGACCGCCGGTGTGCCCGCGCAGGTCGTCATCGCCGGCGCCGGTGACACGCTCCCCGACCAGGCCGCGCCGCTGCGGCAGCCGGACATCGTGATGCCGCCGGTCGCCGTCGACGGCAGCCTGCCCCAGCCGCCGCTGCCGACCCCGCTGGTCGTGCCCGGCGGGCGCGCCGGCTCGGCGGGCATCTCCGGCCCGCTCGGCATCCCGGCCAGCATGCTCAAGGCGTACCGGAACGCGGCCGACATCCTGGCCAAGGAGCAGCCGAACTGCCACCTCGACTGGGCGCTGATCGCGAGCATCGGCCGGATCGAGTCGAACCACGCCCGCGGCGGGTACGTCAACGCCAACGGCGACACCCTGGAGCCGATCCTCGGCCCGGTGCTCAACGGCGCCGGCGCGTTCGCCGCGATCCCGGACACCGACGGCGGCAAGTACGACGGCGACGCGGTGTGGGACCGCGCGGTCGGCCCGACGCAGTTCATCCCGTCGACGTGGAAGGGTTACGCCTCCGACGGCAACGGCGACGGCGTCTCGAACCCGAACAACATCTACGACGAGACCCTGGCCACCGCGCGCTACCTGTGCTCGGGCGGGCTGGACCTCTCGACGGACGCGGGCCAGCGCCTGGCCGTGCGCCGCTACAACAACTCCCAGTCCTATGTGGACACGGTAATGGCGTGGGCCGCGGCCTACCGCGGCGGCGTGGCGAAGCTGCCGGACAGCGACGTGCCCATCGGCACGCCGAACGCCCCGGACGCGGCCGCCGCCGGTGCCCCGGTCGGCGTCCCCGCGCCGCCGGCACCCCCGGTGACCGCCCAGCCGCCGGGCTCGCTGCCGGGCACGTCGACCTCGCCGACCACCACCACGCCGTCGTCGAGCACCCCGTCGACCACGCCGGGCACGCCGACCACCGACCCGACGACGCCGCCGCCGTCCTCCACCACCACGCCGCCGCCGTCGACCACGACGACGACCCCGCCGCCGGCCACGACCTCGAGCACCACCCCGGCCGGCTCGGCGAACACGCCCACCGAGACCAGCTCGACCACCACCAGCACCAGCGCGACGGGGTGAGCCCGGTGGAGCCGTTCCTGGTGCACATCCGCTGCGACACCGACGGCTACACCCACGCCGTCACCGAAGACGAGTTCGCGGCGGGGCGGCGCGACGGCCGGTTCCTCGCCGTCTGCGGGCACATCGTGCTCGCGGCCCCGATGATCGAGGCCCCCGGCCGGTTCGACCCCCTGTGCCGGGACGCCCTGCGCGGCGACGTCCCCGCCGAACCCGCGGTACCCCGCCAAGAACGCCGGCGCTCCCGCTGGCGCACCCGGCGCTGACGTCGTCAGCGGTGATCCGGGTGCTAACCCGAATTGCCGCTCACGAGGGCCTGGATGCCGTCGAGCATGCGGTTCAGGCCGAACTCGTAGGCCGTCTCGCCCTGGGCCTTCGCGCTCTCGTCGAAGCCGCCGCCGAGCCAGATCCGGTTCATCGCCGGGTGCGCGTCGACCACGAAGTAGTTCTCCCAGAACGAAGAGCGCTGGTGCCACCAGGCTTCCGTCGACTGCCCGGTGCTGCGCTCGAGGCGGGTGTTCTCCGCGCCGAGCGCGGCGTTCGCGTCGACGTACGTGCCGATCCCGTTGGCCGCCGCGACGGCCTGCGGCGGCGCCAGCCCCAGACCGTCCATTATGGACAACAGGTACTCCTGCCCGGCCAGCTGACCGGGCCCGAGCGGCGGCCGGACGCGCGAAACCTCGCACAGCCACGGGTGGTTCCGGTACGCCTCGCGGGTTCGCTCGGCGTACAGGGCCACCTGCGCGCGCCAGTCGCCCGGGCGCGGCTCGCCCGGGCCGGGCAGCCGCCGCTCGACGAGCACGTCGTCGACCATCAGGTCCACCAGCTCGGCCTTGCCGGGGACATACGTGTACAGCGTCATCGTGCCGGCGCCGAGCTCCTTGGCCACGCGGTGCATCGACGCGGCGGCCAGGCCGTCGGCGTCCGCGACCGCGATCGCCGCGGCGACGATCCGCTCGATCGTCAGCGTCGGGCGACGGCCCCTGGTCGGCTCGGCGGCACCGCCGCGGGCGCGCCAGAGCAGCGCGAGCGTCCGGTCGACATCATCGGCGCCAGTGCGTTCGGCGGTCATGCGCTCCCCTCGCTCCCCCACCCGGATCCTACCCGGGCCGGCCGTCCCACCTGGCATTCTGGAGACATGACCGGACGCAAACCGCCCAAGGTCTCCTTCCGCTGGTGGGTCGACCGGCAGATCGACGAGGCCCGCGACCGCGGCGAGTTCGACGACCTGCCCGGCACCGGGAAGCCGCTGCCGAAGCCGACCGGCAACGACGCGGCGACCGACTGGGTGCTGCGTCAGGTCCGCGCCGGCGGCCACGACACGAAGGCGTTGCTGCCACCCGCGCTCGCGCTCAAACGCGAAGTCCAGGACCTGCCGGCCCGGCTCGCCGGGGAGCGGACCGAGCGGCAGGTGCGGGACGTCGTCGAGGACCTCAACACGCGGATCCGGCAGGCCTACCTCAACCACCACACCGGGCCGCCGCTCACGGTGGCGCTGGTCGACGTCGAAGAGGCGGTCGAGGACTGGCGGCGCTCACGAACCACGTCGTAGCAACGCGCGTTCGGCCGCCGTCCACGCCGTCGTCGTGAGCAGGTAGATCCCGGCCGCCTGCGGCACGACCAGCGTCGCGAGCACCGTGCCGTAGGGCAGGAACCGCAGCCACCTGCCACCCGGGACTTCGGCGTCGCGGGCCTGCCGGCGGACCGTGAACCACGCGACGACGGCGAGCCCGGCCGCGATGGCGAACACGAGCGGGCTGCCGGCCAGGCCGTGCGCGCCCAGCGGCGTCCCCAGGAAGGTCGCGCCGAGCAGCGAATTGGGCTCGCCGCCGATGGTGGCCGTGGTGAAGAGCCGGTACATCACCATGAAGAACGGCAGCTGCAGCAGCAGCGGCAGGCAGCCGGCGAACAGCGAGTTCCCGGACTCCTGCTGCAGCTTCGTCATCTCCACGGCCAGGCGGTCCCGGTCGCGGCCGTGCTTGGCCTGCAGCGCCTTGATTTCCGGCATCAGGGCGGCCCGGGCCCGCTCGCCGCGGGCGGCCGACCGGGCGAGCGGGTGCAGCAGCAGGCGCACGCCGAGGGTGAACAGGACGATGGCCAGCGCGGTCGAGAGCGGGCCGGTGAGCGCGTGGATCAGGTGGTACGCGCCCTCTACGGGCACGTCGAGAAAGCCGAACATGGGCAGCACTCCGCTTGAGTGGAAGGTACGGGGGGTGAGCGGAATGGCTGCGTCGAAGTGGTTCCTACGCAGCCGTGCTGCGGGAACCGGGTGCTCGGGGCCTGCTGCGCCCCGGGGCTCCGGGATCGCGGAGGCGGATCGCCTCGGCGCGCCGGGCCCGGCGGCGCAGCGCCGTGACGCGGCTGCGCACCGGCGCCGACCACAGGGCGAGCTCGCTGCGCTGGGTGCTGCCGACCAGCAGCACGACCAGGAGGCTCGCGGCGGCGAGGGAGGCGAAGGCGACCAGGGCCGTCGGGCCGGTCAAGGCGGGGAACGCCAGCTCGAGCAACGTGGTCACGGCAGTCGTCCCCCTTCCTCGCGCTCCAGGGTAGCGGAAAGTGCTAACAGCCCGATGGGCTGTAACCTGGTTCGATGAGAGGCCAACTCGTCGTCGTGCCGATCCTGGCGATGCTCCTGCTCTTCGGCGTGCCCTGGTGGACGCTCGTCCTCGCGCCGGACTGGGGCACCGCGGGCACGATCGCCGGCACGGCGATCCTGGCGTCGGGCCTGGTCGCCATGCCGGTCGCCATGGTCCGCGGCCACGGCAAGCGGCAGCGCGACGGCGCCGCGCGGCTCGGCGACTCGCTGCTCGCCGTGATCTGGGTGCTGTTCACCTGGTCCATCCTCAGCCTGGTGCTGCGCGTCGCGCTGCTGGGCGTCGACGACCCGGCGCGGTCCCGGGTGGTGGCGGGCGCGACCGTGCTCGTCGCGGCCGGCCTGCTCGTCCACGGCAACCGCGTCGCCATGCGCGTGCCGCCGGTGAAGGCGACCGACGTCGTCATCCCGCGGCTCGGCCCGGGCCTCGACGGCCTGCGCGTCGCGATCCTGACCGACACCCACTTCGGGCCGCTCGACCGGACGAAGTGGTCGGAGCAGGTCGTCGCGGCGGTGAACGCCCTCGAAGCCGACGTCGTCTGCCACGCCGGCGACCTCGCCGACGGCGCGGTGGCCAAGCGCCGCAAGCAGGTCGACCCGCTCGGCGGCGTCCAGGCGGCACTCGGCCGGTTCTACATCACCGGCAACCACGAGTACTTCGGCGAAGCCCAGGCCTGGCTCGACCACATGGCCGGCCTCGGCTGGGACACCCTGCACAACCGCTCGACGCTCCTGGAGCGCGGCGGCGACCGGATCCTGTTCGCGGGCATCGACGACCCGACGGGCGCGTCGTCCGGCCTGCCCGGCCACGGCCCCGACCTGGCCGCGGCGCTCGACGGCGTCCCCTCGGACGTCCCGGTGGTGCTGCTGGCGCACCAGCCGAAGCAGGTCCGCGAAGCGCGCGAGGCGGGCGTCGACCTGCAGATCTCCGGGCACACGCACGGCGGCCAGATCTGGCCGTTCCACCTGCTGGTGCGGCTCGACCAGCCGACGCTGTCCGGCTTGACGCGGCACGGCCCGACCCAGCTGTACAACAGCCGGGGCACGGGGTTCTGGGGGCCGCCGTTCCGCATCTTCGCGCCCAGCGAGATCACGCTCCTGACTCTGCGCCGGGCCTGACCCAAGCGTCGTGGAAGGACCTCCACGGCGGTCGCCCATCCGACAAATTTTTTTGTCTTGACAGCTTGAGTAGTCGGGTATCAAGGTGGTCGGCATGACCACCACAGCGCTTCCCCCGCGGACCGTCCCGGCCACCCGCACGCTCCTGACCTGCGGCATCCTCGCCGGGCCCGTCTTCGTCGTCACCGGCGTCGTCCAGGGCCTGACGCGCGCCGGGTTCGACTTCACCCGGCACCCGGCCAGCGTCCTGGCCAACGGGTCGCCCGGCTTCGTCCAGATCGCGAACTTCGTCGTCACGGGCCTGCTGACGATCGCCGCCGCGGCCGGGATCCGGCGCGCCCTGCCCGGGCGCTGGGGGCCGAGACTCCTGACGGTCTACGGCGTGAGCCTGGTGTGCGCGGGCCTGTTCCGCGCCGACCCGCAGGACGGCTTCCCGCTCGGCACGCCCGCCGGGCCGCCGTCGCCGGTCAGCTGGCACGGCACCCTGCACTTCGTCGCCGGCGGCGCCGGCTTCCTCGCCCTGGTCGCGGCCTGCTTCGCGATCGGCTCGCACCTCACGCCGGCGCGTGCCCGGTACTCGCGGATCAGCGGGTTGCTGTTCCTGGCGGGCTTCGCGGGCGTAGCGTCCGGATCGGCGAGCCCGGCCGTCACACTCGGTTTCTGGGTGGCGGTGGCGATCGCCTGGACCTGGCTCGCCACGACGTCCGCCCACCTGCTCCCGCGAGGAGAATCCCGATGAGCACGACGGTTTCCGCCGACGGCACCCGCATCGGCTACACCCGCGCCGGGTCCGGCCCCGCGCTCGTCCTCGTCGACGGCGCGATGTGCTACCGCGGCTCGTCCCCCAACGACGCGCTGGCGAAGGAGCTGGCCGCGCGCTTCACGGTGTACACCTTCGACCGCCGCGGCCGCGGCGAGAGCACCGACACCGGGCCGTATTCGGTCGAGCGCGAGGTCGAAGACGTCGCCGCGCTCATCAAGGAAGCGGGCGGCGAGGCGTTCCTGTTCGGCATCTCGTCGGGCGCGGCGCTGGCGCTCGAAGCGGCCAGGACGCTCCCGGTGCCGAAGCTGGCGGTGTACGAACCACCGTTCGTCGTGGACACGAGCCGCCCCCGCGTCCCACCGGACTACCCGACGCGGCTCGCTTCGGCGTTGCAGGCGGGCAACCGCGGCGAGGCGGTCAAGATGTTCATGACCGAGGGTGTCGGCCTGAGCGGCGTGACGGTGGCGCTGATGCGGATCATGCCGTTCTGGTCGAAGCTGAAGCGAGTGGCCCACACGATCCCGTACGACACGGCCCTGATGGGCGACCACCAGTCGGGCAAGCCGCTGCCGCCGTCGGGCTGGCCGGAAGTCCCGACCCTGGCAGCGGACGGCGCCCGAAGCCCGGCCTGGATGCGCAACGGCGTCTCATCGCTGGCGAAGGTCCTGCCATCGGCGGAATACAGGACGCTGCCGGGCCAGACGCACATCGTGAAGGCGGCGGCGCTGGCCCCGGTGCTGACCGAGTTCTTCCTCGGTTAGGCGACGACCCGCACCCAGACGGGAAACGGCGGCGGCGAGACCTCTTCGACGGCCCCCGGCTCGAGGTCGGTCCACGGCACGAAGCCGGGGCTCCCGTCGGCGAGGAACTCCTCGACGATCGGCGCCAGCTCGCCGACCGGCTCGTACTCGGCCCCGAACAACAACTCGCCGGGCCCGAGCGACGTGAGCGAGGCCTTGAGGGCGCCGACCTGCTGGTCGTGCCAGACGTAGAACGTCACGGGCCCGCCAGGACGCAGCCGGACGTCGAGCGAACGCGCCACCGCTTCGAACGCGGCGACCACCGCGTCGGCAGCCAGCCCCGCTCGTTGCTCGGGTGAAGCCCCGAGGTGCCAGGTGTTCTGCCTCGACTCGGCCAGGTGGTCCGCCGGCTCGATCAGGAACTCCTCGCCGGCCAGCTCGGCGATCGCATTCAGCACCAGGCCATTGTCTCCGCGAGAATCACCTCATGCGCATCCGGATCCTCGACGCCGACATCACCACCCTCGAGGTCGACGTCGTCGTCAATGCCGCCAACTCCTCGCTGCTCGGCGGGGGCGGGGTCGATGGGGCCATCCACCGCAAGGGCGGGCCCGAGATCCTCGCCGAGTGCCGGAAGCTGCGGGCCGGGCACTACGGGAAGGGGCTCAAGACCGGGCAGGCCGTCGCCACCAACGCCGGGAACCTGCCTGCCCGGTGGGTCGTGCACACCGTCGGCCCGGTCTGGTCGAAGACGGAAGACCGGTCCGGGCTGCTCGCCGACTGCCACCGCAACGCCCTGAAGGTCGCCGACGAACTGGGGGCCAGGACCGTCGCCTTCCCCGCCATCTCCACCGGGATCTACCGGTGGCCGCTCGAGTCGGCCGCCGGGATCGCGGTCGCCGCCGTGCGGGACGCCGATGCCGGCGGGGTCGAGGAAGTGATCTTCGCCCTGCGGGGGCAAGCCGCGATGGACGCGTTTCACAACTCCCTTGCCTGAACGATCACCGGCGGGGCAGGGTGCAGGCGTGCCCACCCGCGCCCTGGTCTTCGACTTCGACGGCACCCTCGCCGACACCGAGTCCGCCGTCCTGCAGACGTGGCAGGAGGTCTTCCGCGAGCACGGCGTCGACCTGCCGATGGCGGCCTGGTACGCCGTCATCGGCACGCAGCGCACCACGCCCGCGATGTTCGCCCTGCTCGCCGAGCACGTCCCCGGCATCGACCCCGAGGCACTGCGGCCGAGGTCGAAGGCCCGCGTCCACGAACTCCTGCGTGAGCTCGGCCCGCGCGAAGGCGTCGAAACCTATCTGCGGACGGCGAAGGACCACGGCCTCAAACTCGCCGTCGCCTCCAGCTCGTCCGGGGCCTGGGTGAACCCGCACCTCGAACGGCTCGGCATCGCGGACTGCTTCGACGCCGTCCTCACCGGGGACCGCCACAAGGCCAAGCCCGACCCGGACCTCTACCTCGCCGCCCTGGCCGCGCTCGAAACCACCGCGGAGGAAACCATCGCCTTCGAGGACACGCCCCACGGCGTCACCGCCGCGAAGGCCGCCGGGCTGACCTGCGTCGCCGTGCCGAACGCCATCACCGAAAGCCTCGACTTCGCCCACGCCGACGTCGTGCTGCCGTCGTTCACCGCGAAGCCCCTCGAAGCCCTACTGAGCCACTGACGCGAGCAGCCGGTCCAGGAACACCAGCTGGCCCTTGACCAGCTTCTCGCGCGCGACCTCCAGCGAGAACCACTCGACGCGGTCCATCTCCGGGAACTCCTGCTGCTTGCCCGACCGCGGCGGCCACTCCATGGTGAACGTCCCCGGGACCACCGACGCCGGGTCCAGGTCGGCCTCGACCGCCCACGCCGTGACGGTCTTGCCCGACTGTTTCACCTCGCCGAGCGGAACGTACTCACCCGACGGCGCGGGCAGGCCCAGCTCCTCTTCGAACTCGCGCCGCGCGGCCGCCTCCGGCTCTTCGTCCGGCTCCAGCTCGCCCTTCGGCAGCGACCACGCCGCCGCGTCCTTCTTCGCCCAGAACGGCCCGCCCATGTGCCCGAGCAGCACTTCGACGTCCTCGCCCCGCCCGCGGTGGAGCAGGAGCCCGGCACTGCGTTTGCCCGCCATCACCCCAGTCTGCCGAAACCCACCGGAAAAACTTCCGCGGGGTTGTCGATCCGGGGAGAACCCACTCGACGCGTAGGCAGAAGGCAAGGAAGACCCCAGGGGAAGGAACCCGCCATGACCACCACCATCGCCCGCGAAGCCCAGACCACCACGGCCAAGACCGCGCCGGTCACCGGAATCGTCGTCGGCGCGAGCAGGATCGTGATCTCGTTCCTGTTCGGCTTCCACGGCCTGCAGGGATTCGGCTTCTTCGGGGGTGTCGACGGCCAGGGCGGCGGCGTCCCGTTCGGCTCGTTCCCGGGCTGGTGGGGCAGTGTCATCGAGCTCGTCGGCGCCGCATTGCTGCTGGTCGGGCTCGCCAGCCGGCCCGCCGCGATCGTGCTGTCCGGTGTGATGGCGTACGCCTACTTCACCGTGCACGCCCCGATGGGCCTGCTGCCGCTGCAGAACATGGGCGAGCCCGCGGCGGTCTACTCGTGGATCTTCCTGCTGTTCGCCGCGATCGGCCCGGGCCGCTTCGCCGTCGACGCCCTGATCAAGCGACGCCGCTGAGCGAGCGCGGTCCGATCAGTAGCCGCCCTGGGCGGCGGCCAGGTCGGACCGCGCCATCACGTGTTCCATCAGGCTGGTCAGCACCTGCTTCGTCGACTCGCGCTCGCGGGCGTCGCACAGCAGCAGCGGGACGTCCATGCCGACGTCGAGCGCCTGCCGGACCTCCTCGGTGCCGTAGCGGTACGCGCCGTCGAAGCAGTTCACGCCGACGACGAACGGCAGGTTGCGGCGCTCGAAGAAGTCGACCGCGGCGAAGCAGGACTCCAGGCGCCGCGTGTCCGCCAGCACGACGGCGCCCAGCGCGCCCTCGGCCAGCTCGTCCCACATGAACCAGAACCGGTCCTGCCCCGGCGTGCCGAACAGGTAGAGGATCAGGTCGGGGTTGATCGTGATGCGGCCGAAGTCGAGCGCGACCGTCGTGGTCGTCTTCTGCTCGACGCCGGACAGGTCGTCGACACCCTCGGACGCGGTCGTGATGACCTCTTCGGTCCGCAGGGGCGGCACTTCGCTCACCGAGCCGACCATCGTGGTCTTGCCGACCCCGAACCCGCCGGCGATGAGTACCTTGACCGCGGTCGCGGTCAGGTTCCGCCGGGGGTCAGAGTTTCCGGATGCCATCAAGGACCGCCTGCAATACGTGTCGGTTGGGGGTTTCCTGGACCGGTGCCGCGGTACGGAACAGCACCAGGTTCTGCTCGATGAGGTCGCTGAGCATCACCTTCACGACGGGCAGCGGCAGGTCGACCCGGGCAGCCACCTCGGCCACCGAGACCGGCCGCTGGCACAGCGCGATGATACGGGCGTACTCCGGTTCGAGCATGCCCGCCTCGTGCGCCGTGCGCAGCGCGACGACGAGCGTGATGAGGTCGAGGCCGAGGGTGTCCGACCGCGTGCGGCCGCCCGTGACCGCGTAGGACCGGACGAGCGGGCCGGCCTCGTCGTCGAACCAGGCTTCGTGCCGTCCGGTCATGGCGACGTGGGCTGGACGCCGGCACCGGTCCGCGGAGCGGAGGTGAGCACCTGACCGACCCGCTTCACCATCAGGTTCATTTCGTAGGCGACCAGGCCCATGTCCGCGTCTTCGCGGGCGAGGAGGGCGAGGCACGCGCCCCGCCCGGCCGCCGTCACGAACAGGAACGCGTGGTCCATCTCGACCATCGTCTGGCGGACGTTGCCGCCGCCGAAGTGCCGTCCGGTTCCGCGCGCCAGGCTCTGGAACGCCGAAGCGACCGCCGAAAGGTGCTCGGCGTCCTCCTCCGACAGGTTCCCCGACCTCCCGATGAGCAGGCCGTCCGAGGACAGGACCACCGCGCGGTCCGCCCCGGCGACCCGCTTGACGAGGTCGTCCAGCAGCCAGTCGAGCTCACTGACGCCTGAGTTGACCATTAGTCGCGCTCTCCGTACCTGTCGTCGTTCTCAGCCGGTTCTTCGTCACGGGCCCGGCGGGTGCCCTGCTGGAAGGCGGACAGCCGGCTGCGGGCGGCTTCCGGCGAGTCCAGCCTGACCTCTTCACGCTCCTGCGCGGGCCTATCTTCCCGCAACTGGGGAACGAGGTTCTGCTGGCGTCGCCGTTGCGGCAGCGGCGGGCGGCCCGGGGCCTCCGGGCGGCGCGGCTGCGAGGGCCGGCCTTCGGGCACCGCGGGCCGCGGCTCCGACGGCGGCCACGCGGGCTGCTGCGCGGCCGGACGCGCCGGCCGCGAGGTCCGCGAAGGCGGGGCCGGCGGGCGGACCGGGGCGACCGGCTGGGCCTGCGTCGGCTGGCTGACCGGCTCGGACACCGACCCGACGGGCACCGGCGTCGGCACCGACGGCGGCTGCGCGGGCTCGGGCGGCCGCACGGGAACCGGCGCCGGCGGGGCCGGCGGCACGTCGGGCTGCGCCACGGGCATCGGCGGCTCGGTGCGGTGGCGCGCCGGGCGGCGCGACTGCCGCCGCAACGGCGCGACCTCGTCGTTCACCGGCTCCGGCTCGACCGGGTTCGGGACGAGCTCGGGCTTCGGCGGGGTGATCGGCTGCTCCGGCTCGGTCTCCGAGAGCGGGGCCAGCAGGTCGGTGCGCACCAGAACGATGGCCCGGGTGCCGCCGTAGGCCGACTCGCGCAGGTGCACCTGGATGCCGTGGCGGGCGGCCAGCCGCGCGACCACGAACAGGCCGAGGCGCGGTTCGTCGGACAGGGCCATGATCCCGAAGTCCGGCGGGTCCGCCAGCATCGCGTTGATCTCTTCGGTCTGGTCCGGCTCGAGCCCGAGGCCCTGGTCCTCGACCTCGATCACGACGCCCTTGCCGACCACGTTGCCGCGGACCTCGACCCGCGACTGCGGCGGCGAGAACGACGTCGCGTTGTCGATCAGCTCGGCGAGCAGGTGCACGAGGTCGCCGACGACCGGGCCGCGGACGGCGATCTGCGGCAGCGCCGCGGTCTTGACCCGCGCGAAGTCCTCGGTCTCGGCGGACGCGCCGCGGACCAGCTCGGCCAGCCCGACCGGGTTGCGCCACTGCCGGCCCGGCTGCCCGCCACCGAGGATGATCAGGTTCTCGGCGTTGCGGCGGGCGCGGGTGGAGAGGTGGTCCAGCTGGAACAGGGTGTCCAGCTGCTCCGGGTCCTCCTGCTTGCGCTCGGCCTGGTCGAGCACCTTGAGCTGGCGGTGCACGATGACCTGGCTGCGGTGGGCGATGTTGAGGAAGACCGTCTTGGTGCCTTCCTTGGTCTTCGCCTCGTCGATGGCGGCCGCGATGGCGGTCTGCTGCGCCTTGTTGAACGCGTCGGCGACCTGGCCGATCTCGTCGGTGCCGTGGTCGAGGAAGTGCCCGCCCTCTTCGAGGTCGACGGGCTCGCCCGCCTGGACCCGGGCGACCAGCTCGGGCAGCCGGACCTCGGCCGCGTCGAGGGTGTCCTCGCGCAGCCGGTGCAGCCGGCCGATGAGCCGGTTCGACAGCCGGACGGCGACGAAGACCACGAAGACCGCGAACAGGACCGCGGCCACACCGGCGATCAGGGATTCGGTGAACGTCGAGTCGGCGTCGTCGATCGCGGCCTGGCTCGCGTTGGAGCTCTGCGCCACGAAGATGCCCATCAGCGCGTCGCCGACCTGACGCGCGGCGGTGCGCCACTGGTCCTGCGCCACCGGCAGCTTCGACAGGTCGCCGCGCAGGAACGCGGTCTCGACCTGGGTCACCGTCTGCCACGGCTGGCTGGCCAGCAGCTGGTCGTACTTCGCCTTGACCTCGGGGATCATCTTCGGCGCCGACGCGTCGAGCTGCGCGTGGTAGGCACCGACCTGGCCGACGTAGGCGCGGAACTCGTCGTTGCCGAGGCCGCCCGCGGCCAGCCCGGCCGCGGCGAGCGCGTCACTGCGCTGCATCTCGTCCGCCGCGGTGAACAGCGGGATGGCGGTCAGCCGGTCGAACGCGTTCTGCGCGCCGCGCGCGTTCTGCGCCAGCCCCGCGACGCCGTCGGTGAACTGGTCGATGATCTTGTTGTAGTAGCCGAAGGCCTGCAGCAGCTGCATCTGGCCGCCGTCGACGGCCTGGCGGGTCTGCGGCAGCTGCTGGAAGAGACCGAAGAACGTGGCGATGTTCTTCTGGACGCTGGGCGGCGTCTCGTTGTAGTCGGCGAAGTTGTCCTTGAGGTTCTCGATCTCCTTCGCGGCGGTCGCGTCCACCTTCGGGCGGACGGCCGCGAGCACCGCGCGCTGGTTGCCCTGGCCGGCGAGCAGGCTCAGCGTCGCCTGGCGCTCCTGCTGCAGCGCGGCGAAGAACGGGATCGCCGGGGCTTCCGAATTCCGGATCTTGGTCGTGTAGTCGCGCGCGGTGACCGCGTCGTAGATCAGGTAGCCCGCGAGGGCCACACCGACGAGGAGCAGGGCCACACTGGGGATGAGCGCGATCGTGAGCACGCGCTTCCGAATCGAGGATCCCCGGTTGCGTCGAAGAGAAATCTGCTTCACCTGGGTCCGTTTTCCTTCCGGCAGTACATGTTTTCGGGTCGCCCGAGGTGGTCAACACCCGGATTCCGACCAGCCGGATCATCACCGTGGTCTGCTTCGCCCGCGACGACGGTATGCAGCCGCTCAGGGCGCGTCAAGTCCGTGGCGATAACGTGATCTTGGAACGGTGACCCGTCCACACTTGCTGCCTGCGCTTGGAAAGTCCACCACCGAAAGTCGTGACGTTCGTCCCAGGACGACTTCCGTTGCCCGGTATGGGTGCACGCTCGACGGTGGTGCGATCGACCCACTCCGCACAGCGGGTGCCGCTACGTACGGAGAGCCCGGACGGTTCGGTGAGAAACGTCACGGCTTCGCGCGACTGCCCGCGCGCCCCCGGTTCGTTCGGGAAGAACGGGTTCCGGAAAGCGGAAATACCCGGAACGCGCGATCGGCACCACGGATTCCCCGGGCGCGTCAGCGGAATTCCACCCATTCCGCGAACGCACCCGTTCCGGCACTCACCGTGGCGCCGAAACCGGTTCCGCGCGCGTCAGCCCGGGAACTCGGCGGCGAGGGTGTTCCAGAACTCGAGCTCGTAGCTCTGGAACAGCCGCGCGTACAGGTGGGCTTCGCGTTCGTCGAGCCGGTGCGCGTCGATCCCGGCCCGGATCGCGGCCGGCGCTTGTTCTTCAATTTCCGGAACATCCGCGGCGAAGAAGTCGAAGGACGCGCACGCGTCGTCGGAGAAGCCGTGCGTCCGCATGCCCGCGGCAACGTCCCTGCAGTACCGGCCGAAGGCGGCGAAGTTGGCGAAGATGCCGGCCGCGGTCGCCGACGATTCGCCGTTCAGCGCGAGCCACGCGACGTACGCCGGCGCAAAGTCACCGCGCGGTCCGGCGGCGGTCCGTTGCGCCGCCCTGACCAGAACAAGGTTCAATCGCTGAGCGTGATCCGCTTCTCCTCCGCGGCGAGCGCGGCGAACACCGCGCGCGGTGCGCGGCCCGCGGTGATCAGCGGGACGAGCCGGTTGTCCTCGTCGCGAGGCGCGAGTTCGGCCTGGATCTTGTCGAGCAGGTCACTTCCATTGAACCGGAGTTCGCGCGCCCGCGCCCGTGTGCACTGTGGACGGTCGTGGGGAGCTGACGCCGGAAGCCCGTGTGAAGGGGAGGTTTGACCTGGCCGCGATTCTCTACCCACCCGGCGCCGCAGCCAATACAGTGTGGCTTTCCGCCGCTTTCGAGGAGGCCAGCGTTGACCACCCCGTCCGTCGCCGAGCAGACCGAAGGCCTGACGATCCCGAGGCTGCTGCACCGCAACGCGGCCGAGTACCCCGACCTGCCGGCGATCACGTCGCTCGACGTCGAAGGCCGGCCGACGCTGAGCTGGCTGGAGTTCCGCACCGCGATCGCCGAGGTGTCCCGCGGCCTGGCCGGGCTGGGGCTCACCAAGGGTGACCGGATGCTGATCATGGCGCCCGGCTGCCCGGACCACATCATCGCCGACCTCGCCGCGACGCACCTGTCCGCGATCCCCTGCACCGCCTACGCCACGCTCAGCCCGGACCAGATCCGGTTCGTCGCGCGGCACAGCGCGGCCCCGGTCGTCGTGCTCGGCGGCGAAACCGAGCTGGCGCGCTGGCGGCCGGTGCTCGACGACCTCCCGGCGCTGCGCCACGTCGTCGTGATGGACGAGGCCGCGATCCCGGACGGCGACGACCGCTTCCTTTCGCTGGCCGCACTGCGGGCACGCGGCGAGGAAGCGCTTGCCGCGGACCCCGAGGCGTTCGAACGGTCGTGGCAGGAGATCAAGCCGGACGACCCGCTGTCCATGATCTACACCTCCGGCACGACCGGCGACCCCAAGGGCGTCGTGCTCTCGCACCGCAACGCGATCCACCAGGCGTACGCGGTCACCGAGCTGCACCACCCGCCCATGCACGCGACGAACATCGCGTACCTGCCGCTCGCGCACATCGCCGAGCGGGAGCTGTCGATCTACCTGCCGATCGTCTGGGCCGGGCACGTGCACACGCTCGCCGACCCGACGGCGGTGGCCGGGGCGCTCGGCCAGGTGCACCCGCAGAGCTTCTTCGGCGTCCCGCGCGTGTGGGAGAAGATGGTCGCCGGGCTGAAGAACATGCTCGGCAGCGTCCCCGAGGACCGGCGGACCGCGCTGCTGCAGGCGAACGAACTGCTGCAGCAGGGGTACAAGCTGCGCAGCGCCGGGCAGGAGGTGCCGGCCGAGCTCGCGGAGAAGATCCGGCAGACCGACGAAGCCGCGCTCGCCCCGGTGCGCGCGCTGCTCGGCCTGGACAAGCTGCTCGTGGCGTCCAGCGGTGCCGCCGCGCTGCCGGTGGAGATCATCTACTTCCTCGCCGGGCTCGGCGTCGAGATCTGCGAGGTCTGGGGCCTGTCGGAGACGACCGGCGCGGCGACGTCGAACTCCGGCACGGACTTCCGGGCCGGCTCGGTGGGCAAGCCCCTCGAAGGCGTCGAGGTCAAGGTCGCCGAAGACGGCGAACTGCTGGTGCGCGGCCCGATCGTCTTCCTCGGCTACCTGCAGGAAGACGGCACGATCAAGGACGCCACGGACGCCGAGGGCTGGTACGCCACCGGCGACATCGGCACGATCGACGAAGACGGCTTCGTCACGATCACCGACCGCAAGAAGGAGCTGATCATCACCTCGAGCGGCAAGAACATCGCGCCGACGAGGATCGAGGGTCTCCTCAAGGAACACCCGCTGATCGGCCAGGCGGTCGCGATCGGCGACGACCGGCCGTACGTGACGGCGCTGATCGTCCTCGACGACGAGATCGCGCCCGGCTGGGCCGCGGCGAACGGCGTCGAAGCCACGCCGGAAGAGCTGGCGTCGCACCCGGCGGTCCGCGCCGAGCTGGAGCGCGCGGTCGAGTCCGCCAACAGCCGGCTGGCCCGGATCGAGCAGATCAAGCGCTACCACGTGCTGCCGAAGGCGTGGACGCCCGAGTCCGGCGAGCTGACCCCGACGCTCAAGCTCAAGCGCCGGATCATCAACGACCGCTACTCGACGGACATCGAGGCGCTCTACGCGGCGGTCCGCGACCCGGAGCCGGCCGCCGGCTCCTGAGCCTGCCGCGGCTGTCGTGAGTGGTCAGGGCGGTTGGAACCGCGCCTGACCACTCACGACCGGGTCAGGCGGTGCGCGGCGAGGTCGACTCCGTCCACTTGCGCAGCCGCGGCGGGACGCGCTTTTCCAGGCCGTAGTTCTCCAGGTGGGCGGAGAAGACCTCGTCGAACGCCTTCTGCACGGTCTCGGTGTCCCACACCGGGCGCTCGAGGATCGGCTGCTTGAGGAACGGCTGGCCCATGACGTGCAGCTGGGGGCCGTTGCACCGGATCATCTGGCCGGTGATGCCGTGCGAGCCCGCGCCGAGCAGGAAGAGCACGACCGGCGCGATCCGCGACGGCGTCCGGTCCGGCGGGCAGGCGCGCAGCGAGCGTTCGGACTTCCACACCATCCGGGTGTGCGCCAGCGGGCAGACGGCGTTGACGCGGATCCCGGCCTCCTCGAGGTCGAGGGCCCAGGAGTAGGTCAGCGACGCGACCGCGCCCTTGCTCGCCGCGTACACGCCCAGCTTGCGCTGCCCGAGCGAGGCGCCGGAGGAGATGTTGACGATCGAGCCGCCGGTGCCGGCGTCGACCATCGCCTTGATCGCGGCCAGCCCGGTGTTCACCACGCCCATGACGTTGACCTGGACCAGCTCGCGCGCCTGCTCGGCGTCGTCCTCCCAGGGCAGCGCCTCGTAGTTCAGGCCGGCGTTGTTCACCAGCCCGTCGATCCCGCCGAACTCCTTGACGCAGAGGTCGACGATCTCCTGCGCCTCGCCGGCCTCGGCCACGCTGTGCCCGCTGGCCACGGCGCGGCCGCCGTGCGCGCGGATGGTCTCGGCCGTCCGCTCGGCCAGTTCCGCGTCGATGTCGTTGACCACCACCGACCCGCCCGCGCGCGCGACGTGCACCGCGAACGCCTCGCCCAGGCCCCGGCCGGCACCGGTGACCACGACCGCCTTGCCCTGCAACAACCCGTCCATGTCATCTCCCCGCTCTGCGGCACGCCTGGCGGCGGCGCGGTCCGTCCACCCCGGCCGGCTCTGTGTCCAGTCTTGGCCCATCCGGCCCAACGGGGCATCGCCCCGACGACGAGCGGCCGCCGTCCTGCGCCGAGCGAATCCGGTTCGATCAGCCCGGAGGTACCCGCGAGCCGGTCACGGCCAATCACCACCACCCGTCGGTGGAGTAACCCGATCGGCTCCGAAGGGAGCAGTGGCCCGCGTTCCGGGGACGTCGGCGCGTAATCGGCGGCATACTGTTAGTGCTTCCGGCGGGTCCGCGGTGACTCCCCCGGATGGGGTCGTCACTGGCGAGGCACAATGCGGGCGATCCATGTTCACTCGATCGGGGGATGGTGGTTACGAGGTGACGACGCGCGCGACACCCCGGCTCCGGGCCGTCCTGGCCAACCGCGAGTTCCGCGCGCTGTGGTTCGCCGAAACGCAGTCGATGCTCGGCGACCAGCTGACCATCGTCGCGCTGGCCATCCTGATCTTCGACCGGACCGGGTCGCCGCTGCTCTCGGCCGTCGTCTACTCGCTGACGTTCCTGCCCGCGCTGGCCGGCGGGCTCGGGCTGTCCCAGCTCGCGGACCGCTTCCCCCGCCGCGCGGTGCTCGTGACCGGCTCGCTCGCGCAGGCCGTGCTGATCGGGCTGATGGCCGTCCCCGGGATGCCGATGGGCTGGCTGTTCGTCCTCTTCGTCTTCGCCCGGCTGGCGAACGCGCCGTGCAACGCGGCGCAGAACGCGCTGGGCCGCGAGATCTTCACCGACGACGACGTCTACCTGCAGAGCCAGGACCTGCGCGGGATCACGAACAACACCGCGATGCTGGCCGGCCTCGCCGCCGGCGGCCTGCTGGTGACCGGCATCGGCACGTCGTGGGCGCTGGCGATCGACGCGCTGACGTTCCTGGTCGCGGCCGGCGCCGTGCGGTGGATGGTGCTGCGCCGACCGGCCGCCGGGGACGGCGGCGCCCCCTGGTTCGGCGCCGTCCGGCAGGTTTTCGGCGACGAACGGCTGCGCGTCCTGCTCTACCTGTCGTGGCTGGTCGGCCTCGCGGTGATCCCGGAGGGGCTGGCGGCGCCGCTCGCCGCGCAGCTGGGCGCGGGCGACCAGGCGGTCGGCTGGCTGCTGGCCGCCGACCCGCTGGGCTTCGTCGCCGGGACGTTCCTGCTTTCGCGGTTCGTCTCGACGGAGCACCGCCGCCGCCTGCTGGGCGTGCTCGCGGCGTTGCCGCTGGCCGCGCTGGCGGCGTTCGCGCTCCGGCCGAACCTGGCGGTCGCGCTCGTCCTGCTCGCGCTGGCCGGGGCGACGGGCGCCTACGTCATCACGGTGTCGGCCACGTTCATCACGTGGGTGCCCAACGACATCCGGGGCAGCGCCGGCGGGCTCTACCGGACGGGGCTGCGGGTGGCCCAGGGCGTGGGCGTGGGGATCGGCGGTCTGGTCGCGCAGGGAATCGGGTCCGCGCACGCGACCATCGGGCTCGCGGGGGCGGTGGGACTGCTGCTGGCGGTGCCGGTCGCGGTGTCCTGGCGCCGGGTCGGCGGCGGCGCGGATCCGGAACCGCGGCGGTCATGAGCGGGTGCGGGGATCACCAGTCACGGTTGGCCATCGGGTGCCACCTCTCTGTCGGACCAAGATCACGAATGGCATTCGCGGGCGTCGCGGGCGACAATTCGCGGGTGGTTCAGAAGTCGCGGTTGCTCATGGGGCACCTCCATGCGGGGAGCGTCTCGCAGAACCTTTTGTGCCGCGTTCCCGGCAGTTACTCCGGGGACTCGGCGAGTCCGTTGCTGTGGGATGGTACCCGGCCGCGGAATGCGTGAACACTCCGCCAGGTACCGATGAGATTACTCAAGGGCGAGACTAGGCTGGAAAGGAGGTGACCAATTGCATCCAGGACCGGACGGCGACCCGGGCGCGGCGGACGGGCCCGAGCCGACGCGGGGCGAAACCGCGAAGGAACCGGGCGTGACCGCGGACGGGCCCGCGACCACTACCAGTGGTCCGCTCGCGACTGCCCGGATCCGCCACGCCTACCGGCCGCGCAACTGGGCGCTGTGGCGCCGCCGACCGGCCCAGGTCGCCTTCATGCTGACGGCCGAAGCCGTCGCGATCGCGATTCTCGTCGTCGCTTTCGCGCGTTCGCCGATTCCGTCGCGAAACGACTGGATCAATTTCGCCATTCTCGCCGCCGGGGCCACCGTTCACATTCAGCTGACGCAGCGCCAGGAAGAACGGCGGCGCGACCGGACGAAAACGGTCCTGATCGACCTCACGGCCGTCTGGACGTTTTCCGCCGCGATGATCCTGCCGGTCCCGCTGATACTTTTCGTCATCGCCGTGATCCGGTTGCAGCACTGGTTCATCGCGCGCCGGCCGGCCCACAACTTCATCTTTTCCTCGATCACGCACGGCCTCGCCGGCACGCTCGCGCACCTGACGTACGTGGCGCTCGGCCCGCACGTGCTGGGCCCACCGGACTGGGGCGGTTTCCTCACCGAGTTCGGCACGATCGTCGTCACCGGGGCCATCTACGAAGCCATCCAGATCGCGTACGTGGGCGGGGTCCTGATGCTGGGATCCCCCGCCGGGCGCACGGTTCGTAACGTGCTCGGCAGCGCGGCCGACAACATGCTCGAAGCGATCACCATCGGCCTCGGTGCGGTGACCGCGATCCTGCTCGCCGCCGTGCCGCCGATGGTGGCCGTGATGGCCGTGGTCACCGTGGTGTTCAATCGCCTCGCGGAACTCGACCAGCTCCAGAACGACGTCCGGACGGACCCGAAAACCGGGATTCTCAACATGCGCGGCTGGTCGGAGTCGGCCGAGCGCGCACTCGATCGCACCGCCCGATCGGGTGATCAACTGGCGCTGCTGATGGTCGATCTCGACCACTTCAAGTGGATTAACGACACCTATGGTCATCCGGCGGGCGACGACGTGCTCCGGACGGTTGCGCAAACCCTCGACGAAGTGACGAGACCGAGCGACTTGGTCGGCCGTTTCGGTGGTGAGGAATTCCTCATTCTGCTCCCGGACATCGACGAAGAGGCCACCTGGGACGCCGCCGAGCGGATACGTGTTGCCATTGCCAAGTTGCATATCGTGACAACGGACAAACGCGGCGACCCGGCCACGATCGCCGACCGCACGACGTCGATCGGCGTCGCGAGGCACCCCCGCCACGGCGACACGCTGGAGCGCCTGCTGCAGTCGGCGGACGCGGCGGTCTACCTGGCGAAGGAGAACGGCCGGGACCAGGTCTGCTTCGCCCCGGACACCCCGGGTCCGCCGCTCACGCCCCCAGCCGCACCGTGAGCGCGAGCTTCACGACCACCTCGGCCGACGTCCCCCGCGCGGCGGAGTCCAGCCGCAGCCGTTCACCGCGATAACCGGCCGACTCCAGCCGCAGCACGGCGGCCCCCGGCGCCGGCCGCGGATGGCACCAGTGCCGCACGACCCCGGTGCCGGCCGCGTCCTTGGCCAGGAGGAGGTACTCGTGCCCGAGGTCGTCGGTGACCCGCCCGAGGCCGTTCCACCACAGGGCCCGCAGGGTGAGGCCCAGGCCGTCCCGCACCAGATCGACGGGCGGATCGGCCCGGATGTCGACCCGGAACCCTCGAGCGCCGGCGCGGACTGAGCGGACCTCGAGGAAGCCACCGCCCGAGCCGCAAGCACTGCGACCACCCGCAGCGGTTGGCCGCGCGCCACGATCGGCGCCGACCGAACCGGCGCATGCCCGATGCGCACCAGCCCACCCGCAGCACGTGGCCGGCCGGCCGGCCAAGCCGCCGTCACCCCACCCGCCGCGGGCCGAAGGTCGACCTGCAAGGCCGCCATCCCCAGCCCCTCCGCAGCACAACCCGCCGTCACCCTGCCCGCCACAGGCCGAAGGTCGACCAGCCAAGCCACCACCCCCAGCCAACCCGCGGCACAGCGGTGGCTGACCAGCCCCGCCGCCATCCCCAGACCACCCGCAACACGTGGCCGGTCGACCAGCCAAGCCACCACCCCCAGCCAACCCACAGCAAGGTCCGCCCGCCCACGGGAGCAGGACCTCGCGCCCACCGTCACCGACCTCGGCGCGCGGCAGCAACGCCGCCACCGTCAGCTCCGCCGCCCGTCGCCCGTCCTCGGCGTCCACCGCGGCCGGTTCGCCGCGCAGCTCCGCGGCCAGGATCCGCGCCCCGGTCACCTCGGCCCACCCCAGCGCCGCCGAGCGCAGGCCCGGCTCGGCCAGCAACCGCGCCAGCGGGACGCCTCCCCGCCCGGTCCCGCTGAACCTCGCCGCCCGGACCAGCCGTGCCGCCTCCGGGCAGCGCACCTCCAAGCCGAACAATCCCGTCATCGCCCGGTCCAACGCCCGCAGTTGCGCGGCCAGCACCACCCGCCGCACCGGCCCGGGATGACGTCCCGCCAGCTCGCCGGGCCGGCACTCGCGCAACGCGCGGGCGAGCAGGCGCAGTTCGGGGGAACGGGGTGTACGCAGCGTCGCCCCGGGGGCGAGCCGGCGCAGGGCGCGCACCGTGCTCTCCACGGGTACGGCGGGCCGCGTGCCGCCGGGATCGGTCGAGCCCACTGCGCGCCCTCCTGGTCCGCCGCGCCCCCGCGCCCAGTGTCGCGGGCGCCGGACGGCCGCGGAACGTAAGAAGGGGCAGACCCGGGCGCCACCCGATCGGGCAGCTTAGGGGAAAGCCGCGGTGAACCGCGGGGGTTGTCCCCATGTCGGCCCCGCGACGGGACTGGCACTCTGGGACCCATGCCCGCCCCGACCGCGCCGCCTCGTGTCCGCCGACCCTGGTCGACGTCCGGCTGGCTGCTGCTGGTCGTGCTGGTGGTGTTCGCGTTCGGGCTGATCTCCTCGCGGCCGCCCGCCCCGCCGGACCAGGGCCCGCCCACCGGCGACGTCCTGGCCGCGCAGAACGCCATCGAGGCGCTCGTCCACCCCGGCCCCCGGCCCGACGCGCTCGCGTTGCTGCCCAAGGACTTCACCGCCCTCAGCGGCGTCACCCCGGGCGTCCTCACCGCGCGCGACGGCACCGTCCGCGCCGTGCACGTCGACGGCGGCTGCTCGACCCCGTGGGGCGACGACAACACGAAGTGGGACTACGCCGTGCCGTGCAAGTCCCACGACCTCGGCTACGACCTGCTGCGCTACGCCGACCGCAAGGGCCACCCGCTCGGCCCGGAAGTCCGCGAGGCCCTCGACAACCAGCTGTCCCACGACATGCACCACGCGTGCGACCTCAACCCGATGGGCTCGGCGGGCACGTGCCGGGTCGTCGCGTCGCTGTACTCGGCCGGCCTGGTCCTCAACTCGTGGCACCAGCGCTGGGGCCCGCCGGTCGGCGACCCGATCGGCCCGATGGTCGCCGGCGTGCTCGTGATCGGCCTGCTGCTGGTCGTCCGGCTGCGCGGCTGGCTGAAGGCCCGCCGCGAGCCCCGCCTGCCCGTGCCCGCCGACGTCCCGCCGTCGGTCACGCGGTGGGCCCTGCTCGGCGCCGGCGGCGTCGTCCTCCTGCTCGTCGGCGAGTCGGTCACGGCCCTCGCGCACTGGGCCGGGGCGGCCGAGACGGCGCTGTGGCCGCTGACGTGGCTCGCGCAGCTGGCTCCGCTGATCTTCTTCGCCGGCGGCCACGCCAACGCGGCCGGCTGGCGCACGGAACAGGCCGAGGGCGGCGGCTACCGCCATTACCTCGCCGAACGCGCCAGCCCGCTGCTGCGCCCGGCGCTGATCTTCGCCGTCGTCGCGCTGCTGACGCCGCTGGCGCTCGAACTCCTCGGCATCCCGGCGGGCACGACCGCGACCGTCATGCGGATCGCGCTGCACCCGTTGTGGCTGCTCGGGGTCTACCTGCTGACGATCGTCTGCGCGCCCCCGCTGCTGGCCCTGCACCGCCGGGCGCCGGTGAGCGCGGCCGCGGGACTGCTCGCGCTGGTCGTCGGCGGTGAGCTCGCCGCCGACGCGACCGGCTCGCCGTTGCCCCGCTTCGCCGCGACGTTCGCCCTCGCGCTCCTCGCCCAGCAGCTCGCCTTCGCGCACGCGGACGGTGTCCGCCTGTCACGACGTCTGCTCGCCGCAGCCGCCGCGACCGGGGTGGCGGGCCTCGTCGTGGCGAGCGTCCTGCGGGACGGGCCACCCGTCCTGCTCGGCAGCCCGGGCGCCCCGGCGGCGTTCTCGGCCCCGCCGTGGGGCGTGCTCCTGCTCGGCCTGGTGCAGCTGGGGGTGCTCGGGCTCCTGGCCGGCCCGCTGACGCGCCTGGCCGACCGGCCGGGCGTCGCCGCCGCGTGCCGGTTCGTGGTGCGCGCGCCGATGAGCCTCTACCTGGCGTTCCTGGCCGGGATGCTGCTGCTCGTGGCCGTCGTCCACCTGCCCGGCCGGATCGCGGACGGCCTGAGCTGGCTGGCCCGGCCGCGCACGCTGGTCGCCGTCGGGCTGCTCGCGGTGCCCGCCACCCTCGTGTTCTGGTGGTTCGAGCGGCACAGCCACGGCGCGCGGCGGCCGCGGGCGGCCGAGCTCCCCGGCCGCCGGGCGGTGCTGCTGACCAGGGCCGCGGCCGGGTTCGGCATCGGTTACGCGACGCTCGGCGTGTTCGGCTTCGCGCTGACCCGCTTCGGCGTGGTGGCCGCCGACGCCGACCTGCTGGGCCTGCGGCTCGACCCGATCCAGAGCCTGGTGCACCTGCTGCTCGGGGTGTTCCTGCTGCACACGATCCGCCTCGGCGCGGGCGCGGCGACCGGCACCTGGCTGGCCACGGCGCTGGCCTGCGTGCCTTCCCTGCTGTTCGCCGCCGACGGCGGAGGCACATCCGAACTCCTCGGCGTCACCCTCCACGCGGCGACCGCCGGGTTCGCACTGCTCGCGACCGCCGGCACCCTGCTGCCGGCCCGCCGCCCCGCCAACGCGACGTCCTGACCAGGCGCGACCGGCTCGCCCGCTCGCCCACGGCAGCCGCACGCCCCAACTCCCCGCCGCCCCGCCAACGCGACGCCCTGACCAGGCGCGACCAGCCCACCCGCTCGCCCACAGCAGCGGCACGCCCCAACTCCCCACCACCCCGCCAACGCGACGCCCTGACCACGCACGACCAGCCCACCCGCTCGCCCACAGCAGCGGCACGCCCCAACTCCCCGCCGCCCCGCCAACGCGGCGTCCTGACCAGGCGCGACCGGCTCGGGTGCGGGAAAATGGGTGGTGCGTGCCACAGTCGCGGGGGGATGTGTAACGCTACGGCAACCAGGTGAGGGCACCATGCGTCCCAACCCCAGGACCACCGATCGAAGCAGTGAGGAGCAGCCCGCGTGGATCACCCGCCTCGGAATGGGCAAGGCGGCCGCCGTCCTGTCCGGCCCGGGACGGACGAGCCAGGCCGGCGCACCCCACCGCCGCGCCGCCCGGCGCCCCGCCGTGAACCGGTGGACGCGCGCCGCGTGGCGCCGCCGCGCGGGCCGGCCCCGCGGGCCCGCCGCAACTCCTTCCGCGGCGCGAAGATCGCGCTGGCCGTCGTGTCGCTGCTGGTGATGGGCCTGACCGGGTACGCGTGGGCCGCCATGCAGGGCCTGGTCAACGGCCTGAACTACGCGAACGTGATCAGCGACGGCGGCGGGGGCGACAAGCCCGCCGACGGCGCCCGCGACATCCTGCTCGTCGGCCTCGACAGCCGCACCGACGCGCAGGGCAACCCGCTGCCGCGCGAGGTGCTCGACGAGCTGCGCGCCGGCGAGTCCGACGGCGAGCTCAACACGGACTCGCTGATCTTCGTGCACATCCCGAACGACGGCAGCAAGGCCGTCGCGATGTCGCTGCCGCGCGACTCCTACGTCGACATCCCCGGCTTCGGCAGGCACAAGATCAACTCGGCGTACGCGCGGGCGATGCTGCAGGCCCGCAAGGACCTGCAGAAACAGGGTGTCACCGACCCCAAGGACCTCGACGTCCAGGCCAACCAGGCCGGGGCCAAGGAGCTGATCCAGACGGTCGAGAAGCTCACCGGGTCGACCATCGACAACTACGCCGCGGTCAACCTGCTCGGCTTCAGCGACATCACCAAGGCCATCGGCGGCGTCGACGTCTGCCTGAAGAACAACGTCAAGGACGAGTACTCCGGGGCGAACTTCACCAAGGGCCAGCACACGATCTCCGGCGTCGAGGCGCTCGAGTTCGTCCGGCAGCGCCACGGCCTGCCCAACGGCGACCTCGACCGGGTCGTCCGGCAGCAGGTGTTCATGGCGGGCATGGCCCGCAAGGTGCTCTCGGCCGGCACGCTCACCAACCCGTCGAAGCTGAACGACCTGATCGACGCCATCAAGAAGTCGGTCGTGCTCAACCAGAACTGGGACATCCTCGGGTTCGCCCAGCAGATGAAGGGCCTGACCGGCGGCCAGCTCGAGTTCCGCACCATCCCGGTGAAGAACGTCGAGTACAAGACGCCCGAGGACGGCACCGCCATCCAGGTCGACCCCGCCGAGATCAAGCAGTTCGTGCAGAGCCTCGCCGGACCGCAGCAGGGCCAGCCTTCGCAGCCGTCCGCCCCGCAGGCCGACCCGGCGAACAAGGCGACCACGGTCGATGTCCGCAACGCCTCGGGCAAGACGGGCCTGGCCGCGAGCGTCGCCAAGACCCTCGAAGGCAAGGGCTTCACCTCCGGCGACACGGCGAACGCGACCGCGCGCAAGACCACGGTGATCTGGGTGCCCAAGGGCGCCAAGGACAAGGGCCAGGCCGTCGCTGACGCGCTCGGCGGCTCGCCCACGGTCCAGGAGGACAAGAGCGTGGCGGCCGGGCACGTGATGGTCTTCCTCGGCTCCGACTACGAGGGCACGGCTTCCGACGCGGGCGCCGGCTCCGGCGCGGCCGCGGGCCCGACTTCACAGGCCCCCGCACCGCCGCCCGCCGACGAAGACAAGCCGATCACCGCCGAAGGCGTTCCCTGCGTCAACTGACGTCCTACCAGCCCGTTCACCGGGAACGTCGGCGTTTCCAATGAAGCTGCAAAATGCAACTTGCACTCTCAGCTACCTGCCGTTAACCCGATCGGCCTAACTCGCGCAATCGGTATCAAAGACATGCCCGGAATCGCGTAAGGCCGGGGCTCCCGCGCACTTACATATCCGTGAGGGTGCACCTGCACGGGAAAACTTGTCACCACCGTGCGGGTGCCGCGGGAGAGCACGGCAGGGGACATTGATGTGCTGATCGACGCTGAGGAGTACCAGCGGATACTCGGGGACGAGCTCCGCAAGCTCCGGCGCAGCCGAGGGTGGACGCGCAAGGAGCTGAACCAGCACCTGCAGAGCGAGATTTCGCTGCAGACGCTGGCCACCTACGAATTGGGCACGAGACAGTGCTCCGTCGTGCGCCTGGTCGAACTGTGCGTCGCGATGGACGAGCTCCCCCAGGACCTGCTGGCCAAGGTGCACCGCCGCGTGTTCGTCGACGAGCCCGGCCGGGTCCGCGTCGACCTGCGCAAGCTCGTCGCCGACGCCCCCGCCGACCTGCTCCCGCTGCGCCGCTGGGCCGACGACCGGCTGCGCCAGGCCGGCGAGCACGGCGCCGCCGAGGTCGCCCTGGACCTGCCGGCCCTGGAGCGCATGGCCGAGCTGTGCGACCTGCCGACCGTCGACCTCATCGCCCACCTGCGCCGGTACGCCTCCCGCTGATCCCCCGCGGTCGTGAGTGTTCAGGACGGTTCCCACCGCCCTGAACACTCACGAGCGTCAGCCGACCAGGAAGTCCTCGCGGCGCACCTTGCGCGTGTCGAGCCAGTAGCGCCAGGTGAAGCCGGGCCAGATCGTCCGGTTGACGCCCTTGGCGTCCAGGTACCAGCTCTTGCAGCCCCCGCGCGTCCAGATGCCCTTCGCCAGCTTGCGCTGGATGGCGGCGTTGAACCGCTCCTGCACCTCGGGCTTCGGCTCGATGGCCTTCCCGCGGGCCAGCCGCAGCGCCTCGGCGACGTAGGAGATCTGGGCCTCGATCATGAAGACGACCGAGTTGTGCCCGAGGCCGGTGTTCGGGCCGAGCAGGAAGAACAGGTTCGGGAAGCCGGCGACGGTGATCCCGAGGTGCGTCCGCATCCCCTCGGTCGCCCACTCCTTGCCGAGGTTGCGCCCGTCGCGGCCGACGATCTCCAGGTCGTCGAAGGCGTCGGTGACGTGGAAGCCGGTGCCGTAGACGATCACGTCGGCCTCGTGCTCGACGCCCGCCGCGTCGACGACGCTGCGCTCCCGGACCTCCTTCACGCCCTCGGTGACGACGTCGACGTTGTCCCGCGCCAGCGCCGGGTAGTAGTCGTTGGAGATGAGCACGCGCTTGCAGCCCATGGTGTAGTCCGGGGTCACCTTGCGCCGCAGCGCCGGGTCGGTGATCGCGCGGTCGATGTTGCGCTTGGCCAGCCGCTGCCCGAGCTTCATCACCCAGGACTGGCCGTTGAAGCCGATCGCGCGCGCTTCGAGCATCCAGTACAGCAGGGTGCGGTAGGCGCGCTGGGCCGGCGGGAACGCCTTGAACAGCGTGCGGGCCCGCCCGGACATCTCGTGGTCGGCCTTCGGCATGATCCACGGCGGTGTGCGCTGGAACAGCGTCAGGTCTTCGACGTCCGGGGCGATCTTCGGCACGAACTGGACCGCGCTGGCGCCGGTGCCGATCACGGCGACCTTCTTGCCCTTCAGGTCGACGTCGTGGCGCCACCGCGCGGAGTGGTAGGCCGGACCTTCGAACTTCTCGATCCCGGGCAGCTCCGGGATCATCGGCAGGTGCAGCGCGCCGACCCCGGCGACCAGCGCGTTTCCGACGAACTCGTCGCCGCCCCTCGTGGCGACGTGCCATCGGTTCCCCTCGGCGTCCCAGCGGGCGCCGGTCATCTCCTGGCCGAAGCGGACGAACTTCCGCAGGTCGTACTTGTCGGCGACCTCGCGCATGTACCGCCAGATCTCCGGCTGCGGCGAGTACGCCCGCGACCAGCCCGGGTTCTGCTCGAAGGAGAAGGAGTACATGTGCGACGGGATGTCGCAGGCGCACCCGGGGTAGCTGTTGTCCCGCCAGGTGCCGCCTACGTCGTCCGCCTTCTCGAGGATGACGAAGTCGTCGCGGCCCTCCTTGCGCAGCTGGATCGCCATGCCGAGACCGGAGAACCCGGTCCCGACGATGACGACCCCGGTCTCCGTGCGGTTGCCCATCGCGCCTCCCGGTTACTGTTACCCGTCGTCCATCTTACTCGGAGTAGGTTACTAGCGGTAGAGTGTGACCCGTGACCACCGCGAAGCGCAAGCGCATGCCCCGGGCCGAGCGCGAACGACAGATGATCGAGGTCGCCGAAGAGGTCTTCTCAGCGCGCGGCTACGCGGCAGCGTCCATGGACGAGATCGCCGAGCTCGTGGGCGTCTCCAAACCGATGCTCTACGAGTACTTCAACTCGAAGGAAGGCCTGCTCCTGGCCTGCATCCGACAGTCCCGCGCGATACTGCGCGAGGTCACCGAGCAGGCGACCGTCGGCGCGGCCACCGCCGAGGACGCCCTGCGCCGCGGCCTCCTGGCCTTCTTCGTCTTCATCCGCGAGCGACGCCAGGCCTGGTCCCTGCTCCGGCACGAGATGGCCCTCATCGGCACCCCGGCCGCCGACGAGGTCGAGGAAACCCGGCGCCAGCAAACCGACCTCATCGCCGCCCTCATGAGCGGCCACTTCGACAGCGGCGACGAACTGCGCGCCGAAGCCGCCGCGGAATTCGTGGTCGGCGCGTGCGAACGCCTCGCGATCTGGTGCGAGCGACACGACGA
Source organism: Amycolatopsis sp. NPDC004378 (assembly GCF_053602455.1). Taxonomy (NCBI): domain Bacteria; kingdom Bacillati; phylum Actinomycetota; class Actinomycetes; order Pseudonocardiales; family Pseudonocardiaceae; genus Amycolatopsis; species Amycolatopsis sp. NPDC004378. Next base: position 126,564 of record NZ_JBSGDR010000001.1, read on the forward strand.
AGTGAGCCCCGAGACCGCCACCGAATACGCCATGGACGTGCTGTGGAGCGGCCTCCAGCACCGTGCACGGTAAAATGCAAGTGCATTAGGCCATTCGGTCGTTACTCAGCGCTGTCGTGTCGTGTGACACAGAGTTGCTCTACGGTATCGAAGACACGGTAGAAAGTGTGCTGGACTTTTCGCAGCCGAGAGGGGGCGCAGACACCGCGTCATGACAACGCGGTAGCGGCGTCACGGTTGTGTAAAGCATGCTGAAGAGGGAGAGGGGCGTGAGGCAGATGGTGGAAGCGATCACGGCGACATACGTCCAGGAGGACGCCGACTGGGCGATCACGGTCAGCGGACGGGAGAAGGAGCTGACCGCCCGCGCACCCGGCATCATCGCCGCCCGCGACCGAGCCGACCAGCTGGTCGAGGAACTCGCCGGCGACACCAAGACCACAGTCGTGCACCTGCTCAACGGCAGCGCGTTCGAGTTCACCCAGGCCTACATGACAGCCCGGATGACCCTCCCCAAACTGCCCCCGCTCGAGATCCCGCCCCCCGGCAGCGTCCCGAAGCAGCAGACCACCGAGAAGACCCCGGACGCCACGGCCGACAAGAAGCCGGCCCTGCCGCCGAGCAAACAACTCCCCAAAGCCGTCGAGGAGCCCAAGCCGGCCCCCGAGACCGTCGAGAAAAAGGCCGAGCAAGCCCGCGCCTGACCCCTACTTGAGCAACTTCCGCACCAACAGGACCAGCACGAGCACACCCGCACCGATCAGCGGGTACTTCACCTTCGGGTCTTCCAGCTTGGCGCGCACACCGTCCTTCGCCGACTCCGCCAACTTCTTCGGGTCGGCCTTGACGGTCAGCTGATCGAGCGTCGACGCCAGGGCCGTCCTGGCCTGCTCGATCTCACGCTCGATCGTCTCGGGATCGCGAGCCACGTGTCCTCCTCGCCGCAGGGACTTCCACACCCCAACTTAGACGACCGCCCCACCGCCGCCCCACCGGCCACGCCGCACGCTACGCTTCCCACTACTGGAGGGCCCGTAGCCCAATTGGCAGAGGCACACGGTTTAGGTCCGTGCCAGTGAGAGTTCGAATCTCTCCGGGCCCACGTTTCTCCTTTGCTCCGCGCTTCGCGCTTCGCCGGATCACTTCGTCGTGTCTTCTGGGGGTGCAACCCCCAGACCCCGCCCGGCGGGCTTCGCCCCCGGACCCCCTCCCGGCGGGCTTCGCCCCCGGACCCCCACCCGGCGGGCTTCGCCCCCAGACCCCCACTCGGGCGGCTTCGCCCCCGAACCCCCACCGGGCGGCTCCGCCCCCAGACCCCCACCGGGCGGCTCCGCCCCCAGACCCCCACTCGGGCGGCTCCGCCCCCAGACCCCCACCGGGCGGCTCCGCCCCCAGCCCCCCTCCCGGCGGGCTACGCCCCCAGACCCCCACTCGGGCGGCTCCGCCCCCAGACCCCACCGGGCGGCTCCGCCCCCAGCCCCCCCCTCCCGGCGGGCTACGCCCCCGAACCCCTACTCGGGCGGCTCCACCTCCAAGCCCCTTCCCGGCGGGCTTCGCCCTCGAACCCCCACCCGGGCGGCTCCGCCCCAGACCCCCCACCCGGCGGGCTTCACCCCCGAACCCCCAACCGGCGGCTTCGCCCCCGAACCCCACCCGGGCGGCTTCGCCCCTGGAACCGTCGTGGTTGCCTTGTCCGGTCTGGTCACCTTGGGGCGATCGTGATGTGTGGCTCCAGTGCTTGCAGGAAGTCCGGTGCGTCGAAGATCTCTCCCGCCGGGGCCACGCCTTTTGTCTTCGTCCGGCCGGTCAGGATTCGCTCCGCCGCCTCCACCGCCAGTGGGGCGCTCACCGCGTAGATGTCCTGGCCCCGTGCGACGATTCGGCGTTCTTCGCTGCCCGCGCGCACCACGACGTCCACCACGAACGTTTCGGCCTCGGTGCGCGGGGCGGCCGTCGACAGCTGGTTGGCCGCGTTGAGCGTCATGTAGCTCGTGACCGTGGGGACCTTCAGGTGCCTGGGGATCGTCACGATGTCCGCCATCGAGAACTCCCCGAACACCCGGCGGGTGCCCAGGGGTTCCGGGAACGGCCAGTCCAGCGTCCGCAGGGCGTCGTCGCGGTACTCCAAGCGGCCGTCCGCGTAGCGGATGCGCTTGCCGCCGCGGCGGGCCCGGGACACCCTGCCCGCGGAGAGCGTTCCCGCCGTCGGCTGCCAGCCGCTCAGGCCGTACGCGACGTGGACCTCGTCCGCCTCCGGCCAGTCGCCCATGGCCGTCGTCGCCAGCAGGTCCGCCAAGCCGCCGAAGAACGCCATCGCCGGGACCACCACCGTGTCCACCGCCAGCTCGAAGGTGTCCAGGTTGGCTTCGATCTCCGCCGCCACGTCGACGTACGGGACGCCCGCGCGGGCCGCGGCCTCGATCAGCGGACGCGCCGTCACCGCGAACGGGCCCGCGCAGTTGATCACCGCCGCCACGCCTTCGAAGGCCCGGTCGAGGGCGGCCGGGTCGTCGACCGGTGCCGGGCGGCCGTTCGGGAGCTGGGCCGCGTCGCGGCCGGAAAGGACCGGGGTGAAGCCGCGGTCGCGCAGTTCCCCCACCACGAACCGGCCGGTGTGCCCGTAGGCGCCGTACACGAGTACCGAAGTCATGCCGCCATCCTCACGACGGTGCGGCCGCGGCGACAGTGTCCGGAACGCCTTGATGCGTACACTTTCGGACATGCACGACGTCGCCCTGGCCGCCACCGACGGGATGCTGTCGTTCGAGCTGACCATCGCCACCGAGGTGTTCGGCGACGACCCGCGGTACGCCTTCGCCGTCTGCGGCTCGGGGCCCGTGCGCGTCGGCCGGTTCCTGCTCGAGCCGGACGACGGGCTCGACCGGCTCGCCCGTGCGGGCACGGTGCTCGTGCCGGGCTGGGCGGACGTCGACGCGGACCCGCCGGCCGACCTGGTCGAGGCGGTGCAGGCGGCCTACGCACGCGGCGCGCGGGTCGCGTCGCTCTGCACGGGCGCGTTCGTGCTCGCCGCGGCCGGGCTGCTCGACGGCCTGCGCGCGACCACCCACTGGGCGCACACCGACGTCCTCGCCGCCCGCTACCCGCGGGTGACCGTGGACCCCGACGTGCTCTACGTCGACAACGGCCGGGTGCTGACCTCGGCCGGCAAGGCCGCCGCGATGGACCTGTGCCTGCACCTGGTGCGCGCCGACCACGGCTCCGCGGCCGCCAACGCGGTGGCCCGCCGCCTCGTCGTGCCGCCGCACCGGGCCGGCGGGCAGGCCCAGTACGTCGCCACGCCGGTCCCCGCCCGCGACGACCACCCGCTGGCCGCGCTGCTGCCGTGGATCACCGCACGGCTCGACCGGCCCCTGACCGTCGAGGACCTGGCCCGGCAGGCGAACCTGAGCACCCGCCACCTCACCCGCCACTTCCGCTCGGCGACGGGCACGACGCCGTTGCAATGGCTGCTGACCCAGCGGATCCGCCGGGCGCAGGAACTGCTGGAGCACACGGATTCCGGTGTGGACACGATCGCGGCGGCGGTCGGCATGGGCACGGCGGCGACGCTGCGGCGCCACTTCAACCGCACGGTCGGCGTGCCCCCGGACACCTACCGCCGGACGTTCCGCGGTTAGGGTTCGCCATGCAGACGTACGGATTCGTGGGGACCGGCGAACTCACCGCCGCCATCGTCGAAGGCCTCGGCACCGAGGCGTCCGTGGTCCTTTCCCCGCGCAACCACGACATCGCGCACGATCTGGCCGCCCGCTTCCCGAACGTGCGGGTCTGCGGCGGCAACCAGGAGGTGCTCGACAGCGCCACGACGGTCGTCCTCGCCGTGCGGCCGCAGGTCGTCCGGGAAGTGCTGGCCGGGCTCGTCTTCCGGCCGGAGCACGTCGTAATGAGCGCGGTCGCCGCCGTCACCGTCACCCAGGTGCGCGACTGGGTTTCACCGGCCGGGCGGGTCGTCCGGTGCATCCCGCTGCCGACGGCCAGCCGGCGCGCGAGCCGCACCGCCATGTACCCGGACGACGCCGACGCCAGGGCCCTCTTCGAAACCGTCGGCGACGTCGTCGTCCCCGCGGACGAGACGGCGCTCGCCACCTTCAGCGCCGCCACCGCCACCTTCGCCGCGCACCTCGACCAGCTCGCCACGATCGCGGGCTGGATGGCCGAGCACGGCGTCGCCCCCGAGGACGCGAACGCCTACATCGCCCACGTCTTCGGCGAACTCGGCCACACCTTGGCCGCGCACCGGGGCACCCTCGGCGAACTGGCGCGCAAGCACGAGACTCCGGGCGGGATCAACGAGCAGTTCCGGACGGCCGTGCGCGACCCCGCCCGTGTGCGCCACGCCCTCGGCGACGTCCTCGCCCGCGTGAAAGGTCAGTAGCGGACGTCGCTCCGCAGCAGCGGCGGGTACACAGTGGACGGTTCGCCGTCGACCGTCGCGCCCGCGAACTGCAGCATCGCGCGCTGGGCGCCGTGCATCGGAGCCGGATAGTCCAGCGTGGGCGCGGAAACCTCGTCCAGCACCGCGAGCTGCGCGGGCGTGAGCGTGACCTCCAGGGCCGCGAGGTTGCCGGTCAGGTGTTCCAGCCGCCGCGCGCCGACGATCGGGACCACCGTTCCGCGCCGGGCCCGCAGCCACGCCAGGGCCACCGTCGCCGACGTCGTCCCCAGCTCGGCCGCGACCGACGCCACGGCGTCGATCACCGCGTACTCGGCATCGGTCGGGCCGCCGACGTAAGCCGCGCGGGCGGAGTCGGAAACCCCGGCGCCACGCCGGTACTTGCCCGACAGGAAGCCGTTCTTGAGCGGGCTCCACGGCGTCAGCGCGAGGCCCTGGTCGAGCGCGAACGGCGCCAGTTCGCCTTCGACCGTCCGCGCCAGCAGCGAGTACTCGACCTGCAGCGCGATCAACGGCGTCCAGCCGCGCAGGAGTGCCGTCGTCTGCGCCTGCGCGGTGACCCACGCCGGGGTGTTCGAGAAGCCGACGTAGCGGATCTTGCCCGCCCGGACCAGGTCGTCGAGGGTCCGCATGGTCTCCTCGACCGGCGTGTGGCGGTCCCAGTTGTGCAGCCAGTAGAGGTCGAGGTGGTCGGTGCGCAGCCGCCGCAGGGACTCGTGGAGCTGGGCGATGATCGACGCGCGGCCGGCGCCGCCGCCGTTGGGGTCGCCCGGGAACATGTTGCCGAAGAACTTCGACGCGAGCACGACGTGGTCGCGCCGGCCCGGTTGCGCGGCGAAGAAGTCGCCGAGGATCTTCTCCGAATGGCCGTTGGTGTAGAAGTTGGCCGTGTCGACGAAGTTGCCGCCTCGGTCGAGGTAGGTCGCGAGGATCTTCTCGGACTCCTCGACGCTGCAGCCGGCGCCGCCCGGGTCTTCGCCGAAGGTCATCGCGCCGAGCGCGAACGGGCTGACGCGGAGCCCGGACCGGCCGAGGGTGACGTACTGGTCGAGTGTCATGAACCGCTCCTCTGGTGTCGTTTTGACCAACACCAGAGAACCGCATCCACCCAGCTCAACGGTAGACTGATCGACGTCAGTTCTTGCACGATCCGCGCAATCATGGTTGCCTGAGGCGCGTCGTGGTGCTTCTCTTGAGAGGTGCTGACCGAGCTTCGCGACCTCGTCGCCGCCCACGCGCGCGCCGACCTGCGCACCCCGATCCCGGGCCTGCTGCTGTCCGAAGTGGACACCAGCGAACCGGACTATTCGCTGACCGAGCCGCTGCTGGTCGTGCTGGCCCAGGGCGGCAAGCGGCTCCTGCTCGGCGAGCAGGTCCACGAGTACCGGGCCGGGCAGTACCTGCTGGTCAGCACGGACCTGCCGGTGACCGGCCATTTCCTCGGTGCGACGCCGGAGACGCCGGCCCTGGGCATGGGCCTCGCGCTGCGCCCGGCGGCCATCGCCCCGCTGCTGCTCGAAACCCCGCCCGGCCGCTGGTCGCGCACGCCACCGGCGTCGCCGATCGCGACCGGCGACGCCGGTCCGGAGCTGCTCGACGCGGCCGTCCGGCTGCTCCGGCTGCTCGACCACCCGGCGGACGCGCCGGTGCTGGCCCCGCTGGTCGAGCGCGAAATCCTGTGGCGCCTGCTGACCGGCCCGCACGGTGACCTGGTCCGCCAGATCGGCCTGGCCGACAGCGGCCTCGCGCACGTCGGGCGCGCGATCCGCTGGATCCGCGAGAACTACGCGGAGCCGATGCGGATCGAAGAGCTCGCCAAGCTGACCGGGATGAGCCCGTCGGCGTTCCACCGGCACTTCCGCGGGGTGACGGCCCTGAGCCCGCTGCAGTTCCAGAAGCGCATCCGCCTGCAGGAAGCCCGTTCGCTGCTCCTGGCCGGCGCGGCGGACATCGCGGGCGTGGGCCACCTGGTCGGCTACGACAGCCCCTCCCAGTTCAACCGCGAGTACCGCCGCCTGTTCGGAGCCCCACCGGGCCAGGACGCGGCCCGCCTCCGCGCGGCGGCCGCTCCGGGACCGCGGCTGCCTTGAGGTCCGATCCGGTCGGGACCGCCCGAGTCCGACCAACCCGCGCAGCCACCTGCGACCCCGGCGGCCCGAGGTCCGATCCGTTCAAGACCGCCGCGCTCGCCAGTGCGAGGCTGACCGCATGGCTGTGAACCTTTCCGCGGCAGCGTCCTTCATGGCGACGCACGCCCGGCTCCTCGACCGACGCCGCTTCGAGTTGCTCCGCGGCGAAACGACCGCCGACGCCGTACTGGCCGCCGTCGACGGTTACCGCAATCCCGACGGGGGCTACGGCTGGGGCCTCGAGCCCGACCTGCGGGCGCCCGAGAGCCAGCCCGGCGGAGCCCTCCACGCCTTCGAAGTGTTCGAAGAAATCGGCACCTCCCCGCACTCCGCGCCCCTGTGCGACTGGCTCGCGTCCGTCTCCACCCCGGACGGCGGGCTGCCGTTCGCCCTGCCGGTGGCGGACCCGGCGGGGTGCGCGCCCTTCTGGGCCCAAGCCGACCCGGAGCGGGCCACGCTGCAGAGCACGGCGTTCGCGGCCGGCGTCGCCTTGCGCGTCGCCCGCCACGACCAGGCAGTGCGGGAACACCCGTGGCTCGCGGCGGCGACGCAGTACTGCTTCCGCGAAATCCGCGCCATCGCCGAGGCGCCGCACGCGATCGAGCTGTCGTTCGCGGTCGGCATGGTGGACGCGGCCCACGACTTCCACCCGGAGGCGGCCGAACTCCTGGACCGGCTGGCGCCGTACGTCTCACCCGAAGGACTGGTCCCCGTAGCCGGCGGCTCCGAAGGCGAAACGTTGCGCGCACTGGACTTCGCGCCCCTGCCGGACCGTCCGGCCCGCGCGCTGTTCAAGGCCGAGGTGATCGACGCGGAGCTGCGGCGCCTGGCGGACGAGCAGCAGGACGACGGCGGCTGGCGGGTCGACTTCGCGAGCTACTCGCCCGCGGCGGAGCTCGAATGGCGCGGCTACGCGACCGTCCGCGCGGTCTCGATCCTGCAGCGCAACGGAGTCGTCTGAGCTTCTACACCACCGCCGCCGGGCTTCACTCGGCCGTGGACTCTCGGGTCACCGACAGTCACTGGCACGCGGCTTCCGGTGTGCGCGGCCGAACCCGTACTGTGACGGGGAAGCCGGTGCCCGGAGGTGGAGGATGTCGTCGCGCAACCCGTTGAGCTGGTTCGCCCGGTGGGCCGACTGGTTCGAGGAACGCGGCGTGTACGTGCCCGGCGAGGAGAGCCGCGCCGTTGATCCGGTCCGGGATTTCGGCTGGCTGATGGCCTCCTGGGTGGCCGGGGTGGCGATCTTCATCCTGCTGTTCGCGCTCGCGGTTTAAGTGGCATGTCGGTGGTGATTGTCACCACCCGTGCCGTTCCGGTCACGGATTGGCCACGGGGCGGCACCAGGTGCGCGACAACCCCCGGTGGCGCCTCGTAACCGAGCGGGATCACGGCCAGAGTGGAGCGGGTTCGCCCGGCACGCCCCCGATGCCGAACGGCACCCCCGACCCGCCGACTGGAGTACCCGCGATGGCGCTCGCGCGCACGTGCAAGATCATGTTCACCACAGGACTGCTTTCCCTGGCGGTGGCGTGCGGGGTCCCCGCGGCTCAGGACGGCACCGCCGCGCTCGGCGCGGGCGGTGGCCAGGCGGGCGCCAGCGCGGCGCAGGCGGGCAACGACCTCAAGTTCGGCGCGGACCACCGGTTCGCCAGCGGGGTCACCATCTCGGTCGGCTCGCCCAAGTCCTTCACGCCCAGTGCTTCGGCGTACCCGCACAGCCCGCGCGGCGCGGCCTTCGACGTCGAGCTGACGAACGACGGCGCGACGACGTACAAGCTCTCGGGTCTCACCGTGACGGCCACCACGGCGGGCGCGCCGGTCAAGCAGGTCGCGGACACCACCCAGGGCTTCACGGGCATCGCGGACGCGGGCAAGGACGTCCTGCCGGGCCGCTCGGTGCACGTCACGCTGGCCTTCGCGGTGCCGCAGGAGCCGACCCAGCTGCGGCTGCAGATCCGCCAGAGTGCTGCAGATGCCGCTGTCGCCACCTATTGCGGGCCCGCCTGACGTTAGGCTCGGAGCATGACCGAGCGACTCTCCCCGGGTGACGACGCCCCCGACTTCACCCTGCCCGACAGCGAGGGCAAGGACGTCTCCCTGCGCGACTTCCGCGGCCAGTCCGTGGTCGTGTACTTCTACCCGGCCGCGAGCACGCCGGGCTGCACCAAGCAGGCCTGCGACTTCCGCGACAACCTCTCGGAGCTCAACGACGCCGGCTACCAGGTCATCGGCATCTCGCCGGACAAGCAGGCGAAGCTCGCGAAGTTCGTTGCGAACGAGAAGCTGACCTTCCCGCTGCTGGGCGACCCGGAGAAGACCGTCCTGAACGAGTGGGGCGTGTACGGCGAGAAGAAGAACTACGGCAAGACCTACATGGGCGTCATCCGCTCGACGTTCGTGGTCGACCCGGAGGGCAAGATCGCCCACGCCTTCTACAACGTCCGCGCGAGCGGCCACGTGGCGAAGCTGACCCGCGACCTCGGCCTGGCTTCCTGATCACCGGCTGACCACTCGCCCACCGCGCACGGTCCCAGCACGCAGCAAGCCGCGGAGGTCACATCTCCTCAATGTGGCCTCCGCAGACTTGAGCTTCAGCCTTCGGCGAGTTCCCGCAGCGCCGGGAGCAGGGCCCGCAACGCCAGGCCCCGGTGGGACTGGGCGTCCTTTTCGGACGGCTCCATCTCCGCCGACGTCCGCGACTCGCCGTCCGGGACGAAGATCGGGTCGTACCCGAAGCCGTTCGTGCCCCGCCGCTCGCGCACCAGGGATCCGCGCCACTCGCCGCGGACCACGGTCTCCTCGCCGGAAGCCAGGACCAACGCGGCCGCGCAGACGAACTGCGCCCCGCGCCGCTCGTCCGGCACGTCGCCGAGCTGGGCGAGCACGAGGTCCAGGTTCGCCTCGTCGTCGCCGTGCTTGCCCGACCAGCGGGCCGACAGCACGCCCGGCATGCCGTTCAACGCGTCGACCGCGATGCCCGAGTCGTCGGCGATCGCCGGAAGACCCGTGGCCGCGACGGCGTCCCGGGCCTTGGCGACCGCGTTGCCCTCGAAGTCCGGCGCCGTCTCGGGCTCCTCCGGGAACGGCGGGACGTCGGCGAGGCCGAGCACCTCGATGCCGGAAATCCCTTCGGCGTCGAGAATGCGCCGCAGCTCGCCCAGCTTCTTCGCGTTGCGCGTGGCCAGAAGCAGCTCCGTCACTTCGAGCCCTTCTTCTTGTCCGGACGCGGCTCCGGCAGCTCGCCGGGGTACGGCAGCGCCAGGGCCTCGTTCTGCAGCCGGGTCAGCTCTTCGCAGCCCGCCAGGGCCATGTCCAGCATGGTGTCCAAAGTGGACCGGGCGAAGGTCGCGCCCTCGCCGGTGCCCTGGACCTCGATCAGCGTGCCCGCGTCCGTGGCCACCACGTTCATGTCGACCTCGGCGCGCGAGTCCTCCTCGTACGGCAGGTCGAGCCGCACGCGGCCGTCGACCACGCCGACGCTCACCGCGGCCACCGACGACGACAGCGGCTGCGGGTCGTTGAGCCGGTTCGCCGCGCCCAGCCACGTGATCGCGTCGGCCAGCGCGACGTAGCCGCCGGTCACCGCGGCCGTGCGGGTGCCGCCGTCGGCCTGGATGACGTCGCAGTCGATGACGATCGTGTTCTCGCCCAGCGCCGCCAGGTCGATGCAGGCACGCAGCGAACGCCCGATCAGCCGTGAGATCTCGTGCGTGCGACCGCCGATCCGGCCCTTGACCGACTCGCGGTCACCGCGGGTGTTGGTCGCGGACGGCAGCATCGCGTATTCGGCGGTCACCCAGCCGAGGCCGGACCCGGCCCGCCAGCGCGGCACGCCTTCGGTGACGCTCGCCGCGCACAGCACCCGCGTGTTGCCGAATTCGATCAGCACGGACCCCGCCGGCCACTGCTGGAACCCCCGGGTGATCTTGATGTCCCGGAGCTGGTCGTCGTTCCTGCCATCTTTTCGAGCCACGGGAGCACTCTAGGACCGCCCGCACCCGGCCCTCGCACCGCGTCGGGCCCCGTGCAATTCATCACACGTTGACTTCCGGGCCGCGCCGGGCGCAAAATTCATCACATGATGAATGGGATCGGGTGGGCGCTGAAGGCGCTGGGTACCGCGGCCGTGGGCGCGATCGCCGTCCTGACGCTGCGCGACAAGCTGCCCGCTCCCGCCGACGTCCTCGCCGCCCTGCGCACGGCCGACGCCCGGTGGCTGGTCGCCGGCGCGGCCGCCGAGTTCGCCTCGATGGCGATGTTCGCCCGGCAGCAACGCCGCCTGCTCATCGCGTTCGGCGTCCGGCTGCCCCGGCACCGCGCGCTCGCGCTGTCCTACAGCCGCTCCGCCCTCTCGATCAGCCTCCCCGCGGGCTCGGCGGTGTCGGCCGCCTACGCCTTCCGCCAGTTCCGCGCGGGCGGCGCCGACCGCGCCGCCGCGACGTCGGTCATGGTGCTCTCCGGCTTGCTGTCCTTCGCCGGGCTGGCACTCCTGTACGGCACCGGCGGGCTGCTGCGCCTCGGCGTCGGCCCCGCCGTGGGCGCCCTGGTCGCGACCGGGCTCGTCGCCTGGTTGGTGGTGCGCCGTCCCGCGCGGCCGCCGAAGGTCCACAAGGGACGCGCGGCGCCGCTGTTCGACGCCCTCGCGACGGCCCGCGACGTCGCCCCGCGGCACTGGACGCTCGCCCTCGCCGCGGCCGCCGCGAACTGGCTCACCGACCTGCTCTGCCTGTCCGCCGCGGCTCGCGCGTTCGACCTGCCCCTCACCGTCGCGCAGCTCGCCGGCGTCTACCTCACCGTGCAGGTGGTCCGGCAGATCCCGCTCACGCCCGGCGGCATCGGCGTGATCGAAGCGAGCCTGCTCGCCGGCCTCGTTTCGGCGGGCGCCGCGCACCCGGCCGCGGCCGCCGCCGTGCTCGCCTACCGGCTGCTGTCCTGCTGGCTGGTCCTGCCGCTCGGCCTGGCCGGCTGGCTGGTGCTGCGCCGCTCACACGTCGTAGACGGCGCCCTGCTTGACGACCTCGGCCCCCGGGAACTCGGCGGAAGCCTCGGCGAGAACCGCGCCGGCGTCGGTCCACGGCGCGATGTGCGTGAGCAGCAGCCGGCCGACACCGGCGTCGCGCGCCAGCTCGCCCGCCTGCTTCCCCGACAGGTGCACCCCGGCCGGGCGCTCCGCCGAGTCCGTCCAGGACGCCTCCGCGAGCAGCAGGTCGACGCCGTCGGCGAGCTCGTTCAGCGCCCGGCACGGCCCGGTGTCGCCGGTGAACGCCAGGATCCGGCCGCCGTAGGCGATGCGCAGGCCGTACGCCGGGGTCGGGTGGTCGACCTCGACCGCGACGACGTCGAACGGCCCGATCCGGAACGGCTCGGCCCGCAGCGGGTGGAAGTCGTAGACGTCGGTGAGGTCCGTGGTGGCCCGCTCGGTCTCGTTGGGCGCGTACGCGTTCGCCAGCCGCAGGGGCGCGTCGTGCGGCGCGTACAGCGGCAGCAGGCGCGGACGCGCCGGGTACGGCGGCGCCGGGTGGTAGCGCCGCAGGACGGTGAGCGCGCTGACGTCGGCGCAGTGGTCCGGGTGCAGGTGCGTGAGCACCAGCGCGTCCAGGTCGAACGGGTCGGCCACGGCCTGCAACTGCGCCAGCGTGCCGTTGCCGAGCTCGAGACCGAGCAGGAAGCCCTCGGCCTCGACCAGGTAGCCGGACGCGGCGGTGTTCGGCCCGGGGATGCTGCCGGAGCACCCGAGGATGGTCAGTCGCACTTCGACACCCTAAGCGCCCGGCGCGCCGATCACGCGGTGGTGGGAGCGAGGACACCCGGGGCGAACCCCATGAACCGCGCCGCCAGCCGGGTGAACGGCTCGGCCGAGCCGGTGGCGAGGAACTCGTGCCGCGGCGGCTCCTGCCGGGCCGACAGCAGATCCCGCTCGGTGAGCACCCGGACGACGTCCTTGGCCGTCTCCTCCGCGCTCGAAACCAGGGTGACCTCCTGGCCCATCACGATCTGGAGCACGCCCTGCAGCAGCGGGTAGTGCGTGCAGCCGAGCACGAGCGTGTCGACCTCGGCGTCGAGCAGCGGCTCCAGGTAGCCCTGCGCGAGTCCGAGGACCTGCCGCCCGGTCGTGATGCCACGCTCGACGAAGTCGACGAACCGCGGGCAGGCGACGCTGGTGAGCGTGATCCCCGGCGCCGCGGCGAACGCGTCCTCGTAGGCGCGCGACCGCACGGTGCCCTCGGTGCCGATCACGCCGACCCGGCCGGAGTGCGTGGCCACGACGGCGCGGCGCGCGGCGGGCAGGACGACCTCGATCACCGGCACGTCGTAGCGCTCCCGCGCGTCGCGCAGGCAGGCCGCGGACGCCGTGTTGCACGCGATGACGAGAGCCTTCACGCCGCTCTCGACGATCTCGTCGAGAGCCTCGAGCGCGTAGCGGCGGGCGGTGGCGATCGGGAGCGGGCCGTACGGGTTGCGCGCCGTGTCGCCGACGTAGCGGAGCTGTTCGGCGGGCAGTTGCTCGAGCAGCGCCCTCGCGACGGTCAGCCCGCCGACGCCGGAATCGAACACGCCGATCGGGGCATCAGCGGGCGAAGACGTCACCCGTCGAGGTTACCCGGGGCCGCGGGCACCGGTTTCCGCGACTTGCCCGTGCGGCTGGTCAGCCACGCCGCGAGGACACCGGCCAGCGCGCCGAAGACGTGCCCCTGCCAGGAAACGCCGGGGTTGCCCGGCAGCAGCCCGGCCAGCATGCCGCTCCACACGCCGAGCAGCACCACCGCGACCAGGATCTGCCCGGCCGCGCGGTTGAAGATGCCGCGCACCAGCAGGTAGGCGAGCCAGCCGAAGGCCAGTCCGGAGGCGCCGACGGTGACCGTGTTCGCCGGCCCGATCAGCCAGACCCCGAGCCCGGACACCACCCAGATGATGGCCGTGACCAGGGCGAACCGGCCGATCCCGGCGGCCATGGCGAGGAAGGAGAACAGCAGCACCGGCACGGTGTTCGCGAACAGGTGCGACCAGCCCGTGTGCAGCAGCGGCGCGAACAGCACCCCGTCGAGCCCCGACAGCTCCCGCGAATGGATGCCGCCCTGGTCGAGGTCGCCGGGCAGGATCACGTCCGCCAGCTCGACCAGGTAGAGCAGCAGGGTGAACGAGAGCGCGACGATGGCGGCCGCCCGCGGTCTCGGCGGCAGCACGCGCTTGGCCGCATCGGTTTCCGGGGCCGGGTTCACGGGCAAAGTGCTCACGTCCTCGACGCTACGTCGCGATCAGCGGGTCCGCCTCGGGTGAATTCCCTGATCCGGGGTTTTTGTCGGTGGTCGCCGCTAGCGTCTGTGGCATGGGGAACTTCGACGTCACCGGATACCTCGGGCGGCTCGGCCTCGGCGCCGAGCCGCCCGGTCTCGACGCCCTTCGGCGGCTGCACGCGGCGCACGTCGAGCGCGTGCCGTACGAGGCGCTGGAGGTCCAGCTCGAGCGCCCGACACCGCTGGAGCCGTCGGCCTCGCTCGCGCGGATCCTGCGCGGCCGCGGCGGGTACTGCTACCACCTGAACGGCGCGTTTTCGGAGCTGCTGCACGCACTCGGCTACCGGGTCACGCGCCACCTCGGCGGGGTGCAGGGCAGCGCGGCCGACGCGCCGAACATCGACCGGAACCACCTGGCCCTGACCGTCACCGGGCTGCCCGAAGACCCGTCGGCGAGCTGGCTGGTCGACGCCGGGCTGGGCGACGGCATCCACGAGCCGCTCCCCCTCCGGGAAGGCGCGTACACGCAGGGCCCGCACACCTACCGGCTCCGGCCGTCGGGGGTGGCGCCCGGCGGCTGGCGGTTCGACCACGACCCGTCGGGCAGCTTCGCCGGCTTCGACTTCGCACCCGGCGAAGCGGAGATGAGCGACTTCGCGGCGAAGCACGCCTGGCTGTCGAGCGCGCCGGAGTCCGGGTTCGTCCGGGTGTGCGTGCTGCAACGGCGGGACGCGACGGGCGTCGACACCCTGCGGGCGCTGACCCTGAACCGCCACGGCGCGAAGGAGCTCGTCGAGTCCCCGGACGGCTGGTGGTCGGCCGCGGGGGACGTCTTCGGCATCACCCCGGACCTGTTCACGGCCGACGAGCGCGAGCGGCTGTGGCGCAAGGTCGTGGCGCAGCACGAGACCCACGCGGGAGGGCCGGTGATCAGCGTGTGACCGGGCCCGGTGGCAGTGGCGCCTTGCCCAGGGCGTGGTCGACGGCGGCTTCGGCGTGCAGGCGCGTCGTGGGGAACGTCGGCACGGGCGAGTCCTCCGGGCCGACGAGCAGCTCGATCTCGGTGCACCCGTAGATCACGCCTTCGGCACCCGCCTCGACCAGCCGGGCGATCACCTCGCGGTAGGCCTGCCGCGAGGTGTCCTCGACGACGCCGAGCACCAGCTCGTCGTAGATGACGCGGTGCACGAGGTCGCGGTCTTCGGCGCCCGGCACGAGCACGTCGAGGCCGTGCGCGGCGAGCCGGTCGCGGTAGAACGGCTGACCCATGGTGAACCCGGTGCCCAGCAGCCCGACCCGGCGGACCCCGGCGGCCTTGATGGCGGCGGCGGTCGCGTCGGCGAGGTGCAGCAGCGGGATGCCGAGGCCGTCGGTCAGCTCGTCGGCGACCTTGTGCATGGTGTTGGTGCAGAGCACGACGAAGTCGGCCCCGGCCGCTTCCAAGGCGCGGGCGGCGCGGTTCAGCTCGGCGCCGGCGTCGGCCCAGCGGTCTTCGGCCTGCATGGCCTCGATCGCGGCGAAGTCGACGGAGTAGAGCACCGTCCGTGCCGAGTGGAACCCGCCGAGCACGGCTTTCACCCGTTCGTTGACGAGCCGGTAGTACTCCAGCGAAGATTCCCAGCTCATCCCGCCGAGCAGCCCGATGACCTTCATGCCGTTCAGCATGCCCGAACCGCGCCCGGCTTTCGCCGGGCGTGGTCGAAGAGGCATCACCCGTGACTGAAGAGGCATCACGCGTGATCCGGCGGGCATCGGCGTGATGCCCGCTCAATCACGCGTGATGCCCTCCTGATCACGTGTGATGCCCCGTTGCGCACGTCGGCCGTTCGAAAAGGGCCGGTGCTGCGGAAGGCCGGGTGGCTCAGGCCCAGAGCTGCCCGTCGAGCCGCTCGGCGGCCTCGTCGAGCGACCCCGCGTAGGCCCCGGTCGAGAGGTACTTCCACCCGGCGTCGGCGACGACGAACGCCACGTCCGCCGGTTCGCCTCGAGCGGCGGCCTTCTCGGCGACGGCCAACGCCGCGTGCAGCACCGCGCCCGTCGAGATGCCCGCGAAGATGCCTTCGTGCTCCAGCAGCTCACGCGTGCGCCGCAGCGCGTCGTACGCGCCGACCGAGTACCGGCCGTTGAGCACCGACGCGTCGTACAGCTCCGGGACGAACCCCTCGTCGAGGTTGCGCAGGCCGTACACCAGCTCGCCGTAGCGCGGTTCGGCCGCGATGACCTGGACGTCCGGCTTCGCCTCGTGCAGGTACCGCCCGACGCCGACCAGCGTGCCGGTGGTGCCGAGGCCGCCGACGAAGTGCGTCAGCGTCGGCAGGTCCTTGAGCAGCTCGGGCCCGGTGCCGCGGTAGTGCGCGTCGGCGTTGGCCGGGTTGCCGTACTGGTAGAGCATGACCCACTCGGGGTTCGCCTCGGCCAGCTCCTTCGCCCGCCGGACGGCCTCGTTCGAGCCGCCCGCGGCCGGGGAGAAGACGATCCGCGCGCCGTACGCCTGCAGCAGCTGCTTGCGCTCGGTCGAGGTGTTCTCCGGCATGACGCAGACCAGCCCGTAGCCCTTGAGCTTGGCGGCCATGGCCAGCGAGATGCCGGTGTTGCCGGACGTCGGCTCCAGGATCGTGGAGCCGCGCCGCAGCTTGCCGTCGCGCTCGGCGGCTTCGATCATGGCCAGCGCGGGGCGGTCCTTGATCGAGCCGGTCGGGTTGCGGTCCTCCAGCTTCGCCCAGAGGCGCACGTCGTGCGTGGGCGAGAGCCGGGGCAGCCCGACCAGCGGGGTGCCGCCGAGCGCGTCGAGCAGGGACTCGAAGCGAGCCATCGATCAGCCACCGGCCACGGCGGGCAGGATGGTCAGGGTGTCGCCGTCCTTGACCTCGGCCTCGAGTCCGCCGGCGAAGCGCACGTCCTCGTCGTTGACGTAGACGTTGATGAAGCGGTGCAGCTTCTCCTCCTTCACCAGGCGCGCCTTGAGGCCGGCGTGCCGGGACTCGACGTCGTCGATGACCTCGAGGACGGTCGCGCCCTTCGCCTCGACGGACTTCTCGCCGCCGGTGTGGGTGCGCAGGATCGTCGGGATGGAGACGGTCACGGCCATGGGTTCTTACCTCCGGTGGTTTCCTAGACGCAGACGCCTTCGGCGCGCGGTTTGTTCCGACGGGACTCAGTCGACGATCTCGACCGGCTCCTCGGTGATCTCGGCGTCCACGATCCGGTACGACCGGAACTCGTGCACTTCGGGGTCGCGGGTGGAGACGAGCACGTAGTGCGCGTCCGGCTCGGCCGCGATGTTCGCGTCGGTCCGCGACGGGTAGGCCTCGGTCGCCGTGTGCGAGTGGTAGATCACCACGGGCACCTCGTCGTTCGCGTCCATCTCGCGGTAGAGCTTCAGCAGGTCACCGGAGTCGAACTCGTAGAACGTCGGCGACCGGGCGGCGTTCAGCATGGGGATGAACCGCTCGGGCGAGTCGCTGCCTTCGGGCCCGGCGATCACCCCGCACGCCTCGTCGGGGTGGTCACGGCGGGCGTGGGCGACGATCTCGTCGACGAGTTCACGGCGGATCCGGAGCACACCGACATCTTAGGTGGTGGACACAAGCTGTCCAGATGATGAGATATTGCGCTCACCAGGGCAATCACGACATGCCGATGCCGCCCGCCCGCTGGCCGAAAGCCTCCGGCCAGACGTCGCGGTAGGCCGGCACCCCGCCCGCGGCGGTCGCGGCCAGCAGGCCGTGCACCATCGCCCGCGCGAACACCCGCGCCGCCGCCGAGCACAGGGCGTCCAGTCCGGCCGCGCGCGCCGCCGGGCCGAACGGGCCGCTCGCCTCCGGCAGCTCGCGCGCACCGGTGGCCAGCGCGAAGACCGTGTCGCCGTCGAACATCGTGTGCGCCGGGCGCACGGCCCGCGCCAGCCCGTCCTGCGCCGCGACCGCGATGCGGCGCGCCTCGGCCTTCGACAGGGCCGCGTCGACCGCGACCACGCCGATCGTCGTGTTGAGGTCCGTGGCGCGGGACGGCAGGTCCGCGGGCCGCGAAGGCCAGGTCACGCCGAAGTCGCCGTGGTCGGCCGCGTACGCGCGCCCGGTCGTCAGGTCCACGGCCTCGCCCGCCGCGTTGACCGCCGCGATCGCGCCGACCGTGTACTCGCCGACGACCTCGCTCGCGGACCCGATCCCGCCCTTGAGCGAGCCGACGGCCGCCCCCGCGCCCGCCCCGGCCGTGCCCTGCGCGAAAGACTCCGAAGCCGCTTCGCAGGCCGCATAGCCGAAAGACGCGTCGGGCCGGTTGCCCCAGTCACTCCGCGGCAGGTCGAACAGCACCGCCGCCGGCACGATCGGCACGACCTCGTGCGGCTGCGTGCCGACCGGAAAGCCCAGGTTGCGCTCGGACAGCCACTTCATCACGCCGTCGGCCGCGGCGAGCCCGTACGCCGAGCCGCCCGACAGGCAGACGGCGTTGACCCGCTGCACCAGGTTCTCCGGCTCCAGCAGGTTCGTCTCGCGCGTGCCGGGCGCGCCGCCGCGCTGGTCGACCGCGCCGACCGCCCCCTCGGGCACCAGGACCACCGTCGTCCCGGTCGCCCAGCCGTCGCCCACCCGCTCGTGGTGCCCGACCAGGACGCCGGGGACGTCGGTGATCATCCCGTCAGCGCCTGGATCAGCGTCTCCTGCACCCAGGTCAGCCAGTGGTAGACGCCCAGGTGCGGCGCCCGCGGGTCGTCCTCGGGCAGCTCGTCGGGCATGTCCTCGGTGACGTCGAGCGCGGTGCCGAGCGCCAGCCGGACGTCGTTGAGCGCGCCGAGCCAAGCGTCGGCCTGCTCTTCGGTCAGGCGGACGTGCCCGCCGTCGCGCGGCAGCGTGTCGAGCACGATCTTGGCCACGCCGACCTTGATGTCCAGCAGCTCCGGCTCGTGCAGCGAGCGCATCGCCGCGGCCGAGTCCAGGTCGTCGCGCGTCGGGTTGTCCGGGTCGAGCTTGTGGAAGTCCGGCAGCAGCCGGGAAAGCACCGGGTCGTCCGGGGACTCGGTGGGCCCGGTCCGGATGCCGGTCAGCTCGGCGAGCTCGTCCTGCGGCGCCTCTTCGGCGCGCGCGGTGAGCATGTCCTCGAGCTGGCTGACCAGTCCGCGCAGCACCGCGGCTTCCTGCTGCTCGAAGCCGGCGTGGATCACCGCGCCCTTGCGCCGCCAACCGTTCACGAGGTCTGCTCCATGGTGGCCCAGAGGCCCGCCGCGTGGAGTTTCGCCACGTCCGTCTCCACCTTCTCCTTGGTGCCGGACGAGACGATCGCCTTGCCCTTGTGGTGCACGTCCAGCATGAGCTTGGTGGCCTGGTCGCGGCCGTACCCGAAGAGCTTCTGGAAGACGTACGTCACGTACGACATGAGGTTGACCGGGTCGTTCCAGACCACGGTCCGCCAGGGTGTGTCCGACTCGGCGACCTCGGCACCGGCCGGCTCGACCTGTGTCTGCTCGGCTGCGACAGGCAAGGACATGCACCCCATGGTGTCACGGCCGTGACGGGGTACGCCGCGCCAGGTCCGGCCATGTGGGTGAATAGGCTGACCCCATGGGTTCACCGGAGCCGGCCACGGCCAGCACTGCGCTGCTCACCGACCACTACGAGCTGACCATGCTGGGCAGCGCGCTCGCCGACGGGACGCACGCGCGGCCCTGCGTGTTCGAGGTGTTCGCCCGGCGCCTGCCGGACGGGCGGCGCTACGGCGTCGTCGCGGGCACCGCCCGGGTGCTCGACGCGATCGCGGACTTCCGCTTCACCGACGCCGAACTGGCGCAGCTGGAGGCCACCGCGGTCGTCGACGACGCGACGCTGTCCTGGCTGGCCGACTACGAGTTCTCGGGCGACGTCGACGGCTACGCCGAGGGCGAGCTGTACTTCCCGGGCTCGCCGATCCTCACCGTCTCCGGCTCGTTCGCCGAGTGCGTGCTGCTGGAGACGCTGGTGCTGTCGATCCTCAACCACGACAGCGCGATCGCGTCCGCCGCGGCCCGGATGTCGGGCGCCGCGCACGGCCGGCCGATCATCGAGATGGGCGGGCGCCGCACGCACGAGTACGCCGCCGTCGCGGCCGCGCGCGCCGCCTACCTGGCCGGCTTCGCGACGACGTCCAACCTCGAGGCCGGCCGCCGCTACGGCATCCCGACCCGCGGCACCGTCGCGCACGCCTTCATGCTGCTGCACGACAGCGAGGAGGCGGCCTTCCGCGCCCAGGTCGAGAAGATGGGCCCGGACACGACGCTGCTGGTCGACACCTACGACATCACCGCCGGCATCGAAACCGCCGTCCGCGTCGCCGGGCCCGAGCTCGGCGCGATCCGGATCGACTCCGGCGACGTCGGCCCGCTCGCCCGCCGCGCCCGCGAGCAGCTGGACTCCCTCGGTGCCAAGGACACCCGGATCGTCGTGTCCGGCGACCTGGACGAGCACGCCATCGCGGCGCTGCGCGCGGAGCCCGTGGACGCGTACGGCGTCGGGACATCGGTGGTCACCGGGTCCGGCGCGCCGACCGCCGGGATGGTCTACAAGCTGGTCGAGGTGGACGGCAAGCCGGTCGCCAAGCGCAGCGCCCACAAGGAGTCGCGCGGCGGGCGGAAGTCCGCGCTGCGGCGCCACCGCGGCACCGGCACGGCGGTCGAAGAGGTCGTCTGGACCACGGCGGGCCAGGCGCCCGAGCCGGACGCCGGTGACCGGCCGCTGCAGATCCCGCTGATCCGTGCTGGCCGCGCGGAGGCGGACCTGCCTACGCTCGACGACGCGAGGCAGCGGCTGCGCCGCGGCCTGGTCAGCCTGCCGTGGGAGGGCCTCAAGCTTTCGCACGGCGAGCCGGCCATCCCGACGCTGTTCTTCTAGGAGGAGTCCGACCATGGGAACCGCGCTGATCGTGGTGGACGTGCAGAACGACTTCTGCGAAGGCGGCTCGCTGGCCGTCGCGGGGGGTGCCGCGGCGGCGGCGACGATCTCCGCGCTGAGCACGTCCGGCGGCTACTCGCACGTGGTGGCCACCCGTGACCACCACATCGACCCGGGCGCCCACTTCAGCGACACCCCGGACTTCAAGGAGAGCTGGCCACCGCACTGCGTGGCGGGCACGCCGGGGGCGTCGTTCCACCCGGCTCTCGACGTCGTCCCGATCGTCGAGGTCTTCTCCAAGGGCGAGTACAGCGCGGCCTACTCGGGCTTCGAGGGCGCTTCCCGGGGCGGGCAGTCCCTGGAGTCCTGGCTGCGCGAACACGACGTGACCGACGTCGACGTCGTCGGCATCGCCACGGACTACTGCGTGCGGGCGACGGCGCTGGACGCGGCCCGCGCCGGGTTCGGCGTGCGGGTCCTGCTCGACCACACGGCCGGGATCGCCCAGGCGTCGGTCGAGAGCACCTTGCGGGACTTCGCCGAGGCGGGCGTCGCGCACACCGGAACGGCGCACGTCGCGTGAAGGACCTCCAGGCCGCACTGGCCGAACACCGGCTGGTCGCGATCCTGCGCGCGACGGATTCGGCCCGCTTCGCCGACGCCGCGATGGTGCTGCACGCGGCGGGCATCCGGCTGCTCGAAGCCACGCTGACGACGCCGGGCGCGCCCGCGGCGATCACGGCGCTGCGGCTGGCCCTCGGCGACGACGCGCTGATCGGCGCGGGCAGCGTCCGCGAAGCGTCCGATGTGG
This sequence comes from Amycolatopsis sp. NPDC004378, assembly GCF_053602455.1. Classification (NCBI taxonomy): domain Bacteria; kingdom Bacillati; phylum Actinomycetota; class Actinomycetes; order Pseudonocardiales; family Pseudonocardiaceae; genus Amycolatopsis; species Amycolatopsis sp. NPDC004378. The sequence goes on from NZ_JBSGDR010000001.1 coordinate 148,016, forward strand.
ACATCGCGGTCGACGCCGGCGCGGCGTACCTGATCACACCGACGGTGAACCCGGCGGTGCTGGAGCGCGCGGCGGAGCTGGACACGCCGGTGGTCTGCGGCGCGCTGACGCCCACGGAGATCGACCAGGCCTGGCGCCTCGGCGCCGCGGCGGTGAAGGTGTTCCCGATCGCCGCCGTCGGCGGGGTGGCGTACCTGCGCGCGGTGCGGGCCCCGCTGCCGGACGTTCCGCTGGTCCCGACCGGCGGCGTCCACCTCGCCGACGTCGAGGGCTACCTGCGCTCGGGCGCGATCGCGGTCGCGGCGGCGACCCCGCTGCTGGGCGACGCGCTCTCCTCGGGCGGCAGCCTCCCGGACCTGGCGGCGCGGGCGGGCGAGTTCGTCGCGGCCGCCGCCCGCTTCGCCACCGCCTGAGCCTATTTCTTGCCGAACGGGTCGCAGGCGGCCGTGCCCAGGTAGATGTCGCCGCTCGCCGGGCCGCCCTGCGGGAACAGCTCGATGTGCACGGCGTGCGTCACGAGGCTGCCGTCCGGCGGCTGGGGCGTCACGGTTTCGTTGAGGACCACCGTCGCCAGCGCCGTGCCCGCGGCGCCGCCGGGGATGACGATCCGGTCGTTCGGCGGGATCTGCGCGGGCACCGTGATCCCCTCGACCGTCCCGATCGAGACCTCGCCGCCGCTGCCGGTCGCGCTCGTGGCGCACTTCGCCGAAAAAGTGCGCACGGTGATCACCGGACCGCCGAAGCGCTTGAGCACGGTGGCTTCGAACCGGTGCCCGGAGGCTTCCGCGATCGCCACGGCGTCCGAGCGCCCGCACCCGCTCTCGCCGACGCCGAACTTCGCGATCTCGCCGGTCGCCCCGCCCGCCGTCCGCGCGCTGTAGGGCCCGTCGGCCGTGCATTTCGCCAGTTCACCGGTGACGACGTGCTCGTTGTCGATGGTCACGTCCACCGAGCCGGAAGACGCCCATCCGGTGGACGTCACCGGCGCCGCGGCCCCCAGGAGCGGTGCCGCCAGCGTCGTCACCGCCAGCAACCGGAATGTCCTCTTCCTGGCGTTTCGCATGCCGCGTCCTCCACGGTCGCCGTGACAGTTCGTAGTTACCCACTTCGTCATCGGCAGGCCCGGCGCCGGCCCTGATCGGGTCCACCCGGTCGAGTGGCCGGTGAGGAAGGCAACTTCCGGGGTTTTCGACGGGGTAACGAGCGTTAACCTCGATCGTCTGCTCACCCAGGGAGGTTTCGTGTCTTCGCTGTCCATCGCCGGCAAGCGGCCCGTGCTGGCCGACCTCGTCCCCGGCTCGCTCGTCCGGGACATCGCGCTGGTCGCCGGCGGTGCCGTGCTCACCGGCGCCGCCGCGCAGCTGACCATCCCGGTGCCGGGCAGCCCGGTGCCGATGACCGGCCAGACGTTCGCCGCGCTGCTCGTCGGCGCGTCGCTCGGCATGTCGCGCGGTGCCGCGTCGATGCTCGTGTACCTGCTCGTCGGCGCCGCGGGCGTGCCGTGGTTCCAGCACGGCACCGCGGGCCTGTCCGGCGCCAGTGCCGGCTACATCGTCGGGTTCGTCTTCGCCGGCGCGCTGGTCGGCGCGCTCGCCGGCCGCGGCGGCGACCGGACGCCGGTGCGCACCGCGGGCACCATGGTGCTCGGCAACCTCGTGATCTACGCGTTCGGCGTGCCGTGGCTGATGGCGTCGACCGGCTTCGACCTCCCGACCGCGTTCGCCAAGGGCGTCACGCCGTTCCTGGTCGGCGACGCGATCAAGATCGTCGTGGCCGCCGGGCTGCTGCCGCTGACTTGGAAGCTCGTCTCGGGCCGTACGCAGGACTGATGCTCTCATCGGGCCGGGGGCTCCGGGTGGCGGAGCCCCCGGCCAGGGGCGCAGGTGATCCGGCGCGAGTGGCCCGTTCGCGCCGGATCACCGATCCTGTCGGCGGTGGCGGCTAATGTGTGTCGCTGTGCCCGCCCGAACTGATTTCCCCGGCGTCCTCGAACTCCTCACCCACGCGGTGGAGTCCGTCGGGGGTGCCGAACGCCCAGGGCAGGTCGAGATGGCCCAGGCCGTCGGCCGCGCCATCCGCACCGGCGAGCACCTCGCCGTCCAGGCCGGCACGGGCACCGGCAAGTCGTTGGCCTACCTCGTGCCCGCGATCCGCCACGCCGTCGAGAAAGAGGCCACGGTCGTCGTCTCGACGGCGACGATCGCCCTGCAGCGCCAGCTCGTCGACCGCGACCTCCCGCGCCTCGCGAAGGCGCTGAAGAAGCCTCTCGGCCGTGAACCGACCTTCGCGATCCTCAAGGGCCGTCGCAACTACATGTGCTTGCACCGCCTGGATTCCGGCGCGCCGGACGAGCCGGAGGACGCCCAGCTCTTCGACCCGTTCGCGGTGTCGCGCCTCGGCAAGGAGGTCACGCGGCTGCGGGAGTGGGCCTCGGACACCGAAACCGGCGACCGCGACGAGCTCGTCCCCGGCGTCTCCGACCAGGCGTGGCGCCAGGTGTCGGTGACGGCGAAGGAATGTCTCGGCGCGTCGCGCTGCCCGATCGGCACCGACTGCTTCGCCGAGCGCGCCCGCGCCGAGGCCGGCCGCGCCGACGTCATCATCACCAACCACGCGCTGCTGGCCATCGACGCCCTGCAGGGCTACCAGGTCCTGCCGGACCACGACGTCGTGATCATCGACGAGGCGCACGACCTCGTCGACCGCGTCACCTCGGTCGCCACCGGCGAGCTGACGAGCGCGATGTGCGCGTCCGCGGCCCGCCGCTGCGGCAAGCTGATCGACGCCGACGTCGCCGACGGCCTGCTGGAAGCGGGCGACGGGCTGGCGCTGATCGTCGACGACCTGCCCGCGGGCCGGCTGGACGAGCTGCCGCGGCCGCTGAAGGGCGCGATCCCGGCGGTCCGCGACGCCGCGCACGCGTGCATCACGGCCCTGGGCTCGGACCGCAAGGAGGACGTCGAGGGCGCCACCGCGCGCAAGCTGGCGCGCTCCCTGCTCGACGAGGTGCACGACACCGCGGTCCGGCTGCTGGAGGCGTTCGACGACGACCAGGCGCACCAGCGCGACGTCGTCTGGCTCTCCGGTGACAAGTACGCGTCGAACCCGCGGCCGCCGGCGTTGAAAGTGGCGCCGCTCGGCGTCGCCGGGCTGCTGCGCGAACGCGTCTTCAACCAGCACACGACGATCCTGACGTCGGCGACGCTGACCCTGGGCGGCACGTTCGACACCATGGCGCGCCAGTGGGGGCTCCCGCCCGCCGCGGCCCGCGTCGAGCAGGCGCCGGGCGCGGCGACGGAGAAGGAGGCGCCGTCGGACGAGTCGGGCCCGAAGTGGACCGGCCTCGACGTCGGCTCGCCGTTCGACCACAAGCGCAACGGCATCCTCTACCTGGCCAAGCACCTGCCGCCGCCGGGCCGCGACGGCCTCGCGACGTCCACAATGGACGAACTGGCCGAGCTGATCGAGGCCGCGGGCGGGCGCACGCTGGGCCTGTTCTCGTCGATGCGGGCGGCCAAGCAGGCCGCCGAGGAGATGCGCGAACGGCTCGACTTCCCGATCCTGTGCCAGGGCGAGGACGCGACCTCGCTGCTGGTCCAGAAGTTCTCCGAAGACGTCCGCACGTGCCTGTTCGGCACGCTGTCGCTGTGGCAGGGCGTCGACGTCCCCGGGCCGTCGCTGCAGCTCGTGGTGGTCGACCGGATCCCGTTCCCGCGCCCGGACGACCCGGTGTCCTCGGCCCGCCAGCGCGCGGTGGAAGCCCGCGGCGGCAACGGGTTCCTCACCGTGGCGGCCACGCACGCGGCGCTGCTGCTGGCGCAGGGCACCGGCCGGCTGCACCGGTCGGTCACCGACCGCGGCGTGGTGGCGGTGCTGGATTCACGGCTGGCGAACGCCCGCTACGGCGGTTTCCTGCGCGCGTCCCTGCCGCCGTTCTGGCCGACGATGGACCCGAAGGTGGCACGCGACGCCCTGCGGCGCCTGGACGCAGCCGCGCCCGCGTGACGCGGTCCACGGCGTCGCCGGGTACGGTGAACCCACCCACGCAGCAAGGGAGCACCGGTTGACCCAGGATTCGTCCAGCGCACAGTCCCGGACCGTCAGTGTCGACGACACAGGCGTGCGGCGGCGGCTCGCGGACGGCAGCGAAGAGGCCGTCACGTGGTCCGAACTGTCGTCGGTGATGGTCAGAGTCATCCCCGACGGCCCCTGGAACGAAGACGTCTTCTTCATGCTGGTGGGCACGGACGGCAAGGGCACGGCGGTCCCGAGCGGCGACCCGGCGGCCGACGCGCTGATCGAGCGCCTGCAGTCCCTGCCGGGCTTCGACAACGAGAAGTTCATCGAAGCCATGACGACGGACGCCGACCAGGCCTACGTCGTCTGGGAATCGACGACGAACTGAGGTGCGCTGTCCGGTCTGCGGCGCGGAAGACGCGCTGAGCCCACTGGGCGAACTCGACCCGACGGAAGGTTACCTGCGCGTCCGCTTCAAGCGGCCGGGCTTCCTCGAGCCGCGTCCGACCTTCTTCGTGCGCGAGAGCCGCGTCTGCCGGTCCTGCGGCGCCGTAGTGCCGTTCCTCGGCCAAGACCAGCGGGAGAAGCTCGCCGAGGAGTGGGACACCCTGATCCCAGTTGCTCCCGACGCTAGGCCGGGAACTCCTCCGTCACCGGAATCCCCTTCTTGAGCGTCCGGCTCACCGTGCACAGCCGCTCGATGGCCCGATCCACGGCACCGGCCAGCGCTTCCCGCTGATCCGCCGCCAAAGTCGACACGTCGACGTCGAAAGCGACGTGCACGGCGTCCAGCTCCGAAGCACCCTCACGACGATCCGCCGTGACGGTGACGCGGAACTTCGCGTCTTCGCCCACCCGCCGGGTGATCAGCTCTTCGGCCGTCACCGCGCTGCAGCCCGCGGCCGCGATCTGCAGCAGCTCGGCGGGCGAGAACGCCCCTTCGGCGCCGGTGCGGCCCAGCCGCACCTCCGCGCCCCGCTCGTTGCGCCCGACGAACGCATGCCGGCCTTCGCGCTGAACTTCGAGTCCCATGCCCGCTCCAACCGGGTCAGGAAGCCGGTTGTTCCGGCTCCCACTGGGCAAGAACCGTGAGGGTGCCGGGGTCGACTTCGGTGAACCCGGCGTCCCGCACGGCGACGACGCCGTCGCGCCGCCACGCGCCCTCCGGGTCGTCGCCCGGGTGTAGTTCCTTCCACCGCGCCTCGCTAGCCGTGCGCACGGCGGTCCGGTAGCCCCGCTCCGCCCACGCCGCGCGCTGCCCGTCGTCCAGCAGCGCGGCGAGGATCATCGTGGCGTGCCCGACCTGCGCGGCCGCCTTGCCGACGGTCATCGGCACGTGCGGGTTCAGCAGGAGCAGCGGAACGCCTTCCGGCGGCGGCCCCGGCTCGTCCGGCGGCAGCTCGCTGCCCGAGATCTGTAGCCGCGAGACCTCCTTGGGCGCCTCGGCGACCAAGCCCGGCACGAGGGCGCGCGCCTCGGCGCCGTCGATCTCCACGGTGATGCCCGGCAGGTCCTGGACGGCCGCCCAGTGCGCGCCCCGCGCCCGCCGCGCGACCTTGCGGATCCGGTTGTCGAGCCACGCGTGCATCGGCTCGGCCCACTCGCCGCCGGGCTCGGCGCGCTCGTCGAGGCAGACGGCCAGCGCGGCAGCCGCCGCGGCCTCCAGCAGGGGCGTGCGGCCGGGTGGGTCGGCCCGTTCGATGCGCAGGATCACCGGCATCGCCCGGACTTCCCCGGGAAGCTCGTCGGAGGTGTCCGACGTGTCTTCGGCCGGGAGCCCCAGCCAGTAGGCGTAGCGGGCGCCCAGGGGGTCGAGAACGCTGCTCACGGACGCATCAGCTCGAGCCCGTCGGCGGCGTCGGCGGCCTCGACCTCGCCGCGGGTCAGGCCGAGCACGAACAGCACGGCGTCGAGGTACGGGTGCGAAAGCGCGGTGTCGGCCACCTCGCGCAGCGCGGGCTTGGCGTTGAACGCGACGCCCATGCCCGCCGCCGAGAGCATGTCGATGTCGTTGGCGCCGTCGCCGACCGCGACGCACTGCTCCAGCGGGATGTCGTACTCGCCGGCGAAGCGGCGAAGCACCTTCGCCTTGCCCGCACGGTCGACGACCTCGCCGACGACCCGGCCGGTGAGCTTGCCGTCGACGATCTCCAGCTCGTTCGCCGCCGCGAAGTCGAGGCCGAGCTCCTCCACCAGGCCGCCGATGACCTGTGTGAACCCGCCGGACACCACGCCGGTCTTGAAGCCCATCCGCTTGAGCGTGCGGATCGTCGTGCGGGCGCCCGGGGTCAGCTCGATCGTCGCGGCGACCTCGTCGATGGCCGTCGCGGGCAGGCCCTCCAGCAGCGCGACGCGCCGCTCCAGCGACTCGCTGAAGTTCAGCTCGCCGCGCATGGCCGCCTCGGTGATCTCGCGGATCTCCGGCTCGACGCCGGCGTGCGCGCCCAGCATCTCGATGACCTCGCCCTGGATGAGCGTCGAGTCGACGTCGAAGACGACCAGCCGCTTCGCGCGGCGCGTGATCCCGGCCCGTTCGACGGCGATGTCGACGCCGACCTCGACGGCCGCGTCGGCCAGTTCCGACCGCAGCGCGGCGTCGGCCTCGGGGGTGTCCCGGTCGACCGAGACGTACAGCTCCAGCCCGGTCACGGGGTAGTCGGCGACGCTGCGGATCGCGTCGATGTTGGCGCCGAGCGACGCCAGCCGGCGCGCGACCTCCGAGAAGCCCCGCGCGGTGACCGGGCGGCCGAGCACCACCAGCACGTGCGTCGAGTCGCGGCGGCCCAGCGCGAACGGGTCCTCGCCGATGGCCGAGCCGATCTTGACCTCGACCTCCATGCCGACGGACGCCATCGCCTGCTCGACGTACTCCTGCAGGCCCTCCGGGTCGCGGTACACCCCGGCGAGCACGCCCAGCACGAGCTGCCCGCGGATGACGACCTGCTCGACGTCGAGCACGTCGACGTCGTGGCGGGTCAGCACGGCGAACAGCACGGACGAGACACCCGGCTTGTCGGGGCCGGTCGTCGTGATCAGGACGGGGGTCTGGGTCACTGGTCATCCCTCGTTCGGCAACGCTGCACGATCAGTCTGCCGGTCCGGCCTCGGACATAAATAGAGCGCGTGCCCGGCTTCACAAAAGCCGGGCACGCGCTCACTCGATCAGGTGCTACTTGTCGTCGCCCTGCTCGCTCGCGTTGTCCTTGGAGTGGTCTCCCGGGATCACCGCTTCGGTGAGCAGCTGCGACGGGGTCGCGTGGCTGTTGACCTTCTGCTTCCCGAAGAAGCCGATCTCGCCTTCGTTGTGGATGCGCTCGATCATGTGCGGGTAGTGCAGCTCGAACGCGGGCCGCTCGGAGCGGATCCGGGGCAGCTCGGTGAAGTTGTGCCGCGGCGGCGGCGAGGACGTCGCCCACTCGAGCGAGTTGCCGTAGCCCCACGGGTCGTCCACCGTGACGATCTCGCCGTACCGGTAGCTCTTGAAGACGTTCCAGATGAACGGCAGCGTCGAGGCGCCGAGGATGTACGCGCCGATCGTGGAGATCGTGTTCAGCGTCGTGAAGCCGTCACTGGACAGGTAGTCCGCGTACCGGCGCGGCATGCCCTCGGCACCCAGCCAGTGCTGGACGAGGAACGTGCCGTGGAAGCCGATGAACGTGGTCCAGAAGTGCCACTTGCCGAGCTTCTCGTCCATCATCCGGCCCGTGATCTTCGGGAACCAGAAGTAGATGCCGGCGAAGGTGGCGAACACGATCGTGCCGTAGAGCACGTAGTGGAAGTGCGCGACGACGAAGTAGCTGTCCGACACGTGGAAGTCGATCGCCGGCGCGGCCAGCATGATGCCGGTCAGGCCGCCGAAGAGGAACGTGACGATGAAGCCCATCGAGAAGATCATCGGCGTCTCGAAGGACAGCTGGCCCTTCCACATCGTGCCGATCCAGTTGAAGAACTTGATGCCGGTCGGGACGGCGATCAGGAACGTCATGAAGGAGAAGAACGGCAGCAGCACGGCGCCGGTGGCGTACATGTGGTGCGCCCACACCGCGACCGACAGGGCCGCGATCGCCAGCGTCGCCCAGACCAGGCTCTTGTAGCCGAACAGCGGCTTGCGGCTGAAGACCGGGAAGATCTCCGAGACGATGCCGAAGAACGGTAGCGCGACGATGTACACCTCTGGGTGACCGAAGAACCAGAACAGGTGCTGCCAGAGGATCACCCCGCCGTTTTCGGGGTCGAACACGTGCGCCCCGAGGTGCCGGTCCGCCAGCAGGCCCATCAGGGCCGCGGTCAGGATCGGGAAGGCGAGCAGGATCAGGATCGACGTCACCAGGATGTTCCAGGTGAAGATCGGCATCCGGTACATCGTCATGCCCGGCGCGCGCAGGCAGACCACCGTGGTGACCATGTTGACCGCGCCGAGGATGGTGCCGAGACCGGAGACCACCAGGCCGGAGATCCACAGGTCCGCGCCGACGCCCGGCGAGTGGATCGCGTCCGACAGCGGGGTGTAGGCGAACCAGCCGAAGTCGGCGGCGCCACCCGGGGTCAGGAAGCCGGACAGCACGATCAGGCCGCCGAAGAGGTACAGCCAGTACGAGAACGCGTTCAACCGCGGGAACGCGACGTCCGGCGAGCCGATCTGCAGCGGGAGCACGAAGTTCGCGAAGCCGAAGAGGATCGGGGTCGCGTACAGCAGCAGCATCACCGTGCCGTGCATGGTGAACAGCTGGTTGTACTGCTCCTGCGACAGGAACTGCTGCCCGGGCCGCGCCAGCTCGGTGCGGATGAGCATGGCCATCGCGCCGCCCGCCATGAAAAAGGCGAACGACGTGACCAGGTACATGATCCCGATCTGCTTGTGGTCCGTCGTGCGGAACAACCGCAGCAGGTACGAACCCTTGACCGACTCGCGCGCGGGATACGGGCGCGTCGCGATCGGCTTGGGGGCTACGGCCGTCACTCCTGCCTCCAACACTGAAACCTTGTGGTGGTCATCGTCCGGCCGCCGGGGTCGGGAACACCCGGTCCGACGGCTCACTGGGGATCGTAGCCCTCGCTACCGACAGTCGCGCGCACCGGCTGGCAAGATCGGGCCGTGACCGACGAATACACGCGGACCGCGGTGCGTGCGGCACGGACCGTGGCCGCCCGGCTGGGCCTGCCCGGTCACGAGCCCGAGGTGCTCCACGAGCGCTCGAACGTGCTGGTGAGGCTGGGTCCGCTGGTCGCGCGGGTGCCCGCGACGATCCGGCTCGCCCGGCCCGGCGCGGCCTGGCAGGAACGCGATCTGGCCGTGTCGGGGTTTCTCACGGAACGTGGTGTGCGCGTCGTCTCACCCACCACGGATCCCCCGGCCGGACCGCATTTCGCCGAAGGTCTGCCGGTCACTCTCTGGCACCACACCCCGCACGATCCGGACCACCGGTACGCACCGGACGCCGTCGCGCGCTCACTCGCCGAAGTGCACGCGGCGTTGCGGGAGTACCCGGGCGAACTGCCCCGCCGCGGCCCGCTCGACGACCTCGAGCGCATCTTCGACCGCCACCCCCTCGACCCCCGCCTGCGCGCCGAGGCGGCCCGGCTCGGCGCGCTGCTGCCCGGCGTCGCCGTGCAGCCGCTGCACGGCGACGCGCACCCCGGCAACCTGATCGCCACCCTCGCCGGGCCGTGCTGGCTGGACTTCGAGGACACCTGGTGCGGCCCGCTGGCCTGGGACCTCGCGATCCTCGCCCGGCAAGGGGGCCCCGAGCACCTCGCCGCGTACCCGGGCGAAGTGGACGAAGAGTCCCTTCGCGTATGTACGCGGCTACGGGAGCTGTACTCGGTCGTGTGGCAGCACGTCATCGCCATCCGGTTCCCGCACCGGCTCCCCGGCGCCCGGTCGGCGCTCGCCGCCTACTTCTCGTGAGTCGCGGGGTACCAGGAGAGAATCGCTTCGACGACGCCCGCCGGGTCCTCCAGCGGGGTCAGGTGGCCGACGCCGGGGAGCACCACGAGCGTCGCGCCGTCCAGTGCCTCGACCATCTCGCTCGCCGCCGCCACCGGGGTGATCGGGTCTTCTTCGCCGACGATGACCAGGGCCGGGACCTTCGCGTCGCGCAGGAGGTCGAGGGAGTCCGGCCGGGTCCGCAGCGCCAGCGCCGTCCACGAAATCCCGGCGGGCGGCTGCGACTCGATGATTTCCCGGACCGTCTCGACGACGTCAGGACGGTCCGAACGGGTCCCTTCGGCCAGCAGGTTCGGCAGGTTCGCCTCGGCGAGCCAGCCGGTGATGCCCTCTTCGTCGACGCGCTTCGCGACGTCCAGCCGGCTCTGCGCGGCCTCGGGGGTGTCGGGCGTGGCCTTGGTGTCGACGAGCACGAGCCCGCCGACCCGCTCCGGCGCCAGCCGCAGGACGGCCATCGCGAGGTAGCCGCCCATCGAGCAGCCGCCGAGCACGACGCGGTCCAGGTCCAGGCGGTCGAGCAGGGCGACGACGTCGCGCGCGGCGTCCTCGAGGCTCGGCTCGCGGTCGGACTCCGGCAGCGGCGAGCGGCCGAGCCCGCGCTGGTCCGGCGTGATCACCCGAAGGTGTGAAGACAGGGGTTCGCGCACCGCGTTCCACATGCGGGCGTCCAGGGGAAAGGCGTGGAGGAGGACCAGCGGCAGTTCGGTCATGCGGGCCATTTTGTCGGACCCCCGCGCTAGCTTCGCCGACGTGTTCACCGACATCGAAACCGACCGGCTCCTGCTGCGTCCGCCCCGCGAGGCGGACCGGCAGGCGATGGTCGACATCCACACCGACCCGCGCACCAACCGCTTCCACCCCGACCCGCCCGACGTCCGGCGCGCGTCGGAGATGTTCTCGGAGTGGCTGGCGCACTGGGCCGAGCACGGCTTCGGCTACCCCGCGGTGCTCGAACGCGGCGGCAGCGAGGTGATCGGCATGTGCGGCGTGCGGGTGCGGGAGTTCCACGGCGAGAAGGTGCTCAACCTCGGCTACCGGTTCCGGCCGTCGGCGTGGGGCAAGGGGTACGCGGTCGAAGCGGGGCTGGCGATCCTGGCGTGGTGCGCCCGGGACCTGCCGGCGCTGCCGGTGCTGGCGAGCATCAGCGTCGCGAACAAGCCGTCGCTGCGGGTGGCCGAGCGGCTCGGCTTCACCGAGTACACGGAGGAGGAGTACGACGGCGCGTTCTCGCGGCACTACCGGCGCTGAGCCGGGCGATCTTTGACAACTCCAGAGTGAACCTTCACCAGCGGCGGCTGGGCCGGCGGCGGGCCCTGGCCTCCCAGCAGGCGCGGTGCCAGTGCCGCCGGTCGGCGACGGACCCGGTCTCGTCGGCGGGCCAGACGACGACGTGCGGCGTGCCCGGCCGGATCTCGTGGTCGCAGCCGGGGCAGCGGTAGACCTTGCCGGCCTGCGAGCCCGGCACGGTCCGCACGAGCCAGTCCCCGTCGCTCCCGGACTCGGCCCGCGCCCAGCCGGTCGCGGCGCCGAGGTCGCGTTCGGGCGGCCCGCCATCCCCACGGCGGCCGGGACGATTACGTCGAGGCACGCCCAAACCGTAACCGCCCCGCACCACAGCGTCGCACCCCGCGTGTCGCCCCTCCAATCACGCGTGATGCCTCCCCAATCACACGTGATGCCTCCCTGGACACGAGTGATGCCCGTCCCAGCACGCGTGATGCCCGTCGAGGCTCAGGCCGCGCGGCCTGCCACCCGGTCGCCCGCCCGCAGCCGGCGCAGGATCCCGTCATGGCCGAGCCCTTCCCAGCCGAGACGGGCCAGCGTCCGGCCGGTCCGGCGGAAGTCCTCGCCCCCGAGCACGGACATGATCGTGATCGCGGCGTCGACCATCGGCGTGGCGACCCCGGCACCCCGCGCGAGGGCCTGCAGCGGCACGAGCGTCGAGCGGATGTCCTCGGTCAGGAACCGGTGGTCGAGGCTGGTCGGCGCGGCGATGGTCCGGTACGGCTCCACGGTCCGCAACGCGTCGAGCAGCGTCGTGGCCGGGCAGCCGTAGTAGCGGTCGAGGACCTCGGTCATGGGCAGCAACCGGGCGTCGTACGCCCGCGCGACGGCGGCGAACTCGGCTTCGGTGCGCTCCAGCAACGCGACCGTGCGGTGGGAGACGCCTTCGACGTAGAAGAGCAACTCCTCGGCGCGGTCGATGGTACCGAGGTTGGCCAGCGCGATCGGCACGTGCGCGACCGCGCCGAAGTCGTGCAGGCCGCGCTCGACCGGGTTGCCCGCGACCTCCAGCATCGGGAACCACTCGCGCAGCAGCCCGGCGTGCCGTCCGACGGCGGCCGGGTCGCTGCCGGAGATCAGGTTCCAGCCCTTGGTGCCGAGCACGGTCACGCCACCGGTCCCGGACGGCCGCGCGGCGAACAGCGCGTCGGTCTCGACGACGTCGACCGCCGGGGCCCCGGCGGCGGCGAGCGCGTGCGCGAATTCGACGCTCCCGCACAGCTTTCCGGAGAACAGCACCACCACCTGGCCCGGGCGCAGGTGCGGCGCGAGCCGGACGGCGACCTCCGGGTAGGCGGTGGTCACGGTGGCCACCAGCACCACGGCCCGCCCGGCCAGCGACGCCGGATCCGCGGTCACCTCCCGCAGCGGGAAGCGTCCGTCGAGCACCCCGTGCGCGACGATCTCCCGGCGACGCGCGATCTCCGCCACGGCCCCGAGATCCCGCGTGCAGAGGTGCACGGGCAACCCCCGCGAGGCGAGGTACGCCGAGACGGCCCGGCCCTCACCCCCGGCCCCGACGACGCCGATCCCGTCCAGCCCGCTCATTCCGCCCACTCCCGTCACTCGGGTACGCAGTGGACAGGTCGGTGCTCCGGCCGGGAAAGTTCCCGCGGTCACCCCTGGGCGAGCGCCAGCGGCACGAGCTGTTCGGCGGTCGTGAGCGAGCCGTGCTGCCCGACCAGGGACGTCTCCACGGCCTCGGCGAGCCCGCGCACCATCCCGAACCGCCCCCGGGCCGCGGCGACGACGTCGCCGATGCGCGGCCGCACCCGGTCGCTGACGGCAGGCCCGAACCACCCCTCGGCGACGGCCTCCTCCCGCGAGCGCACCCACGCGCGGTCGCCGAGCACGGAACGCCAGGCCGCCAGGACGTCCGCGGCCGCGCCCGGCTCGGTGTACACGTGCCGGGCCCGCACCTCACCGCCGAACGTCCGGACCCCCGAGAGCAGCTCGGGGACGTCTTCGAGGTCGAGCTTGTCCTCGATGGTGACCATCCCGTGGTCGGCCACCACCGCGAGCAGCGCGCCGGCGGGCAGACCGTCCACAAGGGACTCGACGAGCCGGTCGACCTGCCGCAGCTGCATCCGCCACGCGGCCGAACCTGGGCCGTAGACGTGCCCGAGCAGGTCGAGTTCGCTGTGGTAGGCGTAGCAGAACGCCCGGCCTTCGAGCACCGACAACGTCCGCGCGGCGAGGTCGCCGAGCGCGTGCACCCCGGCGTAGCGCGCGCCGCCCTGGGTGGCCAGGGTCAGGGCCGTGTCGCGGAACTTGGCGGAAGACACCACCGCGGCGTCGATGCCCGCCGCGGTGGCGCGCTCGAACGTCGTCTGCAGCGGCTGGACCTCGCGGGGCGGGAGGGCGCCTCGCAGGTCGCTGCCGTCTTCGTGGCTGCACCAGCGCAACGCGTTCAGCACGCCCGTGCCGGGCATTTCGAACGTGTAGCCGACCATGCCGTGCTCCCCGGACGCGAGCCCGGTCCCGATCGCCGCCACGCCGGCGGCCGTCGTGGCCGGGAAGCCCACGCGCAGCGACTCGCGGGCCAGCTCGGTCAGCACCGGCGCGTCCGCGGCGTGCTCGGCGAGGAGCTCCCAGCCCAGCCCGTCGACGAGCAGCACGCCGGCACTGCGCGCCTCCGGCAGTGTCAGCGTGTTCGCGCACCCCGGCACGCCCAGCGCGGCGAGGAGGGAGGGGACGACCTGGCCGAGGTGCGGGACATCGGCGAGTGAAGGCGGCAGCACGCGCCCAGCTTCCCATCCACCCGGCCGTCCGGCGATAATCGCGGCATGCCGACCTACGCCTACCGCTGCCGCGAGTGCACCGAGACGTTCGAACTCCTGCGCCCGATGAGCGAATCCAGTGCGCCGGCGGCCTGCCCGGAGGGCCACCGCGACACCGTCAAGCTGCTCACCACGGTCGCCTTGACCGGGGCCGCGAGCGGACCCGCGGTCCCGGCCGGTGGCGGCGGTGGCTGCTGTGGCGGCGGCTGCTGCGGCTAAAGGGCCTTCAGCGCCTGCTCGAGGTCGGCCCAAAGGTCCTCGACGTCCTCGAGCCCGGCGGAGAGCCGGATCAGCTGGTCGGACACGCCCGCGTCGTGGCGGTCGCCGGCGTCGACGATCCGGTGGCTGATCGACCCCGGGTGCTGGATCAGCGTGTCGACGCTGCCGAGGCTGACGGCCGGCGTGATCAGCCGGACCGCGCCGATCAGGGCGTGCGGGTCGCCTTCGACCTCGAAGGCCACCAGCGGCCCGCCGAGGCGCGGGTAGTGGACGGCCGTCACCGACGGGTGGTCCGCGAGCCGTGAAGCCAGCGTCGAGGCGGTCGCCGACGCGGCGTTGACGCGCAGCGGCAGCGTGGAAAGCCCGCGCAGCAACAGGTACCCGGCGAGCGGGTGCAGGACGCCGCCGGTGGCGAAGCGGATCTGGCGCAGCCGGGCGGCTTCCTCGGCGTCGCAGGCGACGATCCCGCCCATGACGTCGCCGTGGCCGCCGAGGAACTTCGTCGCGCTGTGCAGCACGATCCGCGCGCCGTGGCGGCCCGGGCGCTGGAGCACCGGCGTCGCGAACGTGTTGTCCACGGCCAGGGGCACGTCACCGCACGCCCGGGCCAGCTCGGCGACGTCGACCTCGGCGAGGGTCGGGTTGGCCGGCGTCTCGACGAACACCAGCCCGGTGTCGGGCCGCAGGGCGGCGGCGACGGCGTCCGGCGCGGCCCAGGTGACCTCGGTGCCGAGCAGCCCCGACTCGAGCAGGTGGTCGCTGCACCCGTAGAGCGGGCGGACCGCGACGACGTGCCGTTTCCCTTGCGCCACCGCGGAAAGCAGGCACGCCGAGACGGCGGCCATGCCACTGGCGAACGCGACGCCGTGCTCGAACCCTTCGAGCTCGGCGAGCGCCCGTTCGAACCGCTCGACGGTCGGGTTGCCCACCCGGCCGTAGATCGGCGGGCCGTCGAGCTCACCGCCGGCGGCGAAGTCGTCGATCCGGGCGGCTTCGGCGGCGCTGTCACGAGAGGGGTAGGTCGTCGACAGGTCGAGCGGCGCGGCGTGCACGCCGAGGTCCGTGAGGTCGTCACGGCCGGCGTGGACGGCGCGGGTGCGCAGCGAGGAAGTCATACCCGGCATCGTCGGGCTTTCGCCGGATCGGGGGCAACAGTCTCGGATATCATTCGACGATGCCCGATTCCGTCGAACTGAGTCCGGTCGATCTCGAGATTCTGCGCCTGCTGCAGAACGATGCCCGGATCACGAACAAGGACCTGGCCGCCGCGGTCGGCCTGGCGCCTTCGACGTGTCTGGACCGCGTCGCCCGGCTGCGGGACACGGGCGTGATCACCGGGCAGCACGCGTCCGTCGACGCGGCGAAGCTGGGGCGGCCGCTGGAGGCGTTCCTGTTCGTCCAGGTCCGCCCACACCGGCGGCCGCTGGTCGACCCGTTCGTCGAGCACCTGCTGTCCCTGCCGGAAGTGCGCGCGGTCTACCACCTGACCGGGCCGGACGACTTCCTCGCGCACGTCGCGACCAGCTCGGCCGGCGAGCTGCAACGGCTGGTCCTCGACGAACTCACCGCCCGGGACGAAGTCGCCCGCGTGCACACGAACCTCGTCTTCCAGCACTGGAGCGGCGGCCCACTGCTCCCGCCGGCCTGATCTCCCGGCCTGATCTCCCAGCCTGATCTCACAGCCTGATGTCACAGCGTTGCGAGCCAGCGGTGGGTCTCGCGCACGGAGGTCAACCGGACGACGGCAGGCCCCGGCGGTTCGGCGGCCCAGGTCCGGATCGTCGCCCGCTTCCGCGCGAACGACGTGAAGTGCCAGCGGATGATCGAGTCCGCGGAGAACATCTGGCGGAACGACTCCACGTTGCCGTTGCAGATGCGCTCACGCGTCAGCGAGCGCACGGCCGTCCGGCGGACCAGGCGGCCCAGCGAAAGCCAGCGCGGGTAGTCGAGGCCCACGATCAGCTGTGCGCGGGGCAGGACGACGTCCCGCCACCGGGTGTACGCGGCGTCGAGGACCCAGCGGTCCCCCGCGCAGACCTCGGCGATGCGGCGGCGCTGCTCCTCGTCGGGCACCTGGACCCAGCCCGGCAGCCAGGTGAGGTCGTCGGCCGAGACGTACGGCAGACCGGTGTGGCGGGCGATGCGGGCGGCGAGCGTCGACTTGCCCGAGCCCGTCACGCCGTAGACGACGATGCGGTCAGGCGTCGAGGTCACGGGCGGGCTCCCGCGGTCCGCGGTAGGGCAGGGTCTGGCTGTAGACGACGTTGGTCGTCGTGCTGCCGAACTGGGCCAGCTCGTCCATGGTGCGCTCGAGGTGCGCCATCGACGCGGCGGCGACCTTGAGCGTGTAGCAGTCGTCGCCCGTGGTGCGCAGGCATTCCAGGACCTCGAGGCGCTCGCCCAGCAGCTTGTGCAGCGCCTCGTGCCGGCTGCCGGGGTACTTGAGCCGGACGACGGCGAGCACCGGGTAGCCGACCTTGCCGAGGTCGACGTCCGCGCGGTAGCCGGTGATCACGCCCGTGGCCTCGAGCCGCCGGAGCCGTTCGGTGGCCGCGGACGCGCTGAGGTTCACGCGGCGGCCCAGCTCGGTGAGCGGCAGCCGGGCGTCCTGCTGGAGCTCGACGAGGATGGCCCAGTCCGTCGGGTCGAGGCTCTCGGTCATTCGGCGAATATACCGCGAGATCCACGGCTCCAGCGCCCGAACGCCGTGATCATTCCCTTCCGATCACGGCTTTGACCTCGATAGCCTTTCCCGGTGAAGATCGGCGTGAACGTCCCCAACTTCGGCCCCGGCACGGACCCCGGCGTCCTGCGCGACTGGGCGCGGACCGTGGAGGGCCTCGGCTTCGACCTGCTGATGGTGTCCGACCACGTGGCGGTCACGCCCGACGTCGCCGGCCAGTACCCGGCGCCGTTCTACGAGCCGTTCACGACGCTGTCCTGGCTGGCCGGCGTCACGAGCCGGGTGCGGCTGGGCACCACGGTGCTGGTGGTGCCGTACCGGCACCCGCTGCTGGTCGCGCGGATGGCGGCGAACCTCGACGCGCTCAGCGGCGGCCGGCTGGTGCTCGGCGCCGGCATCGGCTGGGCGAAGCAGGAGTTCGCCGCGCTCGGCGTGCCGTTCGAGCAGCGCGGGAAGCTCACCGGCGAATACCTCCGCGCGATCCGCGCGGCCTGGGCCGACCACGACGACTACCGCGCCGGCCCGATCCCGCTCTGGCTCGGCGGGCACAGCGACGCCGGGCTGCGCCGCGCGGTGGAGCTCGGCGACGCCTGGCACCCGCTGCAGATGACCATGCGCGGGTTCCGGGACGGCTTGGCGCGGCTGAAAACCCTGGCCGGCGACCGGCCCGTGCCGGCCTTCGCGCCGCGGATCCTCTTGCGGGTCACCGAAACCCCGGTGACCGGGCCGGACCGGCGGGCCGGGGAAGGCACCCTCGGCCAGGTCCTCGACGACCTGGCGCGGCTGCGGGACCTGGGCGCGGACACCGTCGTGCTCGACCCGTTCGATTCGGACCCCGCCGAAACCCTCCACCCGGAGGTCGCATGGCGGGACCTCGCGGCGGTGGCCGCGGCCTGGAAGGAGAACCGGTGAAGGACACCGAAGAAGCCCTGTTGCGGCGCGCGATCGAGCTCGCCAGGGAGGCACGCGAGGACCACGGCAACCCACCGTTCGGCTCCCTGCTGGCCGACGCCGACGGCACCGTCCTGGTGGAGGACCGCAACACCTCGCTGACCGACAACGACATCACCGCGCACCCGGAGCTGAAGCTCGCCCGCTGGGCGGCGCGCAACCTGGACCCGGGAACCGCGGCGAAGACGACGATGTTCACCAGCACGCAGCCGTGCGGGATGTGCACCGGCGCGATCGAGCGGTCCGGGCTCGGCCGCGTCGTCTTCGCGCTGTCGACGGAGCAGTTCCTCACGCTGCGCCCGCCGGTCACCTGGGGCTACGAAACGGAAGGCCCGGCGCTGTTCGACGAGGCCCGCGTGCCGGTCGAGGGCTACTACACGTGACGAGCTACGAAGTGCGCCCGGTGGCGCGCGTCGAGTCGCCCCTGACGGACCGCGCGGCGGCCCCGAAGCAGGGTGACGAGGGCGCGCCGCCGGCCCGCGTGGTGTTCGCGCCGGAGTTCCACCGGGCGGCGGCCGACGTCCGCCCGGGCGACCGCCTGGTGCTGCTGACGTGGCTGCACGAGGCCGACCGCGACGTCCGTGCGGTGCACCCGCGCGGCGACCCGGAGCGGCCGAGCACTGGAGTGTTCTCGACGCGCTCCCCCGACCGCCCGAACCCGATCGGCCTCCACACGGTGACGGTGACGGAAGCCGCGAACGGCACGCTGACGGTGACCGGACTGGAGGCGATCGACGGCACCCCGGTCCTGGACGTCAAGCCGGTCCTAGGCGAGGTGACCGAGCGCTGATCAGTAGTCCTTGAAGCCCTTCCCGGTCTTCCGCCCGAGCCGCCCGGCCGTCACCAGGTGCTCGAGCAGCGGCGCGGGCGCGAAACCCTCTTCCCGGAACTCGTTGTACAACGTCCGCTGGATCGCCAGGGAAACGTCCAGCCCGACGACGTCCAGCAGCGCGAACGGGCCCATCGGCAGGCCACAGCCCACCTTCATGGCCGTGTCGATGTCGTCCGCTTCCGCGTAGTGGGCTTCCAGCATCTTCACCGCGTCGTTGAGGTACGGGAACAGCAGCGCGTTGACGATGAAGCCCGCGCGGTCGCCACAGTGGACCGCGTGCTTGCCGACCGCGGCGCAGACCGCGCTCGCGGTGGCCACCACGTCCGGGGCGGTCGCGATCGTCGAGACCACCTCGACCAGCTTCATCACCGGGGCCGGGTTGAAGAAGTGGAGGCCGACCACGTCGGACGGGCGGGACGTCGCCGCCGCGCATTCGATCACCGGCAGGGACGACGTCGTCGTCGCCAGGACCGCGCCCGGGCGGACGACCTCGTCCAGGGCCGCGAACACGGCCTGCTTCACCGACAGCTCCTCGGCCACCGCCTCGACGACCAGGTCGACGTCGGCCAGCGCCTCGAAGTCGGTCACCGGGGTGATGCGGGCCAGCGCGGCCGAAGCGTCCTCTTCGGACAGTTTGCCCTTGACCACGGCCTTGTCGAGCGACTTCTTGACGCGCGCCACCGACGCCTGGGCCTTTTCCATGCTCCGAGCCCGCACCACGACGTCGAGGCCGCGCTTCGCGAAGACCTCCGCGATGCCCGTGGCCATCGTCCCGGTGCCGATCACGCCGACGCGGGCGACCGGGCGCGGCTCCACTGTGTCCACAGTGGACTCGACGGCGTCGACCACGCGGGGCGAGTCCGGCGCGTCGTAGGTGTAGAAGCCGCGGCCGGTCTTGCGGCCCAGCAGGCCCGCCGTGATCATCTGCTTGAGCAGCGGCGCCGGCGCGTGCAGCCGGTTGCGGGACTGGTGGTACATCGTGTCGAGGATTTCGTACGCGGTGTCGAGCCCGATCAGGTCGAGCAGCGCGAGCGGGCCCATCGGGTAGCCGCAGCCGTAGCGCATCGCGGCGTCGAGGTCCTCGCGCGTGGCGTAGCGCTGCTCGTACATCCGGACCGCGTGGTTGAGGTAGCCGAACAGCAGGGCGTTCGCGATGAACCCGGCGCGGTCGCCGATCACCACCGGCACCTTGCCCAGCCGCTCGGCGAACGCGACGACCTCGGTGACCACCTCCGGCTCGGTCACCACCGTCTTCACGATCTCGACGAGCTTCTGCACCGGCGCCGGGTTGAAGAAGTGCATGCCGACGACCTTGCCCGGCCGCGTCGTGTGCACGCCGATCTCGGTGATCGACAGCGACGACGTGTTGGACGCGAACACGACCTCGGGCCGGGTGATCTTGTCGAGCTCAGCGAAGACGTCCGCCTTCAGCCCCAGGCTCTCCGGGATCGCCTCGACCACGAAGTCCACTTCGGACAGATCGGAGAGCGAGGTGCCGTACCGGATCCGGCCCAGCAGCGCTTCCCGGCCGGCGGCGTCGAGCTTGCCGCCGGAGAGCGCTCGCTCGGTGGAGTGCTCCAGGTGCCCGCGGCCCCGGGCGACGCCCGCTTCGTCGAGCTCGACCGTGACGACGTCGAGCCCGCTGCGCGCGAGCACTTCGGCGATCCCGGCCCCCATCGTGCCCAGGCCGACCACTCCGACCGTCGAGATGTCCCGCGCCATCGAGGCCTCCAGAGATGTTACTCGCTGGTAATTGGTCCCGACTCTGCCACACGGAACCGCCGGAAGCCCAGACGGAATCGAGTCAGAACCGCGCAAGTCACCCGGTCGGCGACCGTCGGCTCACTCGCCGAAATTGCTGTCCACCAGCTCTTTCGCCTTGTCCAGCGCGGCCGAAGCCTGCGGGCCGCGCGCCCGCACCCGGATCCGGTCACCCTGCCGGGCGCCGAGCGACATCAGGGCCAGCACGCTGTGCGCGTCCGCCTCCTGGTCGCCGAGCCGGATGGTGACCTCGGCGTCGAACGCGCTCAGCGCGCGCACCAGCACGGCGGCCGGCCGCGCGTGCAGCCCGACCTCGTTGTGCAGCACCAGCTCGATCTCGTCACCCCCGGAGGTCGCCTCCGCGGGTGCGAGGTCCTCGGGCAGCCCGGCCGCCGCGGCGGCCTCCGCCACCGCCTTGCGGTCCTGGCCCGCCTGGGCCGCGACCGCCGCCGCGATCGCGCCTTCGACCAGCGGGCCGTCCGCGACGACGGCGGCCGACGGGTCGGCCAGCGATTCGACGGCGAGCTCCGCCGTCATCTGCGCGCTGCCGAGGTCGTACAGCAGCACCACCCCGGACCCGGAGTCCGCGCGCTGGGTGGCGGCGACGACCTCGTCGTAGTCCGTGCCGATCGAGCCGTCGGAGAGGCCGCCGGCCGCCACGATGGTGACGTCCGGCGCCATCTGGGCGGCCAGCTCGGCCAGGCCTTCCGCGAGTTTCGCGCTGTGCGAGACGAGCACGATCCCGACGCTCACCGGGCGGCCTCCGCGAAGGCGCGCAGCAGCAGCGCCGACGAGCGCGCACCTGGGTCCATGTGCCCCACCGCGCGCTCGCCGAGGTAGGACGCGCGGCCCTTGCGCGGCACCAGGTCCACTGTGGACTCCGCACCGCGGTCGGCCGCGTCGGCCGCCGCGGTCAGCACCGCGGCGACGTCCCCGCCGTCCTCGGCCGCCTTCTCCGCGGCCGACACGGCCGGGATCAGCGCGTCGACCATGGTCGCGTCACCACCGACGGCCTTGCCCCGGGCTTGGACGCCTTCGAGACCGGCGCGCAGCGCGTCGAGCAGGCCCGCGACGTCGAGTTCGCCGGCGGCGCCGAGCTTCGCCGAGGCACGCAGGAATGCCGTGCCGTACAACGGTCCCGCGGCCCCGCCGACCTTGGAGATCAACGTCGTCGCGACGAGCTTCAGCACCGCGCCCGGCGTCTCGGGCGCGCCGGCGTCGAGCCCCGCGACGACGGCGGTGAACCCGCGGTTCATGTTCTCGCCGTGGTCGCCGTCGCCGATCGCGCGGTCGAGCTCGATCAGCTCAACGCGGTGTTCGGCCATCACGGCCGCCGCGGCGCGCACGGCGGCCGCGACACCGTCGGCCTTGCAGGTCATCAGATCCCCCACCGCAGGGCCGCGGTGTTGACGGGCGCGTCCCAGAGCTCGGTCAGCTCATCGTCCAGCTTGAGCAACGTCAGACTCATCCCCTGCATCTCGAGGCTGGTGATGTACGGGCCGACCAGCCGGCGTTCGACCACGATCCCACGCTCGGCGAGCAAGCGCTCGGCGATGCCGTGGGCCAGGTAGAGCTCGACCAGCGGGGTGCCGCCCATCGAGTTGGTGAACAGCAGCACGCGGTCACCGGACTCGAACGGCAGGTCGGAGACGACCGCCTCGACGAGCCGCGCCACCAGCGCGTCGGCCGGTTCGAGCGGGATCCGCTCGCGGCCGGGCTCGCCGTGGATGCCGATGCCGAACTCGATCTCGCCCTCGCCGAGGTCGAAGCTCGGGGTGCCGGCGTGCGGCACGGTCGGCGCAGTCAGCGCGACACCGATCGAGCGCACCTGGCCGATCACCTTCTGCGCCAGCGCGGTCACGGCGTCGAGCGAGTCGCCGCGCTCGGCGGCGGCGCCGGTGAGCTTCTCCAGCAGCACCGTGCCGCCGACCCCGCGGCGGCCCGCGGTGTAGGTCGAGTCCTTGACCGCGACGTCGTCGTCGATCACGACGCTGCGCACGTCGAGGCCCTCGGCGGCGGCCAGCTCGGCGGCCGTCTCGAAGTTCAGCACGTCGCCGGTGTAGTTCTTCACGATGAGGAGGGCGCCCGCGTCGCCGGTCGTCGCGGTGACCGCGGCCTGCACGGCGTCCGGCGTCGGCGAGGTGAACACCGCGCCCGGCACCGCGGCGGCGAGCATGCCCGGCCCCACGAACCCGCCGTGCAGCGGCTCGTGCCCGGACCCGCCCCCGGAGATGACGGCGACCTTCCCCGCGACCGGCGCGTCCGCCCGGACCACGACGTCCGGATCGGATTGGACGCGAAGGATGTCCGCGTGCGCGGCGGCGAGCCCCCGCAGCGACTCCGCGACCACGTTCGCCGGATCGTTGATGATCTTCTTCACGGCAGCCTCCGGCACATCGGCGGGTGGGGTGTCCCCTTCCTACCGCCCCGCGCGGCCGACCGCCAGGTCAGGCTTTCGGAAGCTTCGTGACCACGTTCTTCGCGACCGCGACCGCCTTGCCGCAGGGGTCGTCGGTGTCCGCTTGGGCGGCGTAGTTCTGGTAGTCCACTTGGGCCAGCTCGACGTCGTCGCCCTGCCACGGGCGGTGCTGCCACTCGACGGTGCACCGCGACGTGGTCGTGGTCCCCTTCTTCTGGAAGCCGGTGACGCCGCCGCCGAGGTCCACCTTGGAACTGCCGTCCCCGACGATCGGCGGCAGGCCCGGCCGGAACGCGACCCGCACGGTCGGGTCCGTGCCGTTGCTCTGCCACTCGCAGCTGTGCAGACCGATCGGCGCGGACTTCGCGGCCGGCACGACCGGAGTGACGGCCGCGGCGTCGGCCACCGTGCACGAGTCCGCGGCCACCAGGGTGCCCGCCGGCGTCGGGTACTTCTCCGGCGAGTTGTGCATCTTCTGCACGATGGCGTCCACCAGCGTCTGCCCCGGCCGGCACGGGTCGCCGTCGTAGGTCACCGTCACCATCAGCGCCATGTCCGGGTTCAGCGACGTCATCGCCGCGACCGTGCAGTTGCTGTCGTCGGTCTTGCCGACCCGCACCGGCAGCCCGCCGGACTGCCCGGTCGTCTTGTCCGCGTTCGGCAGCAGCGTGCTGCCGATCTCGAACTCGAGCCGCATCTCCTTGCCGCCCGGGTCCTTCACCTTGTTGGTGCAGGTCTCGAAGGCGATCGACGACGGCGACGGGTCCTCCTCGACGGTGCCGAGCCCGAGCGCGCCGAGCGCGTCCTTGGTGAGGAACTGGCACGGCTTGACCGCGCGCAGCGCGTTGACCGCCACCGCGGCGTCGGTGATCGGGCCGTCGCCGGGCTGGCCGGTGCCGGCCGCCGCGGGCACCGTCGTCCGCGCGAAGTTGGCCTTGCCGAGGTCCTGCCCGCACGCGGTCAGCGGCAGCGCGAGGGCGGTGACCAGCAGGAACAGCGTCGGCAGACGACGGCGTCGAACATCAAGGAGCACGCGGTGCACGGTAGCGGCAACCGCGTGCCCCTGTCCGGACAACCCGGCTATTCGGCCGGGTTCGCGGGTGTGTCGTCGCCCTCGGTCCCGGTCTGCGCCGGGACGACCAGCGGCCGCACCTTGGCCCAGACGAAGAACAGCGCGGCGACCACCAGCATGCCGATGCCGGCCCACAGGTTGATGTTGACGCCGGCCGCCTTCGCGATCTCCTGGTCGGAGGTGAAGCCGATGCCCATGACCGTGAGGATGATCCCGTAGACGCCGATCAGCAGGGCGATGATCAGCCGGATGTCGAAGGCGCCCGCCTTGTGCGGCCGCGCGCCGGACTCGGTAGCCATACCGGCCTCCCTAGAAGATGGCGTTGAGGGCGATGGTCAGGATGAGCACGATGCCCGCGAGCAGGCCCGGCTTGCGGTACCAGCCCGCGTTCTCGCCGGTGTCGTCGTGCTTGAGGGAGTCGCGCGGGGTGAGCGAGTAGACCAGCCCGACGAGCTCGGAGTCCGGCTTCGGCTTGGTCGCGAGCGACACCACGACGCTCACCACGATGTCGACGACGAACGCGGTGCCCGCGGCGACGAAGCTCGTGCCCTGCCCGCTCAGCCCGATCACCCCGGCCTGGGACAGCCCCCAGACCGTGATGGCGGACGCGGTGCCCAGCAGCAGGCCGCTCCAGCCGGCGTGCGGCGTCATCCGCTTCCAGAACATGCCCAGGATGAACGTCGCGAACAGCGGCGCGTTGAAGAACGAGAACAGGTCCTGCAGGTAGTTCAGGATGTTGCCGGAGTTCGACGCGATGAACGCGGTGCCGATCGCGAGGATCGTGCCGACCGACGTCACCAGGCGGCCGAGACGCAGGTAGTAGCCGTCCGGCTTGTCCTTCTGGACGTAGGTCTGCCAGATGTCGTAGGTGAAGACGGTGTTGAACGAGCTGAGGTTCGCCGCCATGCCGGCCATGAAGGAGGCGAGCAGGCCGGCGATCGCGATACCGAGCATGCCGTTCGGCAGCAGGTCGCGCATCAGCAGCAGGAGCGCGTTGTTGAACGTGACGCCGCTGGGTGCCTTGCCGCCGTCCAGCAGGATCTGCTTGTCCTTCACGTACTCGGACACGCTGACCGCGGCGATCATGCCGGGGATGATCACGATGAACGGGACCAGCATCTTCGGGAACGCGCCGATGATCGGCGTCCGGCGCGCGGCCGACATGCTCTTCGACGCCATCGCGCGCTGGACCTCGACGAAGTTGGTCGTCCAGTAGCCGAAGGAGAGGACGAACCCGAGGCCGAAGACGATGCCCAGGATCGACAGGATGTTGTTGCCGAAGCCGGTGAGGTTGTCGCCCGGCCAGGAGTGCAGCTGCGCGGTGCCGCCGGGGCTGTTGGTGACCTTGTCGACGAGGCCTTCCCAGCCGCCGACCTTCACCAGGCCGATGATCGTGAGCGGCACCAGGGCGATGACGATCACGAAGAACTGCAGCACCTCGTTGTAGATCGCGGCGGACAGGCCGCCGAGCGCGGTGTAGGAGAGGACGATCACGGCGGCGACGATGATCGACACCCAGATCGGCCAGCCCAGCAGCAGGTTCACGACGCTGGCCAGCAGGAACAGGTTCGCGCCCGCGATCAGGATCTGGGCGGCGGCGAAGCTGATGCCGTTGAGCAGGTGGGCGGGCTTGCCGAAGCGGCGGCGCATGAACTCCGGGACGCTGCGGACCTTCGAGCCGTAGTAGAACGGCATCATCACGATGCCGAGGAACAGCATCGCCGGGATGGCGCCGATCCAGAAGTAGTGCACAGTCGGCAGGCCGTACTGGGCGCCGTTGGCCGACATGCCCATGACCTCGACCGCGCCGAGGTTCGCCGAGATGAACGCCAGGCCGGTGACCCAGGCGGGCAGCGAGCGGCCCGAGAGGAAGAAGTCGAGACTGCTCGACACCTGCCGCCGTGCCAGGTACCCGATGCCGAGCACCAGGACGAAGTAGAACGCCAACTCGATGTAGTCGATCGCGCTCGCGTCGAGTCGCAGGTTCGCATCGGCTAGGACGAGCACCCGACCCACCTCCCGCCGTATCTTTTCAAACTGGACAACAACCCACAGGAATCACCACTGTCCTGTCGGATCCGGACAGTACTGCATGGATTCAGGGTCGGCACGCTGACCGGTCCAAAATGGCCGAAAGGCGCGCCTCCCCGGCCTTGAGCTGGGGAAACGCGCCTTCGTCACGCGCCGCGGGAGCGGCCGGTGATCACCGATCGGTCGGCACGGCGATCTCGCCGTCTTCTTCGATCAGCTTGGCGAGCACGGCGTCGGGCAGGTACGTGCGGTGCGGGTAGCCCGGGCCCCACGAGTTGAGCAGGGGCACCGCGCCGAGCGCGTCGGCACGCGGGTTGGCCAGCACGGCGTGCACGTCTTCGACGGACTTCGCCCAGCGGAACGCCTTGATGCCCTGCTTGATGTCGGGCACGAGCTTGTCGCGCGTCTGCCAGTCGTCGTTCTTGTACGCGTCGTCCCACAGCACGTGCCCGGCTTCCTTGAGCACCTCGGCCGCGGCGCGGACCGACGTGCCGTTGTCGTCGCCGGGGTTGGTCTCGGGCCACTCGTCGCGCTTCTTGGCCGCGTCCCAGAGCCAGAGGGCGGTGTACTCACTGCCGTTGAAGAGCGACATGCAGCGCGACCAGCCGAAGCCGACGCAGGCACCTTCGCGCCCCTGGTCGTAGAACGCGTAGTAGGCGTCGGTGTCCGGCGTCCCGCCCGGTTCGAGGCAGACGCAGTGCCCGCCGCGGATCCGGCCGAGCTGCGCGACGCCGGCCTTCGCGATGAAGAACTCCCCGGAGGTCTTGTCCTGCTCCGGGGTGTCGAACGCGGAGTACCAGTTGACGCCGATGACGACCGGCACCCGGGTGGGCCGGGCCTCTTCGGCGAGCGCGCTCAGCGGATACCTTTCGACGTGCCGCCAGTCGTCCGGAATGAACCGCCCCAGGCGCGGGTCGGCCGGATCGGAACCGAGTGGGCGATAACGCATGACTTCCTCCTCCGTGCAGGCGAAAACGCGCGCGCACCGGCCGGACCACGTGCGCACACCGAGCTCGAAGGCGGACTGAAACGTTGGCACGACAAAGAAAGACGGCCGAGCGCGCCACCCTCCGGCCACGCCGGACGCACCGGCGGAACCCCTCGAAAAAGATTGTCCCACGAGTTCGCGCAATAAGATCCCGAACTCACCCGAACAGCGCATAAAGGCAGGTCAGAAAGGAGCCGATCACTTCCATGACGGGTATCGGGTGAACGATTTCCTTGCGGAGTAATCGACCGTGAATGAGATACCGGAATTCGGCATCGATTCGGTCTCGGTCCGCCCGTGAGACGGCCGGTTTCTGTCGGTGGTGGCCGGATGATCCTGGTGACCGGCGCGAGCGGCAACGTCGGTTCCGCCCCGCTCGCCGAACTGCGCGCACTCGGCGCACCCGTGCGCCCCGCGTACCGCGACCCCGCCCGGGCCCGTGCGGCGCTCCTGGACCTCGCCTACCCCGCGGGGTTCCCGGCCGCGCTCGACGGCGACATCGCCCGCGTCGCGGCCCGGGTCCTGACGACCGGAGGCCACGTCGCCCGCGCGTACCGGCATGGCGGAGCGGGTGACGTCGGTGGTCGGCGACCTCACCGGCCGTCCGGCGACGACGTTCGAGGAGTTCGTGCGCGCGAACCCGGAGGTCTTCAGTCCGTGACGCGCCGGAACCGCGGCACCGAGCCCGCCGCCGTCTCGACGGTCTCGCCGAACATCACCTCGGGCCGCACCCACAGCCCCTGCTCGCCGTAAAGCGCGCGGTAAACCACCAAACGCTCTTCGGTTTCGCTGTGGCGGGCCACGCCGAGCACCTCGTACTCGCCGCCCTTGTAGTGGACGTACCGGCCGGGTTCCACGTCAGAACAGCCGGAACTCGTCGGACTCGATGCCGCGCAGCTCGTCGTAGTCCAGGGTCAGGCAGCGGATGCCGCGGTCCTCGGCCAGCGTGCGGGCCTGCGGCTTGATGATCTGCGCGGCGAACACGCCCTGGACCGGCGCCAGCAGCGGGTCGCGGTTGAGCAGCTCCAGGTACCGCGTCAGCTGCTCGACGCCGTCGATTTCGCCGCGGCGCTTGATCTCCACCGCCACCGACTTGCCGTCGGCGTCGCGGGCCATGATGTCCACCGGGCCGATCGCCGTCGGGAACTCGCGGCGGACCAGCGTGTAGCCGTCGCCGAGGGTCTTGATGTGCTCGGCCAGCAGCTCCTGCAGGTGCGCCTCGACGCCGTCCTTCTGCAGGCCCGGCTCCGCGCCGAGGGCCTGGGAGTAGTCGTGGAAGACCTCCTCGATGGAGATCACCAGCTTCTCGCCCTGCTTGTTCTCGACGATCCAGAGCTTGCCGTCCTCGATCAGCCAGCACGGCGGGCTCATCCAGTTCAGCGGCTTGTACGCGCGGTCGTCGGAGTGCACCGACACCGAGCCGTCGGACTTCACGAGCAGCAGCCGGGTGGCCATCGGTAGGTGGGCGGTCAGCCGGCCGGCGTAGTCGACCTGGCACCGCGCGATCACGAGACGCACCCGAGGAGGGTAGGACAGGGTCGGTGATACTGGGCGCGTGGACCCCATTCAGCGTGTCGCGTCCCGCGAGGTGTACCGGAACAACTGGATGACCGTGCGGGAGGACGACATCCGCCGTCCCGACGGCTCTCCCGGCATCTACGGCGTGATCGACAAGCCCGACTACGCGCTCGTCATCGCGCAGGACGGGGAACGGTTCCGGCTGGTCGAGCAGTTCCGCTACCCGCTGGGCGAGCGGCGCTGGGAGTTCCCGCAGGGCACCGCGCCGGACCTGGCCGACCTGCCGCCCGAGGAACTCGCCGCGCGCGAGCTGCGCGAGGAAACCGGGCTGCGCGCCGGTTCGATGGTCCTGCTCGGCAAGCTCGACGTCGCGCCCGGCATGAGCAGCCAGCGCGGCTGGGTGTTCCTCGCCACCGACCTCACCGAGGGCGAGCCGGAACGCGAGCACGAAGAGCAGGACATGCGCAGCGCGTGGTTCTCGCGCTCGGACGTCGAGAAGATGATCCTCGCCGGCGAAATCACCGACGCGCAGACGATCTCCGCGTGGGCGCACCTCATGCTGGCCGAGCGGCACCGGCCTTGAGCATCCCGCGGATCACCAGGTGGTGGAAGGGTTTGATCAGCGCGAAGTAGGCCGGCCCGACGCGGTTGTGGAAGTGCACGATCGTGCCGACCCGGAACCCGCGGGGCACCGCTTCGAAGGTCAGGTACCCGGTCAGGTGGCTGTCGTCGATGCCGCCGACCAGGTAGCGCTCGGGATCCCCCGCCCGCACGGTGAAGACCGCGACCTGGTCGCCGGGCGTGAAACTGACGTCTTCGGGCCGCAGGCGGCCGGTGCGCGGGACCGCGGCCGTTTCCAGCCGCAGGGCCTTCGCGAGCACGTACCGGACCCCGAAGAGGGCTTTCAGCCACGCCGGCGACCAGCCGAACACGCCCGCGACGAACTCGCGCAGGCTGTTCTCGCTCTCGATCTCCTTGAATTCGACGTAGTCGGCGCCGTCGGCGAAGGGCTCGGTCATTTCCGTCTCCCCAGTACGAGTTCCAGCGCGTTCTTGAGCTGCCGGCCGGGCAGCGGCGGCACGACCTGGCCCGCGCCGACGACGACCAGGTACAGCGCCTGCGCGAGGTCGGCGTCGCCGCTGATCTCGGTCAGGTAGGCCACGCGGGTCCGGTCGACGCGCTCCTGGACCGCCCTCGCCTCGGCGTCCTGCAGGGCCCACGCCCGGACGGCGATCTCCAGCTCCGGCCCGGGTCCCGGCGCGAGGACGAGCTTCAGCAACGCACCCAGCCGATCGCCCTCCGCGGCTTCGGCCTCCTCGACGAACCGCGTGGTGCGTTCGGCTTCGAAGTGCTCCAGCAGCGCGGTGCGGAAGCCGCCCGTGCCCTTGAAGTGGTGGTAGAAGGAGCCCTTCGACAGGCCGAGCCGTTCGGTCAGCCGCTCGATCGTCACGGCGGGCGCGCCCTGCTCCGCCAGCAGCGCCAACCCCGCGTCCAGCCAGTCCCGCTTGCTCGCCACGGCTCGACCATACCATACCGTATGGTACGTCGACTGGGTGGCGCTCAGTCGGGCCAGGAGGGTTTGCGCTTCTCCAGGAACGCCGCCATGCCTTCGCGTGCGCCGGGTAGCTGCGACGCCGAAGCCATGACCTCCAAAGCGATCGCGTACGCATCGGCCTCGGGCCGGTCGAGCTGGGCGTACAGCGTCACCTTGCCCATCGTCTTGCTGGCCCGGCTGCCGCGTGTGGCCCGGGCGAGCAGCTCCGCGACGGCGTCGTCGAGCCGGTCGTCGGGGACGACGCGGTTGACCAGGCCCC
Source organism: Amycolatopsis sp. NPDC004378 (assembly GCF_053602455.1). Taxonomy (NCBI): domain Bacteria; kingdom Bacillati; phylum Actinomycetota; class Actinomycetes; order Pseudonocardiales; family Pseudonocardiaceae; genus Amycolatopsis; species Amycolatopsis sp. NPDC004378. The sequence goes on from NZ_JBSGDR010000001.1 coordinate 178,332, forward strand.
AGTCCAGGGCGGTCGGCGCGTCGATGACGTCGCCGGTCAGCGCCAGCTCCATCAGGCGCTTGCGGCCGATCGAGCGCGCCACCGGCACCGCGGGCGTGTGGCAGAACCAGCCGCCCTTGCCGCCCGGCAGCGCGAAGCCCGCCGACTCGGCGGCGATCGCGAGGTCGCACGACGCCACCAGCTGGCAGCCCGCCGCCGTGGCCAGCCCGTGCACCCGCGCGATGACGACCTGGGGCACCGACTGCATGGTCTTCATCAGGTCCGTGCACAGCGTGAGCAGCTCGCGCACGCCCATCAGGTCGCGCGCGGCGACGTCGCCGAAGTCGTGCCCGGCGGAGAACACCGGCCCGGCGCCGGCCAGCACGATGCCCGTCGCGTCGGACGACCCCGCCTCGTGGAACGCGGCCAGCAGCTCGGCCAGGTGGCCGGCGGACAGCGAGTTGCGCCGCGCCGCGCGGTTCATCGTGATCGTGACGGTGTCGCCGTCCCGCTTGACCAGGATGTGCTCGTACTCGGTCATGCTTCGACCGTAACTCTTCGGAACGTGCGCCGATAGCTGTCCGGCCCGACGCCGACTTCGGCGTGCATCCGGCGGCGCAGGTTCGCCGCCGTGCCCAGCCCGGACCGTTCCGCGACGCGGTCGACCGGCAACGACGTCGTCTCCAGGAGCCGCTGAGCGAGGCGGACGCGCTGGACGCGCAGCCAGCGCCCCGGCGTGACGCCGGTGGCCGCGGCGAACTCGCGGTGGAACGTCCGTTCGCTCATCCGCGCGTGCCCCACGAGGTCTTCGACGCCGATCCCGGACCCCAGGCGCGCCAACGCCCAGTCCATTGTGGACGACAGGCCGGGCTGCGCGGCGGACGGCACCGGGCTGTCGACGTACTGGTGCTGCCCGCCTTCCCGCGCCGGGGGCATGACCAAGCGGCGCGCGAGCGTGGCGGCGACGTCCGCGCCGTGGTCGCGGCGGACCAGGTACAGGCACAGGTCGAGGCCGCCGACGACGCCCGCGGACGTCAGGACGCCGCCGTCGTCGGTGTAGAGCACGTCGCGGCGGAGGTCCGCCCGCGGCGCGACGCGGGCCAGCGCGTCCAGATCGCGCCAGTGCGTGGTCGCCGGACGGCCGTCGAGCAGGCCCGCGGCGGCCAGCGTGAACGCGCCGGAGCACAGCCCGGCGACGGTCCGCCCGTCCCGGTGCGCCCGCCGCAGTGCGGCCACCGCCGCCGAAGGCACCGTGGCGAGCGGGTCGTCACGCCCGGGAGCCAGCACGAGGTCACAGCCGTCGAGCCCGGCGAGGCCGTGCGTGGCCGCGACGTCGCCGAACGGCGAGACCGCCGTTCGCACCCGCCCTGAACTGCACAGACGCACGGTGAACGGGCCGATCCCGCTGTCGGTCCGGTCCTGGCCCCAGACCTCGCCGATCACCGCGAGGTCGAACATCCGGGTGCCGGGGAGCAGGAGAACGCCGATGGTGCGCATGGCAGGAAAGTACCGCATCGCGCGTCTTCTGCCACTCCCCTGCACGGCCGGCGGCCACGAAACTCGACGCCATGACCGAAACGGCACTCATCCTGATCGACGTCCAGCGCGGGTTCGACGACCCGGACTACTGGGGCCCGCGCAACAACCCCGGCGCCGAGGCGAACATGAAGGCACTCCTCGACGCCTGGCAGGAGCGGCGGCTGCCCGTCGTGCTCGTGCACCACGACTCCCCGAAGCCGGACTCGCCGCTGCGGCCCGGCCGGCCGGGCAACGACTTCAAGCCGGAACTCGACGGCGCTCGGCCCGACCTCGTGTTCGGCAAGCAGGTCAACTCGGCGTTCATCGGCGACGTCGACCTCGACGCGTGGCTGCGCAAGCGCGGCATCACGAGCTTCGTCGTCGCCGGGATCCAGACGAACTTCTGCTGCGAAACCACCGCCCGGATGGGCGGGAACCTGGGCTACGACGTGACTTTCGCGCTCGACGCCACCTTCACGTTCGACCTCCCGGAGGCGACCGCGGACGAGCTCTACCGCGTCACGGCGGCGAACCTGGCGAACCAGTTCGCCACCGTGAAGTCCACAAAGGACATCCTGGGCGGGCTCAGCTGAGGCCGTTGCGCTCCCGGACCAGCGAGACGATGCCGTCCATGATGTCGGTCAGCTCGTAGTCCTTGGGCGTGAACACCCGCGCGATGCCGCGTTCGGTCAGGAGCGCGGCGTCGTCCGGCGGGATGATGCCGCCGACGATCACCGGGACGTCGCCGGCACCCGCGGCGCGCAGGCCGTCGACGACGTGCGGGACGACCTCGAGGTGCGAACCGGACAGCACGGAGAGCCCGACGACGTGCACGCCCTCCTGCACGGCGGCCGCGACGATCTGCTCGGGTGTCAGCCGGATGCCCTGGTAGACGACCTCGAAGCCGACGTCGCGCGCCCGGACGGCGACCTGCTCGGCGCCGTTCGAGTGCCCGTCCAGCCCCGGCTTGCCGACCAGGATGCGCAGCCGTTCGCCGAGTTCCGCCTCGGTTTCGCGGACCCGAGCGCGGACGCGCTCGATCTCGGGGTCGCCCCCGCCGCCGGCCGCGGCGGAAACCCCGGTGGGCGCCCGGTATTCCCCGAACACCTCGCGCAGCGCGCCGGCCCACTCGCCGGTGGTCACGCCGGCCCGCGCACAGTCCACAGTGGCCTCGAAGAGGTTTTCCGTGGTCTGCGCGCGGTCCTTCAGCGCGGCCAGCGACCGCTCGACGGCGTCGTTGTCGCGCTGGGTGCGCCATTCTTCGATCGCGGTGACGGCGGCCTTTTCGACGGCGGGGTCGATCGTCTCGATCGCCTTCGCGCCCTCGGCCTGCAGCGGCGACGGCTCGGTCGTCTCGAACTTGTTGACCCCGACGAGGATCCGTTCGCCGTTCTCCATCCCGCGCCGGTACTCGGCCAGCGACGCGACCAGCTGGGACTTCATGTAGCCGCTCTCGACCGCGGCGACCGCGCCGCCGAGGTCCTGGACGCGGGCGATCTCCTCGCGCGCGCCGGCCATGATCTCGTCGACCTTGGCCTGGATGACGTGCGAGCCGTCGAAGATGTCCTCGTACTCCAGCAGGTCCGTCTCGAACGCGAGCACCTGCTGCATCCGCAGCGCCCACTGCTGGTCCCACGGCCGGGGCAGGCCGAGGGCCTCGTTCCAGGCGGGCAGCTGGATCGCGCGGGCGCGGGCGCCGCGGGAAAGGGAAACGGCCAGCATTTCCAGCACGATCCGCTGGACGTTGTTCTCCGGCTGGGCTTCGGTGAGGCCGAGCGAGTTCACCTGGACGCCGTAGCGCAGGCGGCGCGCCTTCGGATCCGTTACGCCGTAACGGTCCCGCGTGATTTCGTCCCAGAGCGCGGTGAACGCGCGCATCTTGGACATCTCCTCGACGAACCGGACACCGGCGTTGACGAAGAACGAGATCCGCGCGACGACCTTGGCCATGTCGGCCTCGTCGACCTGCCCGGAGTCCCGGACGGCGTCGAGCACGGCGATGGCGGTGCACAACGCGTACGCGACTTCCTGCGTCGGCGTCGCCCCGGCTTCCTGCAGGTGGTAGCTGCAGATGTTGATCGGGTTCCACTTCGGCACGTGGTGCACGGTCCACGCGATCATGTCGGTGATCAGCCGCAGGCTCGGCCCCGGCGGGAAGATGTAGGTCCCGCGGGACAGGTATTCCTTGATGATGTCGTTCTGCGTGGTGCCGGTGAGCTTCGCGAGCACCTCGTCGACGTCCCGGCCCTCGGCTTCGGCCTGCTCGCGCGCCACGGAGACGTACAGCGCGAGCAGCCACATGGCCGGCGCGTTGATCGTCATCGACGTGTTGGCTTCGGCGAGCGGGATGCCGTCGAAGAGGCGTCGCATGTCGCCGATGTGCGACACGGGCACGCCGACCTTGCCGACCTCACCGCGGCTGAGCTGGTGGTCGGGGTCGTAGCCGGTCTGCGTCGGCAGGTCGAAGGCCACCGACAGGCCGGTCTGCCCCTTCGCGAGGTTGCGCCGGTAGAGCTCGTTCGACGCGGCCGCGGAGGAGTGCCCCGCGTACGTGCGCATCACCCAGGGGCGATCCCGCTCGTGGTCGGATGGGTACGGCACTGGGCACCTCCGGCGGTGGACGTTTCGTCGAGTGTACCGACCGGTAACTTAACGTGGCAGTGCAATCGGACACGTCCGGGTGACCGGCTCGACGGGGTTCTTCGCCGAGGCGAGGCGCCGGGGAAGCCGGTTCGGCTGTCCTCAGGCGGCCGAAGTACCCGGTTCCGGCGGCGCCTGCCGCGCCTTGGCCTCGTCGATGGCCTTGGTGAGCAGGTCCCGCACGCGCTTGGGCTCGCCGACGCCGATCAGCGTCACCGCGCCGGTCTCCGGGAACGTGAGGGTGCCCGTGCGCGACGGCCCCGGCTTGAGCACCGGCGCCGAAAGGCCGGCCAGCTCGCTGGCGCGTTCCTTCTGCCGGAACAGGCCCGAGCGCGCGATGATGCGGCTGTCGGTCACGGCGTACGTCGTGCGGCCCAGCGCGAGGTACCGGACGGCGGACCGGCCGATCAGGCCGGACAAGCCGATCACCAGCACCACGACGGCGCCGGCCATCGTGGCCCCGCTGGGCTGCTTGGTGAGCAGGAACCAGAGCGCGGCGGCGGTGAGGATGAGTCCGGCAGGGGCGGTCACCCCGTCCGCGGCGACGTAGAGCGGGCGCTGCACCGGCTCTCCCGCCCAGAGCACGCGCTCGCCGGGTAGAAGATCGATTTCCCCTGCTGACATGGCCGAACACTACTCCGCCAGGCCGTCTCCCGCCGAGCCCCGAACGCACCGAACGTGCCCGGGCACCCTCTGTGCGCGGCGGCTTGCGGTGTGACGGAAATCCGCGAGACCCGGCCGGCACCGGTCGGTTAGCGTGCCAGGCGTGACGTGGAGCGTGTACGGGAGTTACCTGGTCATCGTGGTCCTGATCGTGCTGGCGCCGGGCCCGGACACGATGGTGATGCTGAAGAACGCGCTCTCCGGCGGGTTCCGGGGCGGGCTGCTGGCCTCGCTCGGCATCTTCGCCGGCAACGCCCTGCAGGGCAGCGCCGCGGCGCTCGGGCTCGGCGTCCTGATCGCCCGCTCGCAGCCGGTGTTCCTCGTGCTCAAGTGGGTCGGCGCGGCCTACCTCGTCTTCCTCGGCTTCCAGGCGCTGCGGGGCGCGTTCCGCGGCCACTACGACGTCGTCGAGCAGACCCAGCGCCGCCGCGGCGGCGGTTTCCGGCGGTTCCGCGAAGGGTTCCTCTCCAACGTCACGAACCCGAAGGTGCTGGTGCTGTACCTGTCCGTGCTGCCGCAGTTCCTGACGCCGCAGTCGAGCCTCGGGGACTCACTCGTGCTCGCCTACACCGTCGCGGTGCTCGGCGGGCTGTGGCTGCTGGTGCTGCTGGTGTTCGTGCACCGCGTCCGCGCGTGGCTGGGCCGCCGCCGCGTGCGCCGCACGCTCGACGGCGTCACCGGCACCGCGCTGCTCGGGTTCGGCGCCGCCCTGGCCCTGGAGTCCTGATGACCTGGAGCACCTACCTGACGTTCGCCGGGATGATGGCGTTCCTGGCGATGATGCCGGGCCCGGACACGATGGTCGTGCTCAAGAACGCCCTGACCGGCGGCGCCCGCGGCGGGGGCTGGGCGTGCGCGGGGATCAGCGTCGCGAACTTCCTGCAGGGCACGGCGGCGGCCCTCGGCCTGGGCGCGGTGATCACGCGGTACCAGCCGTTGTTCGAGACGGTGAAGTGGCTCGGCGCGGCGTACCTGGTGTTCCTGGGCGTCCAGGCGCTGCGCGGCGCGTGGCGCGGCGACTACGAAGCCCTGGACGACGTCCGCCGCGCGCGTGCTTCGCGGGGACGGCGGTTCCGCGAAGGGTTCCTGTCCAACATCACCAACCCCAAGGTGATCGTGCTGTACCTGTCGGTGCTGCCGCAGTTCCTGACGCCGGAGTCGGGGTTCGGGGATTCCCTGCTGCTCGCGTACACGGTCGCCGCGCTCGGTGTGGTGTGGCAGGTGTTGCTGTTGTTGTTCGTGCACCGGGTGCGGAGCTGGCTGCGGCGGCGCCGCGTCCGCCGCGCCATGGACGGCGCGACGGGCGCGGCACTCATCGGCTTCGGAGCCGCGCTGGCCCTCGAAGGCTGATTCAGGGACCGCAGCGCCCGAGCACGGGACCGTAATCCCCTTCGCCTCGGCCGAAGACGGTCGCGGACCGGGAACCCGGTTCGGCCCGTCAGACGGTGCGGTCCAGCCAGTCGTAGATCCGGCCGGACGCGAGCCGCTGGGCGCCGACGTGGCAGTGGGCGTCCGCGCCTTCCTCCGCCGTGAACGTCAGCAACGTCTTCGGCGCGTTCAGGTGCGCGTACAGCCGGCGCGGCTCGGTTTCCGTTTCCCCGCCGAAGAACAGGTCGTCCGCCGCTTCGCAGACCAGCGTCGGGCACTCGATCTTCTCCGCGACGCCGTCTTCGAGCGTGTATTCCAGGTACTTCGCGACGAACTCGCGGTCGGTCGCCGCGCCCATGACGTACCGGCCGTGGTCGCACGCCCAGCGCAGCGTCGGGCTCGCCTCGCGCCCCGCCGCGAGCAGCGCGTCGAACTCGGGGTCCTCCGCGGTGCGGGCCCGGCGGACGATCTCCTCGCGCGGCCACGGCAGCATCTGCGTCACCGCCGCTCCCGCGTCGTACACGCCGTCCACCGCGACCAGCGCCGCCAGCCGGTGTTCGAACGCCGCCGCGCGCGGGGCCAGTTCGCCGCCGAGGCTGACGCCGAGCAGCGCGATCCGGGCCGGGTCGACGCCGTCGAGGCCGAGCGCGAAGTCCACCACCGGCGTGACGACGTTCTCCCAGTCCGCCCGGAACACGAGCTTGCCGCCCCGGAGGGCACCGGGCTGGCCGGGACCGTCGAACGTCAGCACGTGGTAGCCGCGTTCGGCGCCGGCGCCCGCGCCCATGAAGTGCAGTTCCTCGGCGCTGCCGTCGAACCCGCTGTGCATGATCAGCAGCGGCTTCGGGCCGGCACCGGGCGCCCGGTACAGGTACCCGGGCAAAACCGTTCCCTCGTAAGGGATCTCGACCGGCTCCGCGACGTCCGCGCGCCGGAAGCACTCGACGCTGCGGTCGTACGCCGCGTCGATCCGCGGGTCCGCCGGGTCGCCGTGGAGGAAGAACTCCGCGGAGAAGTAGTACATCGACGCGCGCAGCAGCAGGTCCCGCGCGGTGACCGGGCCGGCGTCGGCCGCTTCGGCGTAGAGGCGGTCGGCCATGCCCCGGTAGGCGTCGTGCCAGCTGTCGTAGTCACCGGCCGTCACGGCCGACGCGGCGGCGAGCACCTCGCCGAAGTCCGAGCCGCCGTAGGCCGAGTGACCGAACAGGCGCAGCGTCTCGAACCAGAACTGCGGGTCTTCGGGGAACAGGATCTGCTTCATCGGACTTCCTCCTCGACAAAGGTGCGGAACGAGCGGGCGGGCCGGCCGGTGACCTCTTCGACGGCCGGGGTGACGCGGTCTTCGGCGCCGTGGCGGATTTCCTCGTCGAGCGCGGCGAGCACCGCGGAGAACTCTTCGGGGATACCGGACGCGGTCAGGCGCGCCGCGAATTCGGGGGTGCTCACCGCGCGGTGCCGCACCGGGCGGCGAGTGTGCGCGGCGATGATCGAAGCGGCTTCGGCGTAGCTCACCGCGCCGGGGCCGGTGAGCACGTGTTCGGTGTTGTGCGGTTCGGGATCGGTCAGCGCGCGGACGGCGACCGCCGCGATGTCGCCGGCGTCGACGAACGCGACCCGGGCGTCGCCGGTGGCGGTGACGATCTCGCCGTCCCGCACGCCTTGGGCGACGAGGTGCTCGCCGGTGAAGTTCTGCATGAACCACGACGGCTTCAGCACGGTCCACTCCGGTGCCGAGCGCACCAGCCGCTGCAGGTCGCCGAGCCCCGGCGTGTCCGCCGTGACGGCCGACGAGCTGAGCAGGACGACGCGGCGCACGCCGGCCTCCAGAGCGTCGGCCAGGAACGGCTCGACCAGCCCGGCGGGTGCGACCTCGCCGATCGGGGCCAGCAGGTACACCGCCGAGACGCCGCGAACGGCCTCGGCGTGCGTCGCGCGGTCGGCCCAGTCGAACCGGACCTGCCCCGGCTCGCCCGGCTTGCGCGTGGCCGCCCGCACCGGGAAGCCCGCGGCACCCAGGCCCGCGACGACCCGGCGCCCGGTCGTGCCGGTGCCGCCGAGGACCAGGACGTCACCCACCGAAGGCCGCCGTCAGTTCGTCGACGCCGCCGAGCAGCTCGGCCGCGGCCAGCGGGCTCCAGTAGTCGCGGTAGTGCCGGATCTCGCCGTCCTCGACGGTGATCACGGCGACGTAGGACAGCTCGTACGGCTTGCCCGACGCGACCACGACTCCCGCGACGGTGAACTCGCAGACGACCACGGCCGGGTCGGTCGTCTCGTGCACGGTCTTGGCGACGACTTCGCGGACGTCCAGCAGGTTCGGGTAGTCGCGCAGGTACTCGCGGATCGCTTCGCCCCCCTCGACGCGCTTCGGGTAGCCGGGGCCGGCGAAGGGGAACTCGAGGACGCCGTCCTCGGCCCAGAGCCCGGCGAACCCGGTCATGTCGTGCTTCAGCAGCAGGTCGAGCGCGTGCTCGACGAAGTCGTGCATCGCAGCCTCCTTGAACGTTTGGACGAGACGGTACCGTCCCGACGTCAGGATAGACGGGACGGTACCGTCTCGTCCACCCGCTAGACTGCGCGGCATGGCACGCACCCCGACCGGCGCCGCGGTCCTCCAGCCCGAGGTCACGCAGGCGATCACCGACGCGGTCCTGCACGAGCTGGCCGAGCAGGGCTACGGACGGCTGTCGATGGAGGCCGTGGCGAAGCGCGCCGGCGTCGGCAAGAGCGCGCTCTACCGGCGCTGGAAGTCGAAGGAGGAGATGATCGCCGCGGTGGTCACCGAGTTCAGCGTGTCCCGGGCGGTGCTCGAAGACACCGGCTCACTGCGCGGCGACCTGCGCGCGACGCTGCAGGCGGTGCTCGACTGGCTGACCCACCCGCTGTTCTCGCGGATCCTGCCGGACCTGGTCGCCGAGGCCGCGCGGAACCCGGAGCAGGCCCGGGCCACCAGCGAGAACATCGGCGGGCCGCGGCGCGAAGTCGCCGAGGTGATGCTGCGCCGCGCGATGACGCGCGGCGAACTGCCGGCGGACCTCGACCTGGAGATGGCGATGGACGTCCTGGCCGCGCCGATCTACTGGCGGCTGGTCGTCCGGCAGGCGCCGGCGGAACCCGACTACCTGGACCGGCTGGTGGAGTTCGCCCTGCGCGCCCTCGGCGCGCAGGGCGCTTGACCTACTTGCGTTCGGGCTCGCCGGTGACGCGCTCGATGTTGGCGCCCAGGCGGTTCAGGTTCTCCACGAAGTGCGGGTAGCCGCGGTCGATGTGGAAGACGTCCCAGACCTCGGTGACGCCGTCCGCGCACAGGCCCGCCAGCACCAGCCCGGCGCCCGCGCGGATGTCCGACGCCCAGACCGGGGCGCTGGACAGCCGGGAAACCCCGCGGACCACCGCGTGGTGGCCGTCCGTGCGCGCGTCGCCGGACAGCCGGACCATCTCCTCGATGAACCGGAAGCGCGCCTCGTAGACGTTTTCCGTGATCATCGACGTGCCTTCGGACACCGCCGAAAGCGCCACCGCGAACGGCTGCAGGTCGGTCGCGAAGCCCGGGTACGGCAGCGTCACCCAGTCGACCGCCTTCGGGCGCTCCGGCTGGACCACGCGGAACCCCTTGTCGCCGAACGTCGTGACGTCCGCGCCGGCCAGCTGCAGCTTGTTCAGCACCAGGTCGAGGTGGTGCGGGTTGACGCCGCGGACGGTGATGTCGCCGCGGGTCATCGACGCCGCGAACGCCCAGGTCGCGCCCACGATCCGGTCGCCGATCACGCTGTGGGTGGTCGGGTGCAGCTGCTCCACGCCGTGCACGGTCAGCGTCGACGTCCCGGCGCCTTCGATCTTCGCGCCCATCTCGGTGAGCATCGTGCAGATGTCGACGATCTCGGGCTCGCGCGCGCAGTTGTCGATGACCGTGGTGCCCTCGGCCAGCACGGCCGCCATCAGGATGTTCTCGGTCGCGCCGACGCTGGGGAAGTCAAGCCAGATCTGCGCGCCGACCAGCGTCTCGGCCTTCGCGACGACGCAGCCGTGCTCGATCGTGCTCGTCGCGCCCAGCTTGCGCAGGCCGTTCTGGTGCATGTCCAGCGGGCGCGAGCCGATCGCGTCGCCGCCCGGCAGCGCCACGACGGCCTGCTTCAACCGCCCGACCAGCGGGCCCAGCACGCAGACGGACGCGCGCAGCTTGCCCATCGCGGCGGAGTCCGCGCGGTGCGACAGCTCGGCCGGCGTCGTGATGGTGGCCGTGTCGCCCTCGATGACGACCTCGCAGCCGACGCTCCGCAGCACGTCGCCCATCAGCGGGACGTCGAGGATCTGCGGGCAGTTCGTGATGGTCGTCGTGCCCTCGGCCAGCAGGGCCGCGGCCATCAGCTTCAGCACGCTGTTCTTCGCGCCGACCACGTCGACCTCGCCGACCAGCCGGGCTCCGCCATGCACGTCGAAGTGCTCGCTCATGGCCGCCAATCATGCCCTCTCGCCCGGATTCGGCCCGGGCGGGGGCCGCTATGGTGGGTTCATGGTCGTTCGCATCAACCGCGTCTACACGAAGGTCGGCGACAGCGGCACGACCGCGCTCGGCGACGGGTCCCGCGTGCCCAAGACATCGCCGCGGCTGGGCGCGTACGCGGACACCGACGAGACGAACTCGGTGCTGGGCCTGGCCATCGCCGTCGGGCAGCTGCCCACCGAAATCACGGACGTCCTGCGCACGGTGCAGAACGATCTCTTCGACGTCGGCGCGGACCTGTGCCTCCCGATTTCCGACGACCCGCCGTACCCGCCGCTGCGCATCACCGAGAAGTACGTCGAGCGCCTCGAAGGCTGGTGCGACGAGTTCAACGAGCGCCTGCCGAAGCTGACGTCGTTCATCCTGCCCGGCGGCACGCCCGGTGCGGCGTTCCTGCACCAGGCGCGCACGGTGTCCCGCCGCGCGGAGCGGAGCGCGTGGGCGCTCTACGAGGCCGAGCCGGACACGACGAACCCGGTCGCGGTGAAGTACCTCAACCGGCTGTCGGACCTGCTGTTCATCCTCGCCCGGCTGGCGAACCCCGAGGGTGACGTGCTCTGGGCGCCGGGCGGGCAGCCCTCCTAGATCCCCCAGCTCTCCCGCAGCGCGCCCAGCGCCTGGTGGAAGCCGGGGAACGTCTTCTTCACGCACTCCGGGTCGTCCAGGGTGATGCCGGGCGTGCGCAGGCCGGTGATGCTGAACGCCATCGCGATCCGGTGGTCGCGGCGGCACTTGACCAGGGCACCGGTGGGCGTGCCCGGCTGGATCTCGATCCAGTCCCGGCCCGTCTCGACCTGGATGCCGAGCGCGCGCAGGTTCTCCTCGCACGCGTCCAGCCGGTCGCACTCCTTGATGCGCGTGTTGTAGACGTCCTCGATGCGCACCGGCCCGGACGCGAACGGCGCGATCGCCGCCAGCGTCGGGACCGTGTCGGAGATGTCGCGCATGTTCACGGTGATGCCGCGCAGCCCTTCGGACGGGCCCGCGACCGTCACCGAATCCTCGGCCAGTTCGACGTGCGCGCCCATCTCGCGCAGCACGTCGGCGAACTTCACGTCGCCCTGCAGGGCCGACGAACCCAGGCCCGGGACGGTCACCGTGCGGCCGGTGACGGCCGCCGCGGCCAAGAAGTAGCTGGCCGTCGACGCGTCCGGCTCCACCGGGTACTCGCAGGCCTGGTACGGCTGCGGGGGCACCACGAACGTCTTGCCTTCGCGCCGGACGTCGACGCCGAAGCGGCGCATCATCTCCAGCGTGATCTCGACGTAGGGCACCGACACGAGGTCGGTGACCGTGATCCGCAGGCCTTCCGCGGTCAGCGGCCCGACCAGCAGCAACGCGGTCAGGAACTGGGACGACAGCCCGGCGTCGAGGGTCAGTTCCCCGCCCTTGACGCCGTTGGCGCGGATCGTCAGCGGGTGGTGGCCCGGCTCGCCTTCGAAGGTCAGGTCGACGCCCAGCTCCTGCAGCGCGTCGGTCAGCGGCCCCAGCGGCCGCCGGCGCATCTGGTCGGAGGCGTCGAAGTGGAACGTCCCGGTGCCGGCCGCGGCGAGCGCGGGCAGGAACCGGGCCGTCGTGGCGCCGTCGCGGCAGAAGACGTCGGCTTCGGCGACGCCGGGCCCCGCCGGGCGGCCTTCGATGGTCCACGCGCCGGGCTGCCGGTCGACGCGGTAGCCCAGCTTCACGAGCCCCTCGGCGAAACCCTCGGTGTCGTCCGAGTGCAGCGGACGGCCGAGGGTGGTGGTGCCGTGCGCGGCGGCGGCCAGGAAGAGGCCGCGGGCGGTGACGGACTTGGAGCCGGGGATCTCGACGAGGGTCACGGACCCCAGTTTAGTGCGGCTGGATCTCCGCCATCGGGCCCCAGTCGGAGGCGTCCTGCACGTTGATGATCTGCGGGTGGTCGCTGATGTAGGCACCCAGGTTCGCGACCGCCCACTTGAAGTGGTCGGAGCCGACGTGCGCGACCGCGGCGTCCTGGCCTTCGAAGCCCTCGACCAGCACGTAGGTGTTCTTGTCCTCGAGGCTGCGGGACCACTCGAAGAACCGGTTGCCGTCCTCGGCGCGGGTGTTCTTCGTGTAGTCGGCGACGATGTCCGGCCAGTTTTCCGCGTGCTCGGGCTTGACCGGGAACTTGACCACGATGAAGATCATGCGTTCCACGGTAGGCCAAACCGGCGGCCGTGGCTGTCCCAGTTTGAGACAGGCGTCAGGAGGCGCGCGGGAGGCGTCGTCCGGGCGGCGCGGACTCGAGCCAGGAGAGGAACCCGGTCAACGCGCCGGGGCCCATCGCGATCTCGATCGCTTCCTGGGTCTCGGACTCGCAGCGCAGCACGGTCGAGCCTTCGGGAACGGCGTAGGCCTCACTGCCGGACGGGTCACGGCGGTCGGCGATCTGCATGCTTTCGCGCTGGAAGACGCGGTCCGGGCCGGTCCGCAGGCTCCACACGCGGTACCAGACGAACTCGTCACCCTCGTAGCGGCCCAGCCCCAGGTGCCAGCTGGACCGCGCGGCGTCCGGACGCCACCGCAGCGCGACGCTCACGCCCCCGCCGCGGCGCATCCGGATCCACCGCTGGCCGTACCAGGCGACCAGCACGGCGAGCACGATCAGGAGCCCGACTACGACCACGGTGATCTTCACGGCCCGGCTCCTGCCCGTCTCCCGCTCAGGCCGACTGACCTGCCGCGCGGAGCTGGGCCGTGGCCCTCGTCCGCTCGGTCTCGTCGTCGGCGCTCAGGGCCGCCTTCGCCGCGTCGACGTCGATTTCGTCGGACAGCTCGGCGCTCTCGGCGAGGATGCTCACGCCGCTGCCGGTCACGGAGAGGAATCCGCCGTGCACGGCCGCGCAGACCGTCTCGCCGTCGGTGGTCGTCACCTTGACCACGCCACCTTCGACGAGCTGCCCGAGCACGGGTTCGTGGCCGGCCATGATGCCGATCTCGCCCTCGGTGGTCTGGGCCACCACGAAAGTGGCGGTACCCGACCAGAGACGGCGCTCGACGGCCACCAGCTCCACGGACATCTCAGCCACGTAGCACTCCTTAGCTCGGGGTGTTACTCCCGAGTGTAATAGGTCTGACTCAAGCTATGAGAACGGCGGGGGCTGGAGTCCACATAGGACACTGCCCCCGCCGAGCTCACGGATTCACTTCTTGGTGATTTCCTTGTACTTCTTCTCGAGGTCCTCGAGGCCACCGATACCCAGGAACGCCTGCTCCGGGTAGTGGTCGAAGTCACCCTTCGAGATGCGGTCGAACGACTCGATGGTCTCCGACAGCGGCACCGTCGAGCCCGGGATCTGCGTGAACGCCTCGGCGACCAGCATGTTCTGCGACAGGAACCGCTCGATGCGGCGCGCGCGCTGAACGGTGAGCTTGTCCTCTTCCGAAAGCTCGTCCATACCGAGGATCGCGATGATGTCCTGCAGCTCCTTGTACTTCTGCAGGATCCGGATGACCTCGGAGGCGACGCGGTAGTGGTCCTCGCCGACGATGGCCGGGTCGAGGATCGTCGACGTCGACGCCAGCGGGTCCACCGCCGGGAAGATGCCCTTCTGGAACACCGACCGGGAGAGCTCGGTGGTGGCGTCCAGGTGGGCGAACGTCGCGGCCGGGGCCGGGTCGGTGTAGTCGTCCGCGGGGACGTAGATCGCCTGCATCGAGGTGATCGAACGGCCTCGGGTCGAGGTGATCCGCTCCTGCAGCTGCCCCATCTCGTCGGCCAGCGTCGGCTGGTAACCCACCGCGGAAGGCATGCGGCCCAGCAGGGTCGACACCTCGGAACCCGCCTGGGTGAACCGGAAGATGTTGTCGATGAACAGCAGCACGTCCTGGTTCTGGACGTCGCGGAAGTACTCCGCCATGGTCAGCGCCGACAGCGCGACGCGCATGCGCGTGCCCGGCGGCTCGTCCATCTGGCCGAACACGAGGGCGGTGTCGTTGATGACGCCGTCTTCGCTCATCTCCAGGAAGAGGTCGTTGCCCTCACGGGTGCGCTCGCCGACCCCGGCGAACACCGAGGTACCACCGAAGTTCCGGGCGACACGGGTGATCATCTCCTTGATGAGCACCGTCTTGCCCACGCCGGCACCGCCGAACAGGCCGATCTTGCCACCCTGGACGTACGGGGTGAGCAGGTCGACGACCTTCAGGCCGGTCTCCAGCATCTCCGTCTTGCCCTCGAGCTGGTCGAAGGACGGCGGGTTGCGGTGGATGCCCCAGCGCTCGAGGTCGTCGCCGTAGCCGGGCTCGTCGAGGCACTCGCCGAGCGCGTTGTAGACGTGGCCCTTGACCTTGTCGCCCACCGGCACGGTGATCGGCTTGCCGGTGTCGGTGACCTCGGCGCCCCGGACCAGGCCGTCCTGCGGCTGGAGCGAAATGGTGCGGACGAGGTTGTCACCCAGGTGGCTGGCGACCTCGAGGGTCACCGTCTTGCGCAGCTGCTCGAACTCGATTTCGACCTTGAGCGCGTTGAACTGGTCGGGAACGGAACCGCGCGGGAACTCGACGTCGACGACCGGCCCGGTCACCGAGACGATGCGCCCCTTGGCGCGCGGGGCTTCAGTACTGGTCATCAATCATCACTTCCTGCTGCGGTGAGCGCGTTCGCGCCACCGACGATTTCGGAGATCTCCTGGGTGATCTGCGCCTGGCGGGCCTGGTTCATCTCCCGCGTCAGCGTGCCCACCAGCTCGTTCGCGTTGTCGGACGCGGCCTTCATCGCCGTGCGGCGGGCGGCCAGCTCGGAGGCCGCGGCCTCGAGCAGCGCCGCGTAGAGCCGCGTGTTGATGTACTTCGGCAGGAGCGCGTCCAGCAGCTTGTCGGCACTCGGCTCGAACTCGTAGCTGGGGAGCAGCTCGCCCGCGGGCTTCTGCTCCTCTTCGCCGTCCGTGTACTCGACCTCGAGCGGCGCGACGCGCTTGGCGACCGGCCGCTGGGTCAGCATCGACACGAACTCGGTGTAGACGATGTGGATCTCGTCGACACCGGTGATGCCGTCGGCGTTGCCGTGCGCGTCGTCGGCGCCGAGCATGAACGACCGCACCAGCGCGTCCCCGGCGGCGACGGCGTCGGAGTACGCCGGCTGGTCGGAGAAGCCCGTCCAGCTGTCGACGACGTCGCGGTCGCGGAACCGGTAGTAGTTCAGGCCCTTGTTGCCGGTGACGTAGACCTCGGGCTCCTTGCCCTCCGAACGGAGGAGGGCGAGCAGCTCTTCGGTCGCGCGCAGGACGTTGGAGTTGTAGCCACCGCACTGGCCCTTGTCACTGGTCACGACCAGGACGGCGGCCCGCGTCGGGTTCGGGCGCTCGACCAGCATCGGGTGGTCGAGGTTGGCCGCCGCACCGGCCAGCGCCGAGAGCACCTTCGTGATCTCGTCCGCGTACGGCCGGGAAGCGGCGACCTTCGCCCGCGCCTTGGTGATGCGCGCGGTGGCGATGAGCTCCATCGCCTTGGTGATCTTGCCGATCGACTTGGTCGCCTTGATGCGCGACCGGAGTTCCCGGAGTTGTGCGGCCATGAGCTATCAGCTCACTTCTTCGGGGCGGGCTTGTTGACCTTGACGGTCTCGTGCCCGACCTTGTCGGCGTCCATCGCGTCGGCGTCCGCCTCGACCAGGGGCTTGCCCTCGGAGGTGGTGAACTCCTTCTTGAACTCGTTCACCGCGTCGACGACGGCCTCGCGGGTCTCCTGCGGGAACTTGCCCGACTCGCGGATGCCCTTGATCAGGTCGGCGTGTTTGCGGCGGGCCGAGTCGATGAACTCGTGGTTGAACCGGCGGACGTCCTCGGTCGGGACCGAGTCGTAGTGCCCGTTCGTGCCCAGGTACACCGTGAGGACCTGCTCCTCGACCGGGATCGGCGAGTACTGCGGCTGCTTGAGCACCTCGTACAGCCGGGCACCGCGCTCGAGCTGCGCCTTCGACGCGTCGTCGAGGTCCGAGGCGAAGGCCGCGAAGGCCTCCAGCTCGCGGTACTGCGACAGGTCGATCCGGAGCGAGCCCGCGACGTCCTTCATCGCCTTGACCTGCGCGGCACCACCCACGCGGGACACCGAGATGCCCACGTCGATGGCCGGGCGCTGGCCGGCGTTGAACAGGTCCGACTGGAAGAAGCACTGGCCGTCGGTGATCGAGATGACGTTCGTCGGGATGTAGGCCGACACGTCGTTGGCCTTCGTCTCGATGATCGGCAGCCCGGTCAGCGAGCCCGCGCCCAGCTCGTCCGAGAGCTTCGCGCAGCGCTCGAGGAGGCGGGAGTGCAAGTAGAAGACGTCGCCCGGGAAGGCTTCACGGCCCGGCGGGCGGCGCAGCAGCAACGAGATCGCGCGGTAGGCGTCGGCCTGCTTGGTCAGGTCGTCGAACACGATGAGGACGTGCTTGCCCTCGTACATCCAGTGCTGGCCGATGGCCGAGCCGGTGTACGGCGCGATCCACTTGAAGCCGGCCGAGTCGGACGCGGGGGCCGCGACGATGGTGGTGTACTCCAGCGCGCCGGCGTCCTCGAGGGACTTCTTCACGGCGGCGATCGTGGAGCCCTTCTGGCCGACCGCGACGTAGATGCAGCGAACCTGCTTCTTCGGGTCGCCGGTCTCCCAGTTGGCCTTCTGGTTGATGATCGTGTCCACGGCGACGGCGGTCTTGCCCGTCTTGCGGTCACCGATGATCAGCTGGCGCTGGCCGCGGCCGATCGGGGTCATCGCGTCGATGGCGGTGATGCCGGTCTGCAGCGGCTCCGACACCGGCTGGCGCTCGACGACCGAAGCGGCCTTCAGCTCCAGCGCGCGGCGCTCGGTGGTCTCGATGTCGCCGAGGCCGTCGATCGCCTGGCCCAGCGGGTTGACGACGCGGCCGAGGTAGCCGTCGCCGACCGGCACCGACAGGACCTGGCCGGTGCGCTTGACCTGCTGGCCTTCTTCGATGGTCTCGAAGTCACCGAGGATCGCGGCACCGATGGAGCGCGCGTCCAGGTTCAGGGCGACGCCCAGGATGCCGCCGGGGAACTCGAGCAGCTCGTTGGCCATGGCCGAGGGCAGGCCCTCGACGTGGGCGATGCCGTCACCGGCGTCCACCACGATGCCAACTTCTTCCCGGCTCACGTCCGGGGCGTAACTCGAGACGTAGTTCTCGATCGCGCTACGGATCTCATCCGAGGAGATCGTCAGCTCGGCCATGTCTTTCCCGCTCTCGCTTCGTTCTTGCCAGTATGCAAAGTCTTGGGTGACCGGGGCTATGCCCGGGCCAGCCGCCTGCGCAGCGCCGCCAGCTGACCCGCCGCGCTCCCGTCGATGACCTCGTCGCCGACGCGGACGACGAGCCCGCCGCCGAGCCGGGGGTCGACCTCGACGTGCAGCGCGATCGGCCGCCCGTAGATGTCGTCGAGCTTCGCGCCGAGCTGGGCGGTCTGCTCGTCGGACAGGGCGTTCGCGCTGGTCACGTAGGCGACCGAGCGCTCACGGCGTTCCGCGGCCAGCTTGACCAGCTTGTCGAGCCCGACGCCGACGCCGCGGCCCTTGGCCCGGCGCACGACCTGCTCGACGAGGGTCTCGGTGATCACGTCCACCTTGTCGGCGAACAGCCCGCGCACCAGGGTGCGCTTGGCGTCGGCGGAACCGGTCAGGTCCGACAGGGCGGCCTCGAGCTCCGGGTGGTGGGCCACGATCCGCGCGACCTGGAAGAGCTGGGACTCGACGGTGTCGACGTTCCCGGTCTTCTCGGCCGCGGTGAGCAGCGCCGAGCGGCCGAGCTCCTCGAGCCCGTCGGTCAGCTCGCGGGGGCTGGACCAGCGGCTGCCGGCCACGGCGTCGAGCACCTTGAGGGCCGGTTCGGACAGCTTGCCGTCGAACAGCCGGCGCACCAGCCCGGTGCGCGCCTCCGGCGTCGTCGACGCGTCGCTCACCGCCCGGCGCAGGCCGATCTCCCGGTCCAGCAGGTCGACGACCGAGAGCAGCTCGTCGCCGACCGTGGCGGCATCGGCTCCCGCGTCGGCCAGAACCTCGCCGAGGCGTTCCTCGGCGAGGCCGAGCGCTTCACGGCTCGCAGCATGCAGCGTCATTTCTGGTCTACTTCCCCGCTCCGTTGGAGGCACCGGCGGTCTCCAGCTCCGCCAGGAACCGGTCGACGGTGCCGCGGCGGCGCGCCTCGTCCTCGAGCGACTCGCCGACGATGCGGCTCGCCAGCTCGACGGCGTTGCGGCCCATGTCGGCCCGCAGCTCGGCGATGATCTGCGCCTTCTGGGCCTGCAGCTGAGCCTGGCCCTGGGCGACGATGCGCTGGGACTCGGCCTCCGCTTCGGCCCGCAGCTCCGCCTTGATCTGCTCGGCTTCGAGCCGGGCGTCGTCGCGGATCTTCGCGGCTTCGGTGCGGGCCTCCCTGAGCTGCGCCTGGTACTTCGCCAGCGCGTCCTCGGCCGCGGCCTGGGCCTTCTCGGCCTTCTCGATGCCACCCTCGATCATCTGGGCGCGCTCTTCGTACGCCGCTTCGAAGCGCGGAACGACGTACTTCTTGAGGACGAACAGCAGGATGAGGAAGGCGACGAGCCCGAGGATGACCTCGGGAATGTGCGGGATGATCGGGTTGGGCGCCGCTTCGGCGGCCAACACCAGGTCCGTCTTCAGCACAACGTCTCCTTAAGCGATGAGCTAACCGAACTCAGGCGGCGGAGGCGATGAAGTAGATGACGATGCCGATCAGGGCGAGCACCTCGGTCAGAACGAAGGTGGAGAAGCCGATGCCCTGCAGCTTGCCCTGCGCCTCCGGCTGACGCGCGGTGCCGTTGATGACGGCGGCGAAGATCAGACCCACACCGATGCCCGGGCCGATCGCGCCCAGGCCGTAACCGATGGCGGCGAGGCCGGGGTTGATGTTGACAGCCTGCTCGGCGGCCTGGGCCAGAACGATGTTGCTCACGTGCGTTTCCCTTCACTTCGGTCCACGCGCTCGCGTGGATCGGGGGCTTGTGTTTCTCAGTGCTCCGACGCCAGCGCGGCGCCGATGTACCCGGCCGACAGCAGGGCGAAGATGAAGGCCTGCAGCACCTGGATGAAGGCCTCGAGGAAGGTCATCAGGATGGCGAAGAGGAACGCCACCGGCGAAACCAGCTTCAGCCCGAAGCCGTCGGTCTGCGTCAGCAGGAAGCTGCCGCCGAGCGTGAACACCATGATGATGAGGTGCCCGGCGAACATCGCGGCGAAGACACGGATGGCGAGCGTGGCCGGCGCGATGAAGAACTTCTGCGCGAACTCGATGGTCGAGTACAGCGGCAGCACGAACCCGGGGATACCCGGCGGCGCCAGCTCCTTCTTCAGGTAGTGCCCGAAGCCGTGGCGCTTGATCCCGACGTAGTGGTACACCGGGTAAACGACCAGGACGGACAGCGCGAGCGGGAACCCGATCCGCGCCATCGTCGGGAACTGGAAGAACGGGATGATCCCGAACAGGTTGTTCACCAGCACGAAGACGAACAGCCCGAGCACCAGCGGGATGAACGGCTTGAAGTCCTTCGAGCCGATCTGTTCCCGCGCGATGTTGTTGCGGCCGAAGTTGTAGATCGACTCGGCGATGAACTGTCCCTTGCCGGGGACGACCTTCAGCTTCCGGGACGCCAGCATGAAGTAGGCGACGATGATGACCACGGAGATCACCACGAGCAGCATCGGCTTGGTGAAGCTGCCCCAGTACCCGGAGCCGAAAAGAGGCGGCAGGTTGAAGTCCGCCACACCGGGGGGCGTGAATGTGCCACCCTCGGTCAGTACCAGCGCGCCCACTGGGCTCCTTCCGGTTCTCCCGGCCGGCGTTCACTCCGCCGGGGGAATCGTCACGATCTGGACTTAACGTACCCGATACGTATCGGGACGTCGGAGGCGGCTACCCCACGGTTCGCAGAACACACCTTCACGTTCTGCACACGGGGTTGTCTCGCGTGAACACTGCCCTGCGGTCTACTTCGGACCAGCGGCTGAGAGGCGGAACTACACGGTCGCCACACTGCTGATCGCGGTTCGTCTTAGGGAGCGCGCGGCCGAGGCCGCCACCCTTGACGCGGACCATACCAGCAGGTCAATGAGTGCCGTACAGGCGTACTCCATACCAACCGATCAGCCCAGGACTTAGGTCCCGGGTGCACCCGGGACCCAGGTCCGGACCGGGCCGGGACCGCGTCCGCAACGCCGCAGGCGACAGGTCCCGCGGCGATTTCGCGGGGCGCACGGAAGCGCACTTTTGTGGCGCCGGTCACACTCAGGCGGCCGCAGGCCGGTTCACTCTCCGTTACGGAAGTTCGGGACGAACCAGACAGGCGTCAGGAGGGGATGATCGTCGGGATCTTGGTCTTGCGGAAGGCCGCGAACTCGGCCGCGGCGGCCAGCAGGATGGCCACGATCATCGTGATGCCCAGGGAAAGCGGGTGCAGCGCGGTGACGCCCTTCAGCAGCGTCAGCGCCCCGAACAGCAGGACGATCTTCACGACGTACCCGCCGAGCGCGATGACCATGACGAACATCGGGTCCTGCCCGGCGCTGAACTTCATCAGGCCCAGCGTCGACAGCGACGCGAGCATCGCGAGCACGCCGCCGACGAGCGAGCCCAGGAAGCCGGGCATGCCGTTGAGGATGCTGAAGAGCGCGATGCAGACGATCACCGCCGGCGGGGTGACCAGCAGGGAAGCCTTCGTCATCGCGCGGGCCGCCTGCAGCACCACCTTGGCGTGCGGGTTCTCCTGGTCCTGCGTTTCGGTCTCGCTCACGACTGGCTCCCTGGTCGGTTCAGCCACCGAGTGTAGAGAACACCGCTGGTCAGGTTCCCGGCTGGTTGCGGGAACGCAGCCTCGGCACGATGGAGACCACCACCGCGAACACCAGCCCCACCCCGATGATCCACAGCGCGGCGGCGTCGTCGAACAGCGTCACCGACACCGCGCCGAACGCCAGGATCCCCGCCCACAAGTAGATCAGGAGCACGGCCCGGCGCTGCGAATGCCCGATCTCCAGCAGCCGGTGGTGGAGGTGCATCTTGTCGGCCGCGAACGGGCTTTCGCCGCGGCGGGTGCGGCGGACGACCGCCATGATCAGGTCCAGCAGCGGGACGAACAGCACCGCCGCCACGACCACCAGCGGCGACAGCAGCGCGATCGCGTCCTTGCCGCTGAACTGCGGGTAGGGCACGCGCCCGGACGCCGACGTCGTCGCACCGGCGAGCATCAGGCCGATCATCATCGACCCCGAGTCGCCCATGAATATCTTCGCGGGCTGGAAGTTGTACGGCAGGAAGCCCAGACACGCTCCCGCGAGCGTCGCCGCGATCAGGGCCGGCGGGTACGTGCCGACGTCGCCGCCCGAGCTGTCGAGCAGGCCCAGCGAGAACGCGCACGTCGCCGCCGCCGCGATGAAGCCCAGGCCGCCCGCGAGCCCGTCGAGGCCGTCGACGAAGTTCATCGCGTTGACCATCACCACGACCATCACGACCGTGAGCAGCGCGCCCTGGTTCTTGTCCAGCACCAGCACCGAGCCGAACGAGTCGCCGCTGCCGCCCCACGGCACCCAGAACGACACCCACTGCACGCCGAAGATCACCAGGATCCCGGCGCACATCACCTGGCCGGCCAGCTTCGTCCAGGCGTCCAGCTCGAACCGGTCGTCGAGCGCGCCGATCAGCGAGATGACCCCGGCGGCCAGCAGCACGCCGACCGAGTCGAAGGACGCGTCGAAGCCGTGCGACAGCGCGGGCAGCTGGTGGGCCAGGCCCATCGCACCGGCGACGCCGAGGAAGATCCCGATCCCGCCCATCCGCGGGATCGGCGCGACGTGGACGTCGCGCGCCCGCGGGTTGGCGATCGCGCCGACGCGGATCGCGACCCGGCGCACGACGCCGGTGAGCAGGTAGGTCACGGCCGTCGCGGTCAGCGCGACGAGGATGTATTCCCGGATGGGGAGAAGACCGGATGTGGGCGGCACGGGTGCGTCACGCTCGCGGGGTCGGGGTCACCCGCGACACGCTATCGTGCCGCGGCGCACGCCATGATCCGGCTTCACGCCAACGATTCCGCGGGCACACCGAGCACCTCCGCGATCGCGTCCTTCTTCACCGCGCCCTCGCGCAGCACCACCGGCTCGGTGCCGGTGAGGTCCACGATGCTCGACGCGACGGCCTCGCCGCTCGACCCGCCGTCGAGGTACACCGCGACCGAGTCGCCGAGCTGTTCCTGCGCCTCCTGCGCGGTGCTGGCCGGCGGGCGGCCCGAGACGTTCGCGCTCGACACGGCCATCGGGCCGACGTCGCGCAGCAGTTCCAGCGCCACCGGGTGCAGCGGCATGCGCAGCATCACGGTGCCGCGCGCGTCGCCGAGGTTCCACTGCAGACTCGGCGCGTGCGGGAGCACGATGGACAGATCGCCCGGCCAGAACGCTTCGATGAGCGCGCGTGCCTGCGGGGGCACGCCGAGCACGAGTCCGTCCACAGTGGACCACGAGCCGACGAGCACGCCGACCGGCATGTCCGGGCCGCGGTTCTTCGCGCGCAGCAGCGCCTGGACGGCGCCCGCGTCGAACGCGTCGGCGCCGATGCCGTAGACCGTGTCGGTCGGCAGGACGACCAGCCTGCTCGACCGGACCGCGCCCGCGGCCGCCGCCAGTCCGTCGGCCCGGGACTCCCGCTTGCTGCAGTCGTAGACCACGCTCATGGTGGTCAAGAGTAGTCCCGCCGCCGGAGGGGGCGTCGGCCGCGTCACACCGGCCTGGTCTGCAGCAAGGACGGCGACACGGCGAACCCCTGCCGTTCGTAGGCCGGCACGGCCCGGCCCGACGAATGGACCGTGACCCGCTCCAGCCCGAGCTCGGCGGCCAAGCGGAGGGTCGCCCCGATCAGCAGGCCGCCGAGCCCGCCGTCGCGGGCCTCCGGCACCACGTACACGCTCTGCACGTCACCGCAGGCCCGCTCGAACGCCGCCGGCGTCGGCACGCGCGGGGTGATCGCGAGGAACGCCATCCCGAGCACCCCGTCCGCGCGGGCGAGGACCAGGCAGCGGTGCGTGGCCGCGTTGTCGCGCGCCCACGCGGCGAACTCGCGCACGAACGCGGCGCGCCCGTCGCCGGGCAGGCCGTCCTGCTCGGCGACCCAGCGCCACCGCAGCGCGGCGACGGCTTCGAGGTCGTCGGGACGGGCGGGGCGGACTTCGATCTCCGGCACACCCCCATCCTGGCCCGGCCAGACTTTCGTCGTGCGGCAAGCGGGTAAACCTCGCCGCGGGGCAGAACCGGGACAGCGCGGCTCAATACGGTCGATCACCGGGAACCACCATCCCCGTGGGTTCCCAGTGAAGGAGCCGCAGATGCGCCCCAGAACTCCGAAAGCGCTCGCCCTGCTCGCCGCCGTCACCGTCCTCACCGGGCTCGGCACCGGCACCGCCGCCGCCGAGCCGCTGACCCGCGGCTGGCCGGCCCCGATCGACGCCGCGCACTGGGAGAACCAGGACCACATGACCTGGTCGGACTACACGAAGGTGCCCGGCACGAACTGGGCGGACCCGAACCTCAAGCCGACGCAGCGCACCTTCAAGGGCGCCGTCGTCCTCGCCGACTACCCGGACCAGGACTTCGTCGTCACGAAGCCCACGAACTCGACCATCTTCGGCAACCCCGGGCCCGCCGCGGCGAACATCCCGCGGGCGAACGTCGCGAAGTACTACCAGGACTTCCTCAACAAGCCCGAAGCGCTCAACAACGGGCACACCATCAACGAGTACTGGATGGAGGACTCCGGCGGCCGGTTCGGCGTGCAGCTGACCGCGTTCGGGGCGTACCGGATGCCCGGGAAGTCCTACGAGTACGGCATGGAGTTCCAGCCGAGCGCCTGCCCGCCGTCGGCGAACTGCACCCGCGACCTCCGCAAGGACGCCGGGGACGCGTGGCGCGCCGACGTCGGCGGCACCGCGAACCAGTTCGACTTCGTCTTCTACCTGTCGGCCGGCCAGGACGAAAGCTCGACCTGGCAGGAGTTCGGCGAGATGAAGTTCGGCACCAAGGAGAACGTCCCGGACAGCTTCGGCCCGCCGAACCACGACCTGCCGAACTACGCCGCGACGCGGTACGTGCCGTGGACGTCGTGGGCGTCGGCCGCCAGCATCTGGCCGAACGCCGAGAACGGCAGCTCGGTGCAGGCCGAGAGCTCGGGCCAGTCCACCTACGCCCACGAGTTCAGCCACATCCTGGGCATCGGCGACAACTACAACAACCCGTTCGGGGTGCCGCCGTCGCGCAGCTACAGCGGACCGTGGGACATGCTTTCGCGCGGCACGTTCAACGGCCCGGGCGGCCCGCACACCCGCTGGCAGATCCCGGCGACGCAGGGCAGCTCGATGGGTGCCCAGCACCAGCTGCGCAACAAGCTGAAGCTCGGCATCGTCGACCCGGCGGACGTCCTGCAGCTGGACCGCGACGCCCTGGCGTCCTCCGGCCCGGTGTCGGCGCGCATCACCGCGCGCGAGGCGGCGGCGCAGCCCGGCGCGTTCACCGGGCTGAACATCAAGCTGACCGGCGGTGACAGGAGCCCGAAGTGCGACCGCGCCAAGGACCCGTTCTGCGACGGGGGCGGCTACGACAACTACACCGTCGAGGTCGTCGACCGGATGGGCTCGGACTCCTTCGCCCCCGACTCGGGCGTGCTGATCACCAAGACGAAGAACAAGGACAACGCCCCCTTCGACTGGGTGATCGACGCGAACCCGCAGGACATCGGCATCACCGACTACACGAAGCCGGACGGCACGCCGGTGAAGATCACCGTCGGCGACTACCGGCAGCTCAACGACGCGCTGTTCAAGGCGGGCACCGAGGCGGCGAGCCCGTACGAGTACACCGACCAGGCGAACCGGCTGCGGTTCCTGATCACGGACGTGGCCCGGGACCGCCGCGGCATCCTGTCGTACACGGTGACGGTCGCGTCCCTGGACGGCGCGGGCAGCCAGGCCCGCGGCGCGGCGGTGACCCCGGCCCCGCCGGCGTTCGCCCGCGGCGGCCTCGCGACCTGCGACTTCGGCCTGCTCAACACGGGCTCGGCCCGCGGCGCGCAGGCCCCGTACGACACGGACACCTACCGGCTGAGCGTGTCGACGGACGCCCGCGGCTGGGAGGTCCGGCTGCCGAACGAGCTGGCAACGGCGAAGTTCGGCGGTCACGTGAAGGTGCCGGCGTACGCGAAGCGGGGGTCGAACGGTGACCTGGCTGCCAGGGTGAAGCTGACGGCGACCTCAGTGAGCGACCCGTCGAAGACCGCGACGGCGAGCTGCACGGCGTTCGGCTTCTAGCCGCTTTCGGAGGGGGCCGCTCACGCGGGTGGTCCCCTCCGCTCAGCCCAGCCGGCGAGCCGTCACGAACCGCGCCCGCCCGGTCAGGTCGGCGTGGTCCTCGACCCCGGTCAGCACCCGCCGGGCCCGCACCAGTGCCGGCACCGCCGAACCGTGCGTGTCGTCGTGTTCGATCGCCAAGCCGCCGCCCGGTCGCAGCAGGCGGGCGCCCGCCGCGATCGCATGGCGGATCACCGCCAGGCCGCTCTCCTCGGCGAACACCGCTCGCGGTGGGTCGTGCTCCGCGACCTCCGGCGGCACCGGGGTGCCCTCCGGGACGTACGGCGGGTTGCACAGCACCAGGTCGACCAGGCCGTCGAGCTCGGCGAACATCGTCGGGTCGCCGATGTCACCGGAGTACAGGCGGATCGGGGTGTTGCCCGCGTCGGCGTGGACGTCGGCGTTGTGGCGGGCCCAGGCCAGCGCCTGCGGGTCGACGTCCACCGCGTAGACCACCGCGTCCGGCCGCGCGTGCGCCATCGCCAGGGCCAGCGCCCCCGAGCCGGTGCACAGGTCCACCACGACCGGGAACTCCCGGCCCTGCAGGAACTTCACGCCCCATTCGAGCAGCAGCTCGGTCTCCGGCCGCGGCACGAACACGCCGGCGCCGACCGCGACCGTGATCTCCCCCAGCGCCGCCCAGCCGGTCAGGTACTGCAGCGGGATCCGCTTCGCGCGCTGCTGGACGAGCTGCCCGATCGCCTCGATCACCGGCGGGTCGACCAGCGGCACCATCGGCAGCCGCCCGCGCTCGACGCCCAGCACGTGCGCGGCGATCACCTCGGCGTCGAACCGCGGTGATGCGACGCCCGCGCGTTCGAGGATGCGGGTGGCCTCGATGATGGCCAAGCGCAGCGGCTGCCGATTCACTCGTCGTCCTTCACCTCGTCGAGCCTGGCACACCAGGCGGAGCTCCCCCGTCAGGACACGCGCCGGTCCCGCTCCGCTCAGCGTATCGAGACCCCCTCACCCGCGTGACAAACAGCCGCGAAACACGGGTCACGGCCAGAATGGATCCGCACGGGGACCCCGCCGGTGCCGCCCCGCGTGGATATCCTGACCAGGGCGCCGCCGATCTTCACGACGCCCGAGACGCCGACCACCCGGGAGCGCCAGTGCCGACCGAGCCGACCACGCGCCGCCGGGTCGCGTTCATCTTCCCCATCTACAACGAGGAAGCGAACATCGACCTGCTGCACCGCACGGTCGACGAGGTCACCGCGCCCCTGGGCGAGCGGTACGAGTTCAGCTTCGTCTACGTCGACGACGGCAGCCGGGACGCCTCCCTGGAGCGGCTCACCGAGCTGGGCGCGCGCGACCCGCGGGTCACGGTCGTGGAGCTGTCCCGCAACTTCGGGCACCAGATGGCCGTCACCGCGGGGCTCGACCTGGTCGACGCCGACGCCGCGATCATCATGGACAGCGACCTGCAGGACCCGCCGCGGGTGGCGCTCGAGCTGCTGGAGAAGTGGGAAGAGGGCTACGAGGTCGTCTACGCGCAGCGCCGGTCGCGCCGCGATTCGCCGTTCAAGCGGTTCACCGCGAGCGCGTTCTACTGGTTCCTGCAGAAGATGGCCGCGGTCGAGATCCCGAAGAACACCGGCGACTTCCGGCTGGTCGACCGCAAGGTCGTCGACGAGCTGCGCAAGTACCGCGAGCGCGACCGGTTCCTGCGCGGCCTGGTCAGCTACGTCGGGTTCAGGCAGACGGCGGTGCTGTTCGACCGCGACCGGCGCCACGCGGGCGTCACCGGCTACCCGCTGACGAAGATGATGCGCTTCGCCGCCGACGGCATCCTCGGGTTCTCGACCACGCCGCTGCGGATGATCACGCGCATGGGGTACCTGATCTCGCTGCTGAGCTTCCTCGGCGTGCTCTACGTGATCGGTGTGAAGCTGTTCGCGCCGCAGACCGCGGTGCCCGGCTGGGCGTTCATCACCATCGCGATGTTCTTCCTCGGCGGCATCCAGATCATCATGCTCGGCGTGCTCGGCAGCTACATCGGCCGCACGTACTCGCAGGTGCAGAACCGGCCGCTGTACACGGTCGCGTCGGTGCGCACCGGTGCCGGCGACCGGAGCGCCGCGCGATGAGGCTCGTCACGGCCACGCAGCTGCGCTTCGGGATCGTCGGCGTCGGCAACACGCTCGTCGACGCGCTCGGTTACGCGATCCTGGCGTCGGCGGGCGTGCCGACATTCGTCGCCAATTTCCTTTCGACGACGGCCGGCATGCTGCTTTCGTTCACGTTGAACCGGAACTTCACGTTCCGCGCGAAGGACGGCGACATCCGCCGTCAGGCGCTGCTTTTCTTCGCCGTCACGGCGTTCGGGTTGTGGGTGGTGCAGTTCGGGGTCATCACCCTGGTCAGCGCCCTGTTCCCGGGGGTGGGCCTGCTGGTGCCGAAGGGCGCGGCGATCGTCGTCGGGCTGTTCTGGAATTACCTGCTCTACCGCTACGTCGTGTTCCGCCACCGGCCCGTTTCGCCGGTTCCCGGTGCACCGCCCGCCGACTCGGCGTGATCTCGTACGCTGGCCGCGTGCGACCCCGTGAACTGCGTTTCGGCCTGGGCGTCTTCGTCCTTTCCCTGGGCGTGCTGCTGATCCGGTTCCTCGTGCCGCGACCGGTCGGGATGGCCGACAACGGCGACGGGTGGCGCCTGCTGTGCGACCTCGGCGGCCGGCACCCGGAGCTCGCGTCCGAGTATTACGTGCACTTCAGCTACGGGCCCGGGTCGGCGTGCCGGAGCGACTACATCTCGAGCCAGGCGTGGCTCGACTGGCTCGCGAGCAAGCTGGGGAAGGTGCTCGGCTCGCCGGCGGAGCTCAACCTGCTGGTGCTGGGCGCGATCACGTGCGTGCTGGTCGCGGCCGGCGTCGCGGCGACGGTCCTCGGCCTGGACCTGAGCCGCCGCAACCGCGTCATCGCGGCGGTGCTCCTGCTGCTCGTGATGGCCGACTCGGCGTTCTTCGGCTACTTCGCGTCGGTGCTGAGCGAAGGCGCCGGGTTCGTCGGAATGCTGCTGACGGCGGGCGGCCTGCTGCTGATGAGCCGCACCGGCGCGTGGCGCCACTGGGGTGCGGCGCTGACCGTCGTGGGCGCGCTCATCGGCATCAACGCGAAGTCGCAGACGCTGCTGCTGATCCCGCTGTTCGTGCTGGCGCTGGCCCTGGTCCGCCCGCTGGGCGCACGCGGCCGGGCGCGGTGGCTGCTGCCGCTGGGTGTGCTGGTGGTCGTCGGCGCGGGCACGGCGGCGGTGCAGGCCCACGGCGACCCGGCCAACGCGGAGTACCGCGAGGCGAACATGTTCCACGTCGTGTTCGACAGCATCGTCGACGGAAAGCACGACACGGACGCCGACCTGACGGCCCTGGGCCTGCCCCCGAGCGCGAAGAAGTTCATCGGCAAGGGCTGGTGGGAGGTGAGCCCGTGGACGGACGCGGACTACACCGGCTTCCGGGACAAGATCAGCCGCCGCAACGTCCTGCAGTACTACGCCTCGCACCCGGCGCGCACGCTGCAGATCCTCCAGCAGGGCGCGGTCGACACCCTGACGGCGCGGCCGTCGCGCCTGGGCAGCTTCGCGGAGTCGGAGGGGCTGCCGCGGATGGCCAAGGAGTACCGGGTGCCGGTGTTCTCCGGGCTGTCGGCCCTGGCGGCCCCGCTGGGGCTGTTCGCGCTGGTGCCGTTCTGGCTGCTGATCGGCTGGGCGGGGGTCCGCGCGTTCCGCCGCCACCGGCGCGAGTACGGGATCGTGGTGTTCTTCCTGCTGCTGTTCGCGGTGGGCCAGTTCGGGTTGTCCGCGCTGGGCGAGGGCGTCGAGGGCGTGAAGCACCAGCTGCTGACGCTGTTCCCGACGGTCCTGGCCTGCGTTTTCGCGGTGCTGAGCTTCTTCCCGCGGCCGGCTCGGCCCGTTCCGGAGGAAGACGAGCCGGAACCGGTCACGGAAGTCTTCGACGCGTTCCGCGAGCCGGAGTCACCCGCGGTCCACTGAGCCGCGGCTCAGCCCGCCGAGGCGGCCAGCCGCTCTTCTCGGTCCGCCGTCGCCAGTGCGTCCAGGACGCCGTCCAGGTCGCCGTCCAGGACCTGGTCCAGGTTGTACGCCTTGTAGTTGACGCGGTGGTCCGAAATCCGGTTCTCCGGGAAGTTGTACGTCCGGATCCGCTCGGAGCGGTCGACCGTGCGGACCTGGGACTTGCGGGCGTCGGACGCCTTGGCCGCCGCCTCCTCCTCCGCGATCGCCTGCAGCCGGGCCTGCAGCACCTGCAGGGCCCGCGCGCGGTTCTGGATCTGGGACTTCTCGTTCTGGCACGACACCACGATGCCCGTCGGCAGGTGCGTGATCCGGACCGCCGAGTCGGTCGTGTTGACGCTCTGGCCGCCGGGGCCCGACGAGCGGAAGACGTCGATGCGCAGGTCGTTCGGGTCGATCTCGACCTCGACCTCCTCCGGCTCCGGGTAGATGAGCACCCCGGACGCCGACGTGTGGATCCGGCCCTGGGACTCCGTCGCCGGCACGCGCTGGACGCGGTGCACGCCGCCCTCGAACTTCAGGCGCGACCAGACGCCGTCGACGACGGCCGACTTCGTCTTGATCGACAGCGTGACGTCCTTGAAGCCGCCCAGGTCGGAGTCCACCGAGTCGAGGACCTCGGCCTTCCAGCCGTGGCGCTCGGCGTAGCGCAGGTACATCCGCAGCAGGTCGCCGGCGAACAGCGCCGACTCCTCGCCGCCCTCGCCGGACTTGATCTCCATCACGACGTCGGAGCCGTCGTACGGGTCGCGCGGCAGCAGCAGCTCGGTGAGCTTCGACTCCAGCTCGGGGATCTTCGCGCTCAACTCTTCGGCTTCCGCAGCGAACTCCGCGTCCTCCGAGGCCATCTCCCGTGCGGCCGCGAGGTCGTCGCGGGCGGTGTCGAGCTCGTGGACCGCGCGGATCACCGGCGTCAGCTCGGCGTAGCGGCGCCCGAGCTTGCGGGCGCGCGCCTGGTCGGCGTGCACCGCGGGGTCCGCCAGCTGCTGCTCCAGCTCGGCGTGCTCGGCGAGCAACCCCTTGAGCGAGCTCGAATCCACCTCTGCCACCTCTCAGCCCGGGTCCGTCCAAAACAACGGCGCCCACCCGCGCGTGCGGGTGGGCGCCGTGGAAAAAGCTACTTGGCGTCGGCCTTCTTCTGGCGCTTGCCGTAGCGAGCCTCGAAGCGCGCGACCCGGCCACCGGTGTCCATGATCTTCTGCTTGCCCGTGTAGAACGGGTGGCAGTTCGAGCAGATCTCGACGTGGATGTTGCCGCTGGTCTTGGTGCTGCGCGTGGTGAAGCTGTTGCCGCAGTCGCAGTTCACGTTCGTGACCACGTACTCGGGGTGAATACCGCTCTTCATGGTGTCCTCTCTCGTTGGCTCCGGGTCCCCAGTCGTTCCGCGGGGTGAACCGGTGCCGGACTTCAGCGGGTAATTCTGCCAGACGGGCAGACGGTCACTGGAACGCACCCCGCTGACCAGCTATTCCCGGTGGTTGAAGCGTCAAGTTTGTACGGATCTTGTACACGGCCGGCGCACCCTGGCGATCCTTCGTGATTATCTCACCGTCAGGAGGAGTAATGCGAAATATCTTCACTGCTTTGGCCGTCGCCGCCACCATCGGCACGGCCGCGGTGGTGGCCGCCCCCGGCGCGACCGCGGTACCCGCCGCGGCGATCCAGGCCGCGGGCGACGGCACCCCGGCCGGCGCGGTCCAGTGGTACAAGAACCACCTGGGCAGCACCGCCTACCAGGGGCTCTGCGAGAAGGCGGCCGAGAACGCCTACGGCACCACCGGCGTCTGGGCCTCGGCGAACGCGCACTGGAACGGCGCGAGCCCGAAGCACACCACCGGCACGCCGCCGGCCGGTTCGTTCGTCTACTGGAACATCAGCGCGTACGGGCACGTCGGCATCGCGGACGGCAACGGCGGCTTCTACGCCTCCAGCGTCGGCGGCGCGATCGGCCACGGCTCCAGCGTGAGCTACTTCAGCAACTACCGCGGCTGGACGCCCGCCGCGGTCCCCCACCAGTAACGCGAAAAGGGCCCTCCCGGGCGAACCGGGAGGGCCCTTTCTCGAAACGAGACTCAGTCGTCTTCGCCGCCGCCGAGGGCGGTCTTCGAGACCTGCATGAGGAACTCGACGTTCGTCTTCGTCTTGCGCAACCGCGAGATCAGCAGGTCGATGGCCTGCTGCGAGTCGAGCGCGTGCAGCACCCGGCTCAGCTTCACGGTGACCGCGAGCTCGTCCGGCGAGAGCAGCAGCTCGTCCTTGCGGGTACCCGACGGGTTGACGTCGACGGCCGGGAACACCCGGCGCTCGGCGATCTTCCGGTCCAGCTTGAGCTCCGCGTTACCGGTGCCCTTGAACTCCTCGAAGATGACCGTGTCCATCGTCGACCCGGTCTCCACCATCGCCGTGGCGAAGATGGTCAGCGAGCCGCCGTTCTCGATGTTGCGCGCCGCGCCGAGGAACCGCTTCGGCGGGTACAGCGCGGTCGAGTCGACACCACCGGACAGGATCCGGCCGGACGCCGGGGCCGCCAGGTTGTACGCGCGGCCCAGCCGGGTGATCGAGTCGAGCAGCACGACGACGTCGTGGCCCATCTCGACCAGGCGCTTGGCCCGCTCGATCGACAGCTCCGCGACCGACGTGTGGTCCGACGGCGGCCGGTCGAAGGTCGAGGCGATGACCTCGCCCTTCACCGAGCGCTGCATGTCGGTGACCTCTTCCGGACGCTCGTCGACCAGGACGACCATCAGGTGGCACTCGGGGTTGTTCGTGGAGATCGCGTTCGCGATGTCCTGCATGATCGTGGTCTTGCCGGCCTTCGGCGGCGACACGATCAGGGCGCGCTGCCCCTTGCCGACCGGCATGATCAGGTCGATCACGCGGGTCGTGAGCTTGTGCGACTCGGTCTCGAGGCGTAGCCGCTCGTTCGGGTACAGCGGGGTCAGCTTGGTGAAGTCCGGGCGGCGCTTGGCCTCGTCCGGCTCCAGGCCGTTGATGGAGTCGACGCGCACCAGCGGGTTGAACTTCTGCCGCTGCTGCTCGCCCTCGCGCGGCTGGCGCACGACACCGGTGATGGCGTCACCGCGGCGCAGGCCGTACTTGCGGACCAGCGAAAGCGAGACGTACACGTCATTCGGGCCGGCGAGGTAGCCGGAGGTGCGCACGAACGCGTAGTTGTCGAGCACGTCCAGGATGCCCGCGACGGGCAGCAGGACGTCGTCCTCGCGGATCTCGGTGTCCGGCGAACCGCCGTCGCGCTGGCCGCCACCACTGCCCCGGCGGCGACGGTCGCGGAAGCGACGGCCGCGGCGGCCGCCTTCCTCGTCGTCGTCCTGCTGCTGGGCGCGGTTGTCCTGACCGCCGCCGCGGTTGCCGCCCTGCTGGCGGTTCCCGTCCTGCTGGCGGTTGTCGTTGCGGTTGTTGCCGCCCTGGCCCTGCTGGCGGTCGCGGTTGCCCCCGCCGCTCTGGCCCTGCTGGCGGTCACCCTGCTGCCGGTCGCCCTGCTGGCGGTCACCGCCCTGGCCGTCGCCGGCGGCGCGGTTCGACCCGCGGCGACGCCGGCCGCGGCCGCCCTCTTCGGGCTGGCCGTCCTGGCCCTGCTGGGCGTCCTGCTTGTCCTGCTGCGGGCGCTCGGCCTGCGGCTGGGTGTCCGCCGGCGCGGCGGCCTCGGCCTTGGGCTCCGGCTTGGTCTCGACCGGGGCGGCGGCCGCCTCGGCCTTGGGCTCGGCCTTCGGGGCCGACGCCTTCACCGGCTCGCCGACGCCCTCGAGGGGCAGCGTTTCGGCGGCCGGGCGCTTGCGCGACTTGCCCTGACGCTCGCGGATCGCGGCGATGAGATCGCCCTTGCGCATGCCCGTCGTCTCGCCGACGCCGAGCTCCCCAGCCAGCGAACGCAGTTCCGCCACGGTCTTCCCGGTCAACCCGCCGACCGTCTTCTTGGGGGCGGGGGTGGTGCCGTTCGACTCCGCGGCGCTGCTACCCACGTCGCTCAAAAGATCGGTGTTGCTCACACATGTCCTTCCTGACCGATCCACGCCTCCAGGCGGATCAGCGGACTGCCGCTCGCTTCTGATCGCGAACCGGCGTAACTGCCCCCCGATACGGGAGATGAGCTCTTCGGCCGTGCGAAACACAGCTGGAGCGCCTCCACCACAGGGGTTTGCGTCCTCCATTCGGAGGACACGGAATTCGGCACCGCCGAGACCGGAAACCCGCCTACGTTCCTCCGCGTTACCCCGCTTGCCAGGCGGTGCGGATTCGGCGGATCAACGAAGGATGCGATCCGGAGACCGGCATCGGGTGCGGAAACGCACGGTGATCGAACGCCCCCGAGGGTAGACCGCGCCGGTGCCGGGTGCAACAACCACCCCCCGCGTGGCGGGACCGGCCGCTGCCACGTGACCCAGCCTTTACTGAGCCGCAACCTGCACACCCGTGAGATCCACGGGCAGCTCGAAGACGTCGAAACCGTCAACGTCCACGCCGGGCGGGAGTATTCCCGTGGTGGTCAGCGCGAGCACCGTGGGACCCGCGCCGGAGACGGCGGCGGCCACGCTGCGTGCACGCAGCGTCGCCACCAGCTCGCCGCTCGCCGGGTACGCGGGGGCCCGGTAGTGCTGGTGCAGGCGGTCTTCGGTGGCCGCGAGCAGCAGCTCCGGCTTCGCGGTCAGCGCGTGCACGGCGAGCGCGGCGCGGCCGGCGTTGTGCGCGGCGTCGGCGTGGGGCACGGTCGCGGGCAGCAGGCCGCGGGTGGTCGCGGTGGCCGAGCGCACCGCGGGGACGGCCACGACCGGCCGGATCGACGCGTGCGGCGCGAGCCGCTCGGCGTGGAACTCGCCGCCTTCGCACCAGGCCACGACGAGCCCGCCGAACAGGCTCGCCGCGGCGTTGTCGGCGTGGCCCTCGAAGCCCGCGGCCAGCTGCAACGCGCCGAACGCGTCGATTTCACGGCCCGCCAGCGCGTACCCGGCGGCGACACCGGACACCACCGCGGCCGCCGACGAGCCGAGCCCGCGGGCGTGCGGGATCGCGTTGAAGCAGCGCAGGTGCAGGCCGGGCGGTTCGACGCCGAGGTGCGCGCAGGTCCGCCGGATCGCGCGGACCACGAGGTGCGTCTCGTCGGTCGGGACGTCCGCGACGCCACCCGCGCCCGCGTCGATCACCTCGACCTTGAGGCCGGTGTCGGTGACCCGCACCTCGACGACGTCGTGCAGGGCCAGCGCCATGCCGAAGGCGTCGAAGCCCGGCCCGATGTTCGCCGTCGACGCCGGGACGGTGACCTTGAACGCGGTCTTCACCGCAGGTCCAGCGCCGCCGCGACCGCCGAGGGGTCGACGGCCAGCGGCTCGACCTCGACGTTGCCCGCCAGCGCCGTCTGCGGGTCCTTGAGACCGTGGCCGGTGACGGTGCACACCACGCGGGAGCCGCGCGGCAGCCGGCCGTCGGCGGCCGTGGCCAGCAGGCCGGCCACGCTGGTGGCCGACGCCGGCTCGACGAACACGCCCTCGCGCCCGGCGAGCAGCCGGTACGCCTCGAGGATCTTCTCGTCGGTGACGGCGTCGAAGAGCCCTTCGGACTCGTCCTTCGCCTTCACGGCGGCGGTCCACGACGCCGGGCTGCCGATCCGGATCGCCGTCGCGATCGTGTCCGGGTCGCGCACCGGCTCGCCCAGCACGAGCGGCGCCGCGCCGGCGGCCTGGAAGCCGAACATCCGCGGGGTGTTCTTCACCACACCGTCGGTGGCGTACTCCGAATACCCCGCCCAGTAGGCGGTGATGTTCCCCGCGTTGCCGACCGGCAGGCAGTGGATGTCCGGCGCTTCGCCGAGGACGTCGCACACTTCGAAGGCCGCGGTCTTCTGGCCGGCGATGCGCACCGGGTTCACCGAGTTGACCAGGGTGACCGGGTAGTCGTTCGCGGTCTTGCGGGCCAGCTCGAGGCAGTCGTCGAAGTTGCCGTCGACCTGCAGGATCCGCGCGCCGTGCAGCACGGCCTGGGCGAGCTTGCCCAGCGCGATCTTCCCCTGCGGCACCAGCACGGCGCAGGTGAGGCCCGCGCGGGCGGCGTACGCGGCGGCCGAGGCGGAGGTGTTGCCGGTCGACGCGCAGATCACGGCCTTGAGCCCGCTGGCGAGCGCGTGCGTGATGGCCACGGTCATCCCGCGGTCCTTGAACGAGCCCGTCGGGTTCGCGCCCTCGACCTTGAGGTGGACCTCGCAGCCGGTCAGCTCGGACAGGTGCCGCGCGGGCAGCAGCGGCGTGTTGCCCTCCCCGAGCGTCACGACCTGCGCGCCGTCCGGGACCGGGACGCGGTCCCGGTAGGCCTCGATGAGTCCCGGCCAGGGGTGCCTGATCACTGGTCTTCGCCTTCCACCCGCATGACGCTGACAACTTCGTGGACGACGTCGAGCTTCGCGATCTCGTCCACAGTGGACTGCAGGGCCGCGTCCGGGGCCTGGTGCGTCACGACGACCAGGCTCGCGCGGTCGCCGACGTCGCTCTGCCGCACGGCCGCGATGCTCACGCCGTGCGCGGCGAACGCGTTCGCCACCTGCGCGAGCACCCCGGCGCGGTCGGCGACGGAAAGGCTTACGTGGTACCGGGTCGGCGTCTGGCCCATCGGCCGGACCGGCAGCGCGGCGTGCGCGGATTCGCGCGGGCCGCGGCCGCCGGCGACGCGGTTGCGCGCCACCGCGACGAGGTCGCCGAGCACCGCGCTCGCGGTCGGCGCACCACCCGCGCCCTGGCCGTAGAACATCAGCTCGCCCGCGGCGTCGGCCTCGACGTAGACGGCGTTGAACGCGCCGCCGACGCCCGCGAGCTGGTGGCTGCGCGGGATCATCACCGGGTGCACGCGGGCGGAAACCGACTCGACGCCGTCATCGTCGGCCACGCGCTCGCAGATGGCCAGCAGCTTGACCGTGCGGCCGAGCATGCGGGCCGCGGCGAGGTCGGCGGCCGTGACGTCCGCGATGCCCTCGCGGTGCACGTCCGACGCCGTCACGCGGGTGTGGAAGGCCAGCGACGCCAGGATCGCGGCCTTGGACGCGGCGTCGTAGCCGTCGACGTCGGCGGTCGGGTCGGCCTCGGCGTACCCGAGGCGGCTGGCTTCGTCGAGCGTCTCGGCGTAGCCGGCGCCGGTGGTGTCCATCGCGGACAGGATGTAGTTCGTGGTGCCGTTGACGATGCCCATCACGCGGGTGATGCGGTCGCCGGCGAGGGACTCGCGCAGCGGGCGCAGCAGGGGGATGGCCCCGGCCACCGCGGCCTCGAAGTAGAGGTCGGCGCCCGCGGCGTCGGCCGCCTCGAACAGGTCGGCGGAGTGCTCGGCCAGCAGCGCCTTGTTCGCCGTGACCACGGACTTGCCGGCCTTCAGCGCGGCGAGCAGCCAGCCGCGGACCGGCTCGATGCCGCCGACCAGCTCGACCACCACGTCGACGTCGTCGGACGTGACGAGCTTCTCGGCGTCGGCCGTCAGCAGCTCCGGCGGCAGCTCGGGGTGCTTGTCCGGGCGGCGGACCGCGATGCCGGCCAGCTCGACCGGCGCGCCCGCCCGCGCGGCCAGCTCACCGGCCTGCTCGGTGAGCAGCCGGGCGACCTCGCCGCCGACGGTTCCGCAGCCGAGCAGGGCGACCCTGATGGCCTTCTCCTGTGGGGCAGCCACTGTGTTCAGACCTCCAGGCGCAGCATGTCGTCGGTCGTCTCGCGGCGCAGCAGCAGCCGGGAGCTGCCGTTGCGCACGGCGACCACCGCCGGGCGCGGCTGCCGGTTGTACGTGCTCGCCATCGAGTAGCAGTAGGCGCCGGTCGCCGCGATCGCCAGCAGGTCGCCGGGAGCCAGGGTGTCGGGCAGCCAGCAGTCTCGTACGACGATGTCGCCGGATTCACAGTGTTTTCCCACGACCCGGGACAGCACGGCCGGGACCGGCTGGTCGTTGTCGGCCGCGGAGCGGGACACCAGCCGGACGTCGTACACGGCGTCGTAGAGCGCGGTGCGGATGTTGTCGCTCATCCCGCCGTCGACGCTGACGTACCGGCGCGCCGACTCGTCGCCGAGCGAGACGTCCTTGATCGTCCCGACCTCGTAGAGCGTGATCGTGCCGGGCCCGGCGATCGCGCGGCCCGGCTCGCCCGCGATGCGCGGCACCGGCAGGCCCGCGTACGCGCACTCCTTGCGGACGATCTCGCGGATCTGCGTGATCATCTGCGCCGGCGGGGGCGGGTTGTCCTTCTCGGTGTAGGCGATGCCGAACCCGCCGCCGAGGTCGACCAGGCTCAGCTGGTCCAGCAGCTCGGGCCCGTGCTCCTTGGCCAGGTCGGCGAGCAGCCCGACGACGCGGCGGGCGGCGACCTCGAAGCCGTCGGCGTCGAAGATCTGCGAGCCGATGTGGCTGTGCAGGCCGACCAGCTTGAGCGAACGCGCGTTGAGCACCCGGCGCACCGCTTCGGCGGCGTCGCCGCTCGCGAGGGAGAAGCCGAACTTCTGGTCCTCGTGCGCGGTCGCGATGAACTCGTGGGTGTGCGCCTCGACGCCGACCGTGACCCGGATCAGCACCGCCTGCACGACGTCGTGGCGCGCGGCGATGTCGGCCAGCCGGGCGATCTCGTAGTAGGAGTCGAGCACGATCGTGCCGACCCCCGCGACGACCGCGGCTTCGAGCTCC
This sequence comes from Amycolatopsis sp. NPDC004378, assembly GCF_053602455.1. NCBI lineage: Bacteria > Bacillati > Actinomycetota > Actinomycetes > Pseudonocardiales > Pseudonocardiaceae > Amycolatopsis > Amycolatopsis sp. NPDC004378. The sequence goes on from NZ_JBSGDR010000001.1 coordinate 217,026, forward strand.
GCGGGCGACTTGTTGTTGCCGTGGAAGGTGATCCGCTCGGCCGGGAAGTTCGCGCGCTGCGCCACGGCGAGCTCGCCGCCGCTGCAGACGTCGAGGCTCAGCCCCTGCTCGGCCACCCAGCGGGCGATCTCGATGGAGAGGAACGCCTTCGACGCGTAGTGCACGAGCGTCGGGTCGTCGAACGCCTCGGCGTAGTCCGCGCACCGGGACTTGAAGTCGGCCTCGTCGACCACGAACAGCGGCGTGCCGTGCTTCTCGGCGAGCTCGCGGACGTCGACCCCGGCGATCCGCACGACGCCGTCGGCGGCGCGGAAGGTGTTGCGGGGCCACACCTTCGCGGGCAGCTTGTCGAGCTCTTCGGCCCCCGAGGGCTGGAGCCCGGAGGTGTCGGCGTGGGGGTAGACGTCGGCGTGCCTGGGGCCCGCGGGGTGCGCCATTTCTTACATCCGTTCCGGAGCGGAGACACCGACCAGCGCGAGACCGTTGGCGAGCACCACGCGCGCCGCCTCGCAGAGCGCCACCCGGGCGTGGTTGGCCGGCGTGGCCTCCTCGTCGCCCTTGGGCAGCACGCGGGCCTCGCGGACCGCGTAGAACTTGTGGAGCGCGCCCGCCAGCTCCTCCAGGTAGCGCGCGATCCGGTGCGGCTCCCGCATTTCGGCGGCGCGGCGCACGGTCTCCGGGAACTCGCCGATCGTGCGGATCAGGTCGCCTTCGACCGGCAGCGTCAGCAGGCCCAGGTCCACGTCCCCGGCGGACTTGAGGCCGAGGTCGTCGGCCCCGCGGAGCATCGTGCACAGGCGCGCGTGCGCGTACTGGACGTAGTAGACGGGGTTGTCGTTGGAGTGCTTGCGCAGCAGGTCCAGGTCGACGTCCAAAGTGGAGTCCACCGAGTAGCGGATCAGCTCGTAGCGGGCCGGGTCGACGCCGACCGCCTCGACGAGGTCCTCCATGGTGATCACGGTGCCCGCGCGCTTGGACATCCGCACCGGCTTGCCGTCGCTGACCAGGTTGACCATCTGTCCGATGAGGACCTCGACCGTCGCCGGGTCGTCGCCGAACGCGGCGGCCGCGGCCTTCAGCCGGGCGATGTAGCCGTGGTGGTCCGCGCCGAGCATGTAGATGCACAGGTCGAAGCCGCGGTTGCGCTTGTCCTTGAAGTAGGCCAGGTCACCGGCGATGTAGGCCGGGTTGCCGTCCTGCTTGATGACGACGCGGTCCTTGTCGTCGCCGTACTCCGTCGACTTCAGCCACCAGGCGCCGTCCTCGAAGTAGAGGTTGCCCGAGTCCTTCAGCTCCTGGACGGCGGCGTCGACGGCGCCCGACTCGTGCAGCGAGTTCTCGTGGAAGAAGACGTCGAAGTCGGTGCCGAACTCGTGCAGGCTCTGCTTGATCTCGCTGAACATCAGCTCGATGCCGATCCGGCGGAACGTCTCGTGCCGCTGCTCTTCGGGCAGGGAAAGCGCGCTCGGCTCGGCCTTGATGACCTCGGCGGCGATGTCGTTGATGTAGCCGCCCGCGTAGCCGTCCTCCGGGGCCGGCTCGCCCTTCGCGGCGGCGATCAGGGACCGGACGAAGCGGTCGATCTGGGCGCCGGCGTCGTTGAAGTAGTACTCGCGGGTGACGTCCCCGCCCTGCGCGGCCAGCACCCGGCCCAGCGCGTCGCCGACCGCGGCCCAGCGCGTGCCGCCCAGGTGGATCGGACCGGTCGGGTTCGCCGAGACGAACTCGAGGTTGATCTTCGTGCCGGCCAGCGCGTCCCCGCGGCCGTACGCGGCGCCGGCGTCGAGGACCTGGCGCACGATGTCGCCCTGCGCGGCCGCGGCGAGCCGGAAGTTGAGGAAGCCGGGGCCCGCGACCTCGGCCGAGTCCACGCCGTCGTCCGCCGAGACCGCCTCGGCCAGCGCCTCGGCGAAGTCGCGCGGCTTCAGGCCGGCCTTCTTGGCCACCTGCAGGGCCAGGTTCGTCGCGTAGTCGCCGTGGTCGGGGTTGCGCGGGCGTTCGATGGTCACCTGCTCCGGCAGCACGGCGTCGTCGATTCCGCGTGCGGCGAGCACCTGCACGGCGGAGCTGCGGACCAGGTCGGCGAGAGCGGCGGGAGTCACTCGTCGAATTCTAGGTGTGCCCTGGTGGGGCGCTTTCATCGGTCTCGGCCACGTCACGGCGCGCATCCCCGTGAGGTGTTAACGGTGATCAGACGGGTGGTCTCTACACTGGCCGGGGCGGGAATCCGTCCGCAGCCACCAGAGGGAGAACGCGGGAGCCATGGCGAACGGGACAACTCGGAAAAAGGGGTCGGCGGTGAAGGCGGCCCGCGGTTCCGTGGTGAGCAAGAAGGGCACGCCGTGGGGCACCATCATCGCCGTCGTCGCCATCGTGGCGCTGGCCGCCTCGGTGATCACCTACTACATGGTGAAGTCGGCGCCGAAGCGCGACCAGGCCGACCGTGAAGCCGCCGCCGCCGCGTTCGCGCCCAGCGCGCAGGACCCGGACCCCTCGAAGCGCATCCCCGGCGTGATCACCGCGACCTACACCGGCAGCGTCCACGTCCTCCCGACCGAGCGCGTCGCCTACGACCACTCGCCGCCGTTCGGCGGCCCGCACGACCAGACGTGGGCCACCTGCACCGGCATCGTGTACCCGAACGCGGTCCGCACCGAGAACATGGTGCACGCGCTGGAGCACGGCACCGTCTGGATCGCCTACAACCCGCAGCAGATCACCGGTGACGCGCTGAACCTGCTGAGCGTGCGCGTCAAGGACAAGCCGTTCACGATCATGTCGCCCTACCCGGGCCTCGACAAGCCGATCTCGCTGCAGTCGTGGGGTCACCAGCTCAAGCTGGACGACGCGAACGACCCCCGCATCGACGAGTTCATCGCGGCCCTGCGCAGCAACCCGAACGGCGTGTACCCCGAGGTCGGCGCGTCCTGCGACGCGGTCCCCGGCCAGTTCGACCCGGACAACCCGCCGCCGTTCGACCCGTCGAAGCCCGGTCCCGACGCCAAGCCGATGGACTACAAGGGCAGCACGTCCGCCCAGGGTGAAGGCGGCATGAGCCAGCAGCCGTCCGCCCCGGCGCCGTCGGGCAAGCCGTCCCAGTGAGCACCGAAGCCGACCTCGACGCGGAAGAGGCCACCGAGCAGCCGACCTGGTCGCGCTGGGTGATCATCGGCGGGACGCTGCTGGCGGTCCTGCTGATCGGCGCGACGGCCGGGATGTTCATCACCCGCGCCGTCGACGAGCCGGCCACCGCCACCCCGGCGGCCGGCTCGGTCGAGGTCGGCTTCGCGCAGGACATGTCGACGCACCACCTCCAGGCGGTCACGATGGCGGGCATCGCCCGCGACCGCACGACCGACCCGGAGATCAAGCAGCTGGCGTTCGACATCGAGCGCACGCAGCTCGAGCAGGTCGGCCGCATGAAGGGCTGGCTCATGCTGTGGGACCAGCCGGAGCAGCCGATCGGCGCGCCGATGCAGTGGATGACGGAACCGATGCCGGGCCACGACGGCATGTCGATGGCCCCGTCGTCGGTCAACCCGGCGGGCGGCGCGCTGATGCCGGGCATGGCGACCGACAAGGAGCTGGCCAAGCTGCGTTCGCTGTCGGGCCGCGAGTTCGACGTCTACTTCCTGCAGCTGATGCTCCGCCACCACCAGGGCGGCACGTCGATGGCCCAGTACGCGTCGGCGCATTCGACGCTGCCGGCGTTGAAGGCCCTGGTGAACAGCATCCTGACGTCGCAGGGCGCGGAGATGGACCAGATGAAGCTGATGCTCTCGGGCCGGGGTGCCCAGCCGCTGCCCGCCTAGCTACCAGCTGAGCTCTTGGCAGCGCCGCGCGCACTGCGGCGCTTCCACCTGCAGCGTCGCGTGCTCGATGGCGTACCGCGAGGCCAGCAGGTTCTGCGCTTCCGTCAAGACGTCCGATTGCTGTGCGGGCGGCGCGAGCGTCAGGTGCGCCGAAGCCACCTCCATGCCCGAGGTCAGCGTCCAGACGTGCAGGTCGTGCACGTCCGCGACCCCCGGCAAGGCGGACAGCTCCGCGCTGATCGCCCCGACGTCGACCCCCTGCGGCGCGTGCTGGAAGAGGATCCGCAGCGCCCGCCGGGCGAGCGTCCACGTGCGGGGCAGCACGAACAGCCCGATCGCGACACCGATGATCGGGTCGGCGTAGCGCCAGCCCGTCAGCAGCGTCAGCGCGCCGCTGACCAGTACGCCGACCGAGCCGATCAGGTCGGCCAGCACCTCGAGGTACGCGCCGCGGACGTTCAGGCTCTCCTTCGCACCGGAGCGCAGCACGGCGAAGGACACGATGTTGGCCGCGAGCCCGGCCGTCGCGGCCAGCAGCACCGGCAGGCCGGGCACCGCGGGCGGGTCGCCGATCCGGCCGATGGCCTCGACCAGGACGTACCCCGCGACGCCGAACAGCAGGACGGCGTTCGCGAGCGCGGCCAGCACCTCCGCGCGGTACAGCCCGAACGTGCGGCTGACGGTGGGCCCGCTGCGGCGCGCCAGGACGATCGCGGTCAGCGCCATGCCGACCCCGAGGACGTCGGTGAACATGTGCGCGGCGTCCGAGATCAGCGCCAGCGAGCCGGTCGTGAAGCCGACTACGAACTCCAGCACCATGAATCCGGCGCCGATGCCCAGGGCGATGGTCAGGCTCCGCACGTACCGGCCCGACGCGCTCGCGGGCGCGCTCACGTGCCCGTGTCCGTGGCCGTGTCCCATTTCGCCTCCGCTCCCGGTTCTGCGTCCAGGCCAAACATATAGTCGAATGCGCATATATGCAACAGAGGGCAGCCTAAGTTCACCCACCCGAAAGCTACTCCGCGGGCCGATGCCGACCAATCCACCAGCCGGGGTTTCCCGCCAGGCGGACTCGTTACGCTTCGCCGCCGACCATCCGCCGCAGCAGGTCGCGCAATCGGACACGGTCTTCGGGACCGAGCGCCGCCAGGGGTTCCGCCGCGAACCCCAGCGAGCGGCGGAAGTCGCGCGCCAGGACCGCACCCGCGGGCGTGGCCACGATGTTCTTGATCCGCCGGTCGCGCTCGTCGGCCCGGCGTTCGACCAGGCCGCGCGCCTCGAGGCGGTCGATGATCCCCGTCACGTTCGAGCGCTCGGACTTCAGCTTCTCGGCGATGCGGTGCATCGGCAGCGGCTCCCCCAGCGCTTCGAGCACCTTGGCCTGCACGGTCGTCAGCCCCAGCGCGGCCGCCGCGGACTCGTAGGAGCCGACGAACCGGTCGACGATCCGCGCGAGCAGGGCGACGACGTCGTCGGTGATCGGGTCAGCGGTCATCCACTGAGTGTAGGCCGGTAGTTGATGACATGAACCATCCATGCCTATAGTGGTTTTAGTTCACTACATTAACCATCATCTCTCTCAACCACATCGAGGTGCTCCCGATGAGCAACGACCGCGTCGCCCTGATCACCGGCACGTCCACCGGGATCGGGCTCGCCCTGGCGGTCCAGGCGGCCCGCGCGGGCTTCCGGACGGTCGCCACCCTGCGCGACCCCGCCCGCGCCGGCCGCCTGCGCGAAGCCGCCGGCGACCTCGAGCTCGACATCCGCCGGCTCGACGTCACCGACGCCGAGTCCGTCCGCACGACGGTGGAGGGCGTCCTCGCCGACTACGGCCGGCTCGACGTGCTGGTCAACAACGCCGGTGCGGGGCACGTCGGCACGATCGAGCAGGAGCCGGTCTCCGCTGTCCGCGCGACCATGGAGGTCAACTTCTTCGGCGTCGTCGAGATGACGAAGGCCGCGATGCCGGCGCTGCGCGCGAGCGGCGGCCGCTTGCTCACGGTGACCAGCATCGGCGGCGCCGTCGGCCAGCCGTTCAACGAGGCCTACTGCGCGGCGAAGTTCGCCGTCGAAGGCATGATGGAATCCCTCGCGCCGGTCGCGGCGGCCCAGGGCGTCAAGGTGTCCGTCATCGAGCCGGGCGCGGTCGCCACCGAGTTCGTCGCCAACATCGGCGTCGGTGAACAGCTCTTCGCCGAAGCCGGCCCCTACGCGGAATCCCTGCAGAAGTACGTCGAGAACGTCTCGAAGTCGTTCGAGGGCGCGCAGACGGCCGACGAGGTCGCCGACGTGATCCTGGACGCGATGACGGCCGACGCGCCCGCGTTCCGCATCCAGACGTCGAAGCAGGCCGAGGCGTTCACGGGCCTCAAGTTCGCCGACAACGACGGTTCGGCCGTGCAGCGCCTGACGACCGGCTGGCTCGCCTAGCGCACCAGCCGGAAGAAGCCGCGGACCTGCTCGACGAACAGCTCCGGCTGCTCCAGCGCGGCGAAGTGGCCGCCGACGGGCAGCTCCTCGAACCACCGCAGGTCGGTGTAGCGCTGCTCGGCCTGCCGCCGCGACGGCCGCACGATCTCCTTGGGGAACACCGAAACCCCGGCCGGGACGTCCACTGTGGACCGGTCGCCGTCGGTGTTCTCCCAGTACATCCGCGCCGACGAGGCCGCGGTCGCGGTGAACCAGTAGACGGAGACGTCGTCGAGGATCTTCTGCCGGTCGACCGCGTCTTCCGGGTTCCCCTTGTGGTCGGTCCAGGCCCAGAACTTCTCGGCGATCCAGGCGGCCTGCCCGGCGGGCGAGTCGGTGAGGCCGTAGCCGAGCGTCTGCGGCCGCGTGCCCTGCTGGCCGGAGTAGCCGCTGCCGGTCCGCCGGAACTCCTCCAGGTCGGCGAGCGCCCGGCGCTCCCCGGGCGTCGGGTCGTCGGAGGTCAACCGCACGGGCGCGAAGTTGACGTGCACCCCGACAGCCCGCCCGAACCGCGCGAGCGAGTTCGTGATGGCGGCACCCCAGTCGCCACCCTGCGCGCCGTAGCGCTCGTAACCGAGCTCCTGCATGAGCAGGTCGAAGAGCTCCGCGACCCGCGGGATCTTCAGCGCGGGCTTGTCACTCCACCCGAACCCGGGCAGCGACGGAGCGACGACGTGGAAAGCGTCGGCCGGATCCCCGCCGTACTTCGCGGGATCGGTCAGCGGCCCGACGACATCGAGGAACTCCACCACGGACCCGGGCCACCCGTGCGTGAGGACGAGCGGCAACGCCCCCGCCTCCGGCGACCGGACGTGCATGAAGTGCAGCCCGACCCCGTCGACCTCGGCCCGGAACTGCGGAAAGGCGTTCAGCCGCGCGGCGAACCCGAAGTCGTACTCCTCACCCCAGTCCCGGCACAGCTCCCGCACGTACTCCAGCGGCACCCCCTGCGACCAGTCCCCGACGGTCTCGGCCTCCGGCCACCGAGTCCGCCGAAGCCGCTCCCGCAGGTCGGCGACATCGGCCTCGTCGAGAGGCACCAAGAACGGCTTGACCATCTCGGACTCCTTCAGGTGGGCTTCCCACGCTAGCGACTCCCGCTCGAATCGATCAACAAACACCGCTCTGACCAGCGGAACCTTGCGTGGACCCACCTGCCCGCGAAGGTCCGGATTGATGCGCTAAGCTTTGGTGGTCGCCCAGCGATGGGCCCTTGTAGCTCAGGGGATAGAGCACTGCCCTCCGGAGGCAGGTGTCGCAGGTTCGAATCCTGCCAAGGGCACCCGAGACGCCCGAGGTGTGTTCGTGGAGTGCACGAACCTTGCCTCGGGTGCTTTGTTTTTGGGGGCCGAGCCCCCAAGCCCCCGCCGGGGGCGCGCCCCCGGACCCCCAGCGTGTGGTCGGGTTGGGTGTTATGGCTCGCCTTGCCAGCGCCAGCCTGACTGGCTTGGGCGGTTCGGGAGTTCTCTGCGGTCCATTGCCCACAGCAGGGCCGTCCACGGGTCCAGGTCCGAGACGTCGCCCAAGTGCGGGAAGAGGCGGGCCAGTGTTCGGGTGCAGATTTCTGGTGGGGGGTTGAGCTTCACGCCCAGGCCTCGCGCCATGTCTTCGCCGTGGACCAACACCTCTGCGCAGCCCATTGCCGCGAAGCCGGCCGGGTCCGAGGTGCCTGTCGGGTGGTAGGCGCGGGACTCGGCTGGGGACGAGCGGACCACTGCTGCCAGGATTGCCGCCGCTGTCCGGGCGAACTGCAGGGCGTCCGCCGGGGAGGTGTCCTTTTCCAGTGTGGCCAGGAAAGGCACGAAACCGCTGGGGCGCCCGGAAGCCAGCTGGGCCGCGTACGACAGCAGGCAGTCGCCGATGTGCTCGGCCGTCTGCCAGGCGGTCAGGTCGCCCGTGCCCGGTGCCGACGTCCAGTCTTCGGAAGTGGCTGGGTTCAGGGCTTCGGCCAGGCATGCCGCTGCTGCGTCGAGGTCGTCTGCCGGCACCTGCGTCATGATCGTGAGCCTAGCCGGTAGGTCCCCGGCGCGACGCCGAACTGGCGCTTGAACGCGTGGGAGAACGCGAAAGGTGAGCCGTAGCCGATCTTCGCCGCGATCGACGGCAGGGGCAGGTCCGTGTCCTGCAGGAGCCGCGCCGCCGTCGTCAGGCGCCACCACGTCACGTACGCCATCGGCGGACGGCCCGTCGATGTCGTGAACCGGCGGGCGAGGGTCGCGCGCGACAGGCCCACCCGGGCGGCCAGATCTTCCGTGCGCCACGGTGCTTCCGGGTTCGCGTGCACCGCCTCCAGCGCCGCCGCGATCGGCGGGTCGCGCAACGCCTGGGGCCAGCCCGCGGCCGGGTTCTCCGTCAGCCACGCCCGGATCAGGTAGACCAGCAGCAGGTCCAGCAGGCCCGTCAACGCCGTCGCCGAGCCCGGGCGGTGCGCCGTCACCTCGCCGCCCAGCAGGTCGATCGCCGCGCGGAGCTCCGGGAACGCACCGACGCGTGCCGGGATGTGGACGACCTCCGGGAGACTCTCCAGCAGCGGATGACGACGGGCGTGGGCCAGGCGGTACTTGCCGCACAGGAACTCCGTCGCGCCGTCCGGGTCGGCCACCGCCGCTTCGAACGGCACCGCGCCCGACGCGTCCGGCCGGGACGAAAGCGTGTGCGTCCCGCCGTGCGGGACCAGGACCACGTCGCCCGGGCCCAGCCGCACCGGCTCGCCGCCGTCCGGGACCAGCCAGCCGGTTCCGCGCAGCAGCACGTGGAAGCCCGCGCCCTCGTACGGCGCGAAGCGGTAGCATTACTCGGCGCCCGCACGCAGCCGGTTCGACGTCGGCTGCCCGATCCGCACCGCCGCGATCGCGTCGCTCAGCAAGTCCACACTCAAGACGATCGCGCATCAGAACGAGCATTACAAGCATTGAGACGCTCAGACGTGAGCGTCACAGTGAATGTATGCACATCGGTGACGTCGAAGTCGTGAAGGTGCTCGAGTGGCAGGGCGAGATCGCCCCGGCGCGGACCATCGTCCCGAGCCCGCCCGAGCTGTGGCAGGACAACGCGGACTGGCTCGCGCCCGACCACTGGAACCCCGGCACCGGCGGCTACCGCGGCGCGGTCCAGACCTGGGTGCTGCGCAGCGAAGGCAAGACGATCCTCGTCGACACCGGCGTCGGCAACGACCGCGACCGCCCCCAGATCCCGCTCTTCGACCACCTGGCCACGCGCTTCCTCGCCCGCCTCGCCGACGCCGGCGTCCGCCCCGAAGACGTCGACGTCGTCGTCAACACCCACATCCACCACGACCACGTCGGCTGGAACACCGAACTGCGCGACGGCGACTGGGTCCCCACCTTCCCCAACGCCACCTACCTGATCCCGCGCGCCGACCAGACCTACTTCGACCCGCGCAACGCCCACCGCCGCCCCGCGCCGCGCACCGAACACGACCAGCTGCGCCGTGAAGGCAGCCTGCTGGTCTACGCCGACAGCGTCGCGCCGGTGCTCGGCAAAGCCGTTCTGTGGGAGGAAAACCACCGCATCGACGGCAACCTCACGCTCGAAGCCGCCCCCGGCCACACCCCGGGCTCGTCGATCGTCCGGCTGGCTTCGGGCGGCGACCGCGCCGTGTTCGTCGGCGACCTGCTGCACAGCCCGGTCCAGATCCTCGAACCCCGGCACAGCAGCTGCTTCTGCGAAGACGAGACGCAGGCCGCGATCACCCGGCGGCGCGTGCTGGCACGCGCCGCGGACGACCACGAGCTCGTCGTGCCCGCCCACTTCGCCGGGCCCGGCGCCGCCGAAGTCGAGCGCGACGGCAGCCGGTTCGCCATCCGGCGTTGGGCGGGCGATTCTGTTGAAAGCCTGTGAATCGGACAGATCTGGCACTCCCCGCGGCTCCCCCGCGTTCACCGGGTAGGGAGAACGGAGGAACCATGGGTGCGCTGTGGACGTTGCTCGGCTTCGCGCTGAGCCTGTACCTGCTGGTGCTGATCGCGCGGATGGTGCTGGACTGGGTCGGCATGCTGGCCGACAGCCCGCCGTGGGCGCGGCGGGCCCGCAGCCTGGCCTACTCCGCCACCGAGCCGGTCATCGGGCCGGTCCGGCGGGTGGTGCGGCCGGTGCGGATCGGCGGGATCTCGCTCGACCTCGCCTTCACGCTCGTGTTCATCGGGGTGGTCGTGCTGCGCGGGATCGTCTTCGCGCTCTAAAGGGTGCCGCGGAAGCCCGCGGACAGCCGGTCGATGCCGCTCTCCAGTTCGGCGCGCAGACCGCGCAGGTCGACGCCGTCGGGGTCGATGAGCGCCTGCATCGAGATCCCGCGCAGCTGAGCCAGCAGCGCCGAGGCGTACGAATCCGCGTCGCGGACGCCGGTGATCGTGCCGTCCGCGACGCCGCTGGCCACGGTCTGGGCGATGGCGAACCGGAACCGGCGGTCGGCCTCGGTCAGCGCGCCGCGCAGGGCCGAGTACTCCGCCGCGCCGTCGCCCCAGAGCGCCAGGAACGCCTGGTTGAGCGTCGGCATCGTGCGGACCAGCTCGAAGATGATGTCCAATAGCGCGCGCAGCATGTCCATCGGCGTCGCGGTGGCCGCGCCGGTCCGCGCCGCGACGGCCTCGCTGTAGGCGACGGTGAACTCCTCCACGGCGTACTCGACGAGCCGTTTCCCCAGGCCGTCCTTGTCGCCGAAGTGCTGGTAGATCACGGACCTCGCGTACCCGGACCGGGCGCAGACCGCTCCGAGCTTCAGCCGGCCGAACCCCTCGTCGGCGATGACGTGCGCGGCGGCGATCAGGATGCGCGCTTCGACCGCGGCATCATCGCCGTCCTGCGGGATCCGGCCTGCGGCGGACTGGTCCACCGCGCCATGCTAGCCACTCGAACCGGGCCCCACCGGCCGAGCGGCGATTCGCGGCCGTCAGCGAACCGTGCGAGAACCGTCAGCGGCGGCGCGCAGTCTCGGAGGCACACCGACCGAGAGGAACCTCCGATGACCGCCAAGACCGTGCTCGTGTCCGGGGCCGGCATCGCCGGCCCGTCCGCGGCGTACTGGCTGCACCGCCACGGCTACCGCGTGACCCTCGTCGAGACCGCGCCCGCGCTGCGGCCCGGCGGCCAGGCCGTCGACTTCCGCGGCGAGCAGGTGAAGCTGCTGCGCGCGATGGGGGTCTTCGACGACATCCGCCGCCACGAAACCGCGATGGGCAACCAGACCGTGCTCGGCCTCGACGCGCGGCCGGCGCTGACCGTGCCGGGGGCCGCCTGGAGCGGCGAGGTCGAGATCCTGCGCGGCGACCTCGCGCGGATCCTGTACGACCACACCAGGGACGCCACCGAATACGTCTTCGGCGACCGCGTCACGAGCCTCACCGAGGTCGCCGACGGGGTCGAGGTCACCTTCCGGCGCGGCACGCCGCGGAAGTTCGACCTCGTCGTGGGAGCCGACGGCGTGCACTCCGGCGTCCGGGCGGCCGCGTTCGGGCCCGAGACGGACTTCCGCCACGACCTCGGCTTCGGCATCGCCGGGTTCACCGCGCCCAACCACCTCGGCCTGGACCACACGAGCGTGATGTACAACGAACCGGGTCGCGGCCTGACCGTGGGCAGCCACCGGCTGCCGGACCGGCTGCACGTCAGCCTGGTCTTCGCGGCCGACGGCGTCGAAGTCCGCCACCGCACCCCGGAAGAACAGCGCGCGCTGGTTTCGCAGCTGTTCGCGGACACCGGCTGGGAGACGCCGAAGCTGCTCGAAGCCCTGCCGCACGCGACCGACCTGTACGTCGACTCGATCAGCCAGATCCACCTGGACCGCTGGTCGAAGGGCCGCGTCGTGCTGCTCGGCGACGCCGCCTGGTGCGCCGGGCCCGGCGGATCCGGCACCGGGCTCGCCATGATGGGCGCCCAGGTGCTGGCCGGCGAGCTCACGGCGGCCGGCGGCGACCACGTGAAGGCGTTCGCGAAGTACGAAGAACGGCTGCGCAAGCCGGCCACGGTCGGCCAGAAGAACGGCAAGGGCTCGGGCAACTTCCTCGCGCCGCGCACGGTCGCGAAGATCCGCAGCCGCAACCGCGCCTACAAGATGATCAGCACGCGGCTGTTCGGCCGGGTGTTCACCTGGATGACCGACCGGGCGGCCAACGCGCTCGAATATCGCGAGTACCCGGCGCTGACCTCGGCGTGACGCTACGATCTTCGTCTCATCGGGGGACTCGGCTGGCGGCCGGACGTGAGGTGCGTCACTCTTGACGCCATGTCAATACGCCGGGCCGCCGACGCCCCGGTCAGGACGGCCCTCGCCGGACTGGCCGTGCTGGCCCTGGGCGTGTTCGCCGCCCTGAACGCGCGCTCGCTCCCCATCATCGGCGACGGCACGACCTACTCCGCCGAATTCAGCGAGGCGGCCGGGATCTTCGAAGGCAACGACGTCCGCGTCGCCGGCGTCGAGGTGGGGCGTGTCTCGGACGTCGAGCTGCGCGGTGACCACGTGCTCATTTCCTTCCGCGTCAAGGGCGCGTGGCTCGGCGACGCGACGGGCGCGGCGATCCGGCTGAAGACCGTGCTCGGCCAGAAGTACCTCGCGCTCGACCCGCAGGGCGAGGGGACGCTCGACCCGGGGACGCCGATTCCGCGTTCACGCACCAGCGTTCCCTACGACGTCCTCGCGGCGTTCGGGAAACTTTCGTCCACTGTGGACACCATCGACACGGCTCAGCTGGCGAAGAGCTTCGACACGCTGTCGGCGACGCTGGCGAACACGCCGCAGAGCGTCCGGGCCGCGCTCAGCGGGCTGTCCCGGCTTTCGGACACCCTCGCCACGCGCGACAACCAGCTCGCCACCCTGCTTGGCAACACGCGGGTCGTCTCCCGGACGCTCGTCGACCGCGACGCCGCCGTGCAGCAGCTCCTGAACGACGGCAACGAACTGCTCTCCGAGGTCAGCAACCGGGAGCAGGCGATCAGCACACTGCTCGACGGCTCGCGGCAGCTCGGCGCCGAACTGTCCGGGCTGATCGACGACAACCAGGCGCAGGTCGGCCCGCTGCTCACCCAGCTCGACCAGCTGATGTCGATGCTGCAACGCAACCAGGACGCGCTCGCCGCCGGCATCAAGGGGTTCGCGCCGCTGGTCCGGCTCGCCACGAACCTCGCCGGGAACGGCCGGTTCATCGACGGCTACCTCTGCGGGCTGCTGCTGCCGTCGATCGGCCCGCTCAACGAGGAAGGCTGCCACGGCTGAACCGCGCGTGGCATGCTGGCGCCGTGCGATACCTGCTCCTGCTGTGCGGGGACGAGGCCGCGGGCGCGGCGGCCGGCCCGGAGATGGCGCGCCGCTGTCACGAGTGGGCGGCCGAAGCCGAGCGGCGCGGCGTCCGGCAGGCCGGCACCGGGCTGCGCCCGCCCGCCGAGGCGAAGACGGTGCGGGTGCGCGACGGCGCGGTGCTGCTGACCGACGGCCCGTTCGCCGAGACCAAGGAGCAGATCGGCGGCTACAACGTCCTCGAGTGCGCGGACCGCGCGACGGCCGTCGAGGTCGCCTCGCGCCACCCGTGGGCCGAGGTCGGCACGCTCGAGTTGCGGGAAATCCCCGAAGGGCCGCCTACGGCTCCGTGAGCTTCACCGTCACCTGGTCGTTGACGCCGGACTCCAGCGCCGTCCCGCCACGATGAGCCGGAACCCCGCGTCCCACTCCGGGAGGTCCAGCAGGTCCGCGTGCTCCGCTTGCCACCGGCCGGACTCCAGGTCCGCCCGCAGCCGCGCCATGCCGCGCGCGACGGCGTCGGGCGCGGTCTGCGCGAGCGCCGAGCACGACTGCCGCACGGCCGGGTCGAGGTAGGCCTCCGGGCGTCGCCAGTAGGCCGGGAAGACGCCGTCCGTGAAGTCCCACGGCACGGGTAGCTCCACCACCGAGGACGCGCCAAGGTGAGCCGCGATCTCCGGCGCCGACGGGCGCGACTCCTCGAGGGCCGCCACTTCCGGCACGTACTCCCGCACGAGCCAGAAGTCGTTGTGCCGCGCGGTGTCGTAGGCCAGGACGACCTGGCGGCGCGAGACCCGGCGCAGCTCGTCGAGGCCGCGGCGCCAGTCGGGCCAGTGGTGCACGGTCAGCACCGCCAGCGCCGCGTCGAACGCCCCCGCGGCGAACGGCAGCGCCTCCGCGACCGCGCGCACGACCGGCGCCGCTCCGGGACCGCGCTGCCGGATCATCTCCGCCGACGGCTCCACGGCGACGACCCGGCGCGCGGGCGGCTCGTAGGACCCCGTCCCGGACCCGACGTCGACGACCGAGCCGGCGGTGCCCAGCGCGTCGAGCACCGGCGCGAGCCACCGTGGGTCGGTCCGCCGCCCCCGCGCGTAGCCGACGCCGATCTCGTCGTAGCGGGTCATCCCCGCTCGGTGCCGTCGCCGCCGTTCTGCTCGGCCAGGAACCGCTCGAACTGCGAGCCCAGCTCCTCCGCGGTCGGCATGTGCTCGACCGATTCCGCCAGCAGCGAACCCCGCTCCGAGGCCTCGACGAACGTGTCGTACTGGCGCTCCAGCGCGCGGACGACGTCGGCGACCTCGTCGGACTCCGCGACCTGGCGGTTGATCTCCGCGTCGGCGAGGTCCGCCGCCTCGCGCAGCTCGCCCTCGGCCAGGTTCAGCCCGGTCGAGCGGCTCAGCGCGTCGAGCACGATCAGGGACGCGGCCGGGTACGTCGACTGCGCCAGGTAGTGCGGCACGTGCGCGGCGAACCCGAGGGCGTCGAAGCCCCACTCGCCGAGCCGGTACTCCAGCAGCGCGGCCAGGCTGCCCGGCACCTGCAGCCGGTTCGGCAGCGGCTGGTGCTCGCCGACGAGGTCCTTGCGCGTCGCGTGCGCGGTGACGCCGAGCGGGCGGGTGTGCGGGGCGCCCATCGGGATGCCGTGGAAGCCGGCGGTCAGCCGGACGCCCCAGCGTTCGACGAGGTTGCGCACGGCGGCGCAGAACCGCTCCCAGTCGTGGTCCGGCTCCGGGCCCGACAGCAGCAGGAACGGCGTCCCGTCGGCGTCGTGCAGCAGGTGGACGACCAGCTCGGGCGCGTCGTAGTCCTCCCAGTGGTCCACCGCGTAGGTCATCGTCGGCCGCCGCGAGCGGTAGTCGATGAGGCGGTCGACGTCGAAGCGGGCGATCACCCGGTGCTCACCGCCGAGGAGGTGTTCGGCCAGCAGACGGCCCGCCGAGCCGGCGTCCATGAACCCTTCGAAGTGGTGCAGCAGCACCGCCCCGGTCAGGTCGGGGACGTCCGAGTCCACCTCGTACAGGTCGTCGGGATCGAATCCCACCGGATCCTCCTGCTTGCTCCTGGCTGACGCGTCAATCCGTCAAGCACAACACACTCGTCCGGGGAATCCATTCCGCCGACGGTGTCGCCGATCGTAACGGCACGCGATCGAGTCCGGACGGGATCGGCATCGTGACACATGTCGTGGGCGCGCAAGGCGCCGATCGGGCACGCTTGACCCGTGAGCGAACACACCACGAACACGACCGCCCTGCGCCTGCGGCCGCCCGCGCACCGGGTCAGCCGCCGGGCCATCGGCTACTGGACGGCGACCGCGGCGATCCTCTGGGTCCTGCTGATCGGCCTGCAGACGGTGATCGTGGTGACCAGCGACGACGCGCCGTCGTTCCTCACCGTGACGCTGGTGGTCTCCTGCGTGCTCGGCCCGCTGCACCTGGTCGTGATGCCGCAGTGGCGCTACCGCGTGCACCGCTGGGAGGTCACCGGCGAGGCCGTCTACACGCAGGCGGGCTGGCTGAAGCAGCAGTGGCGGATCGCGCCGGTGTCGCGGATCCAGACCGTCGACATCGAACGCGACCCGGTGGAGCAGCTGTTCGGTCTGGCGAAGATCACCGTGACGACGGCGTCCGCGGCGGGCCCGCTGCGCATCTCGGGCCTGGCGCACGACCGCGCGCTCGCGCTGGCCGACGAGCTCACGAAGACGACCCAGGCCGTGCGGGGAGACGAGACGTGAGCACCGAAACCGTCACGTTGCCCGCCGAGGGGACGCAGGACGCGCCCTGGCACCGCCTCGACCGGCGCATGCTGCTCATCCGGCCGGTCCTCGACCTGGTCCGGTCGCTGCCGGTGCTGCTGGGCGCGCTGCTGGTCGGCCACGGCGAGCCGTGGCAGTGGATCGGCCTGGTCTTCACCGCGATCGCCATCTGCACCGGCGTCTCGCACGTGCTGACCTCGCGCTACCGGATCACCGAATCGCAGGTCGAGTGGCACACCGGGCTGCTGCTGCGCAAGCAGCGCGCCATCCCCCGCGACCGGATCCGCACGGTCGACGTCACCTCGGAGCCGAAGCACCGGCTGTTCTCGCTGGCGGCGGCGCGGATCGGCACCGGGCGGCACTCGCACGGCAAGGGGCCGGGCAAGGACGAGCTCGTCCTCGACGCCGTGACGATCGCGGAAGCGCAGCGGCTGCGGACGCTGCTCCTGCACCGCAAGGCCGTGGCGACGGAGGAAGCCGCACCGCCGCCCGAGCAGCTCGTCGCGGCCGTCGACAAGAGGTGGCTGCGGTACGCGCCGTTCACGCTTTCGGGCATCGCGGTGGTCGGTGCCGTGCTCGGCACCGTCTACCACTTCGCGCACGAGCTGCACTTCGACCCGGTGCAGTTCTCCCTCGTCCAGGCGGTCGTCGGGCACTTCGCCGAGACGCCGACGTGGCTGAGCCTGGTGCTCGCCGCCGCCGCGCTGCTGGTGCTCGTCTCGCTGCTTTCGGTCGGCGGGTACGTGCTGTCGTTCTGGAACTTCCGGCTCACCCGCGAGCCCGCCGGCACGCTGCACATCCGGCGCGGACTGATCACCACGCGCTCGGTGTCGATCGAGGAGGACCGCCTGCGGGGCGTGGAAATCCGCGAGCCGCTGCCGTTGCGGCTCGCGGGCGGCGCGCGCTGCGTCGCCATCGCCGGCGGCCTGCGCGAGGGCAAGAGCGCGGACAAGGGCGGCGGCCTGCTGCTGCCGCCAGCACCGCTGAAGCGCGCGCACGAAGTCGTCGCGGAGGTGCTCGGCGAGGACCCGGTGGCGACGCCGCTGACGCGCCACCCGCGTCGCGCGCTCTACCGGCGGATCTCCCGCGCGGTCGCCGGCGTGCTGCTGCTCGCCGCGACGCTGTACGCCCTGGCGTGGCTCGCCGGCTGGCCGGACTGGCCGTGGCAGGTCGCGCTCGTGCTGCTGCCGGTCGCCGCGCTCGTCGGCTGGGACCGCTACCACGGCCTGGGCCACGCGCTCACCGGCCGCTACCTGGTGACGCGCTCGGGTTCCCTCGACCGCGCCACCGCGGCGGTCCGCTGCGACGGGATGACCGGCGTCGTCGTCGAGCGATCGTACTTCCAGCGCCGCGCCGGCCTGGTCACGGTGATCGCCCCGGTCGCCGCGGGCAAGGGGCACTACCGGGTGCTGGACGTCGGGGAGTCCGACGGGCTCGCCCTGGCCGACCAGGCCGTGCCCGGCCTGCTGACGCCGTTCCTGACCGGTCAGCGGGACCGCGGTTGACGCCTCACCGGCGCTGCTCGTAGCGTGAAATCCGCCGTCCGAAACGCACCTCCCATCGCGTTCACGAGAGGACGGCAGGATGTTCCGGAAGCTCCTTGGCGTGCTGGCCGCGGGGATCGTCGTGGCTTCGGGGTTCGCCCCGGCCGCGCAGGCGGCGGACAACCCGTACGGCGACCCGAACCTGGTCCCGATGTTCGACGGCACCGACCTGACCGCTTGGACGTCGTCCAAACCCGGCCTCTGGTCGGCGAAGGACGGCGTCATCCACGGGAATGGCACCGCCCGCGGCTGGTTGTACTACAACAAACAGCAGGTCGGCACGTTTCGGTGGATATTCAATGTGCGCCAGGTGAAGGGCAACCACAAACCGACCGTGCTGATCTGGGGCACCACCGACCCGATCCGCGACGCGCTGAGCGCCATCCAGTTCCAGCCGCCGAACGGCGGCCACTGGGACTACCGGCCGGGGCACAACGACGGCGGCGGGAAACTGTTCCAGCAGCTGTCCCACCCCGCCATCGACATCAAGAAGTGGGCGCAGTGCGAGCTGATCGGGGACCTGGCCACCGGCGTCGCGCGGATGGCGTGCTGCCCGCTGACCGGGACGGCCGTGACCTGCAAGGGCGTCGAGGTCCTGCGGTTCACCGACAAGACGGCCGGCCGCGTCGGCCCGCTCGCGCTGCAGGTGCACAACTCCGGCATCCAGGACGAGTACCGCAATCTCTACGTCGAGTCACCCGTGGTGACGAAACCGGGCGAGTTCCTCACGCTCTGAGCCGCGGCTATTCCCGAATGGTGGGGTCGTCGACACAATACTGGCCTTCGTTTAACACAACGTGCTAATTTATTCACCCCGTGTGATAGCGAAGGTCGTTTTTGTCTCACCGAGAGGTCATGATGACGCCTGCCGTCAGTGCCGTCGACGGTTCCGCCACCACCGCACCGCGCCGGACCCCCGGTGCCAGCAGTTCCCGCAAGGTCCTCCAGCTGCTGCTCGCGTTTTCGGAGCGGCGCTGGGAGGCCAGCGTGGCCGAGCTCGCCGCGACGATCGGCACCCCGGTCGCGACGACCTACCGGTACGTGGCGCTGCTCAAGGAGCTGCAGCTGCTCGAGGAGGGCCGGGCGGGGCACTACCACCTCACCAGCCAGGTGATGCCGCTCGCCCGGGCCGCGCAGCTGGCGAACGACCTCGTGCGGCTGGCGAAGCCGGCCATGGAGGAGGCCGCGCGGGAGCTCGGCGAGACGGTGATGCTGTTCCAGCAGTTCGGCGACGCCGCCGTGTGCGCCGACCGCGTCGAGTGCGACCGCGCCATGCGGTTCACCTTCGAGCCGGGGCATTCGCTGCCGCTCGGCGTCGGCGCGTCCGGCAAGATGCTGCTCGCGCTGCTGCCCGAGATCGAGCGGGACCGGCGGCTGGCGCCCGTCGTCGAGCAGCGCGGCACCTTCGTGCGCGACGAGCTCAAGCACGCGCTGGAGAACCGGTACGCGGTCAGCTCCGGCGAAATCGACGAGGGCGTCTGGGCGTGTTCGGTGCCGGTACCCGCGTACGGGCGGCGGCCGACCGTGCTGACGATGGCCGGCCCGGCGGCGCGGATCACCGAGGGCGCCCGCGACACCGCGATCACGGCGCTGCAGGGCTACGCGACCCGGATCGAGCGGACGATCTCGTCCTATTCGTTGTGATCCGGCTCGCGCGTCCCGACGACCTGCCCGCGCTGATCGACGTCGAGCGCGAGGCCGGCCACCTCTTCCGCGCCCTCGGCATGACCGCGATCGCCGACGACGACCCGGGGTCGGTCGCGGAACTGGCGGTGTACCAGTCCGACGGCCGCGCGTGGGTGAGCGCCGACGACGGCGACCGGCCGGTGGCGTACCTCGTCGCGGAGGTCGTCGACGGGTGCGCGCACATCGAGCAGGTTTCGGTCCGCCCGAGCCACGGGCGGCGCGGGCTGGGCAGCGCGCTGATCGAGACGCTCGCCGCGTGGGCGGGCGCCCGGGGGCTGCCGGCCCTGACGCTGACGACGTTCGCC
Source organism: Amycolatopsis sp. NPDC004378 (assembly GCF_053602455.1). NCBI lineage: Bacteria > Bacillati > Actinomycetota > Actinomycetes > Pseudonocardiales > Pseudonocardiaceae > Amycolatopsis > Amycolatopsis sp. NPDC004378. The sequence continues at coordinate 236,852 of NZ_JBSGDR010000001.1, forward strand.
GAGGTGCCGTGGAACGCGCCCTACTACGAGCGGCTGCGGTTCCGGGTCCTGGCGGACGGCGAAATCGGCGACGGCCTGCGGGCGATCCGCCGCGCGGAAACGGCCCGCGGCCTGGACGCCTGGCCGCGCGTCGCGATGATCCGACCGCTCTGACCTGCGCTTTCCCGTTTTCCTCCCCTGGGCGGGGGATCCACTGGCGCGACGGGTCGAACATGTGTTCTACTGTGCTCGCCGGCTCCGGAGGGGGAAGCTCCGCGGGCCGGCCCACAGACTTCGGGAGGTTGTCATGGCGGTCAAGATCACCCACCTGACGAACGGCCAGCAGGTGCGTTTCGCCAACGCCGACGGCGCCCGCCGGTACGCGGAGATCATGGGCGGCGGCGTGGACAAGTGGCGCTTCACGGTCGTCCCCGAGGACCCGATGCTCCGGAAAATGTCGGACTCGGTCGTTAACGTGCCCGTATGGCGCATGACTTCCAGGTAGTGATCGACACGACCGACCCGCACGTGCTCGCCGACTGGTGGGCGGAAACGCTCGAGTGGGCGGTCGAACCGACCGACGCGGACTTCATCCGCGAGATGATCGCGAAGGGGTACGCGAAGGAGGAGGAAACCCGGACCTACAAGGGGGAACTGGTGTGGAGAACCGGGGCGGGCATCCGCCATCCGGACTCGCCACCGGAGGGCCCGCCCCGGCGGATCCTCTTCCAGGAGGTACCGGAACCGAAGACCGTCAAGAACCGCGTCCACATCGACGTGTGGGTGGGCGCGGACAACGTCGAGGCGACGCTGGAGAAGCTGCAGGCTCGCGGAGCGAAGTTCCTGTGGCGCGGGCGCCAGGGGCCGCACAGCTGGGTGACGATGGCGGATCCGGAGGGCAACGAGTTCTGCATCTCCTGAGCCGCGGTGGCCGGCTCTTTCCTGCCGTCGGAGGACAGGAAAGAGCCGTTCACCGCGTCAGCGCTGCGCCGCCAGCCTGTCCAGGGCCTTGGGCAGCGCGGCGGCCAGCAGGTCCAGCTCCGCTTCCGCGGCGATCAGCGGCGGCGACACGGCGACACCCCGGCCGAGGTTCCGCACGATCACGCCCTCGTCCCGGCAGGCGCGCTGCAGCTTCACCGGCGCGCCCGGGTCGGCGTCCATGACCTCCGCCGTCAGCTCGACCGCGGCGAGGAAGCCCAGCCCCGCGCGGACTTCCGCGACGAGCGGGTGCCCGACGACTCCGGAAACCGCGTCGGCCAACGGCTTTTCCAGTTCACGACCGCGCGGGATCAGGCCGTCGCGCTCGTAGATGTCGAGCGTCGCCAGGCCGGCCGCGCACGCCACGGGGTGACCCGAGTACGTCGCGCCGTGCCGGAAGATCGGGGCACCGGGCGCGCCGGTGAAGAACGGCTCCGCGACGCGCGGGGCCACGATCAGCGCGCCCAGCGGGATGGTGCCACCGGTGATGCCCTTGGCCGTCGTGATCAGGTCCGGCTGGACGGCCCAGCGGTCGACGCCGAACCACGTGCCGAGCCGGCCCCAGGCCGCGATCACGCAGTCGGCGACGAACAGCACGTCGTGCCGGCGGCAGATCGCCGCGACCTCCTCGATGTACCCGTCCGGCGGCAGCAGCACCCCGCCCGCGCCGATCACCGGCTCGCAGAAGAAGGCGGCGACCCGGTCCGCCCCGACCCGGCTGATTTCGGCTTCGAGCGCCGCGGCGCTGTCGAACGGCACGTGCGAAAAGTCCGGCGGCTGCGGCCCGAAGCCGACGGCGTTGACCGGGATCCCGCCGACGGCCGTGCCGAAGCCGTGCGTGCCGTGGTAGCCCTGCGCCCGCCCGATGACGTGCACCTTCTCGGGCCGCCCGGTGTGCGCGAAGTAGGCGCGCGCGAGCTTGACGGCGGTGTCGATGACGTCCCCGCCGCCCGAGCCGAAGAAGACCTTCGACCCCGGCGTCGGCGCCAGCCCGGCAACCCGGTCGGCCAGCTCGATCGCAGGCTCGTTCGCGTTGTAGCCGAAGGTGTTGTAGGTGTCGAGCGTCCGCAGCTGCTTGGTGACGGCTTCGGTGATCTCGGGCCGCCCGTGCCCGAAGTTGGCGTACCAGAGCGACGCGGTGGCATCGAAGTACCGCCGCCCCGCGTCATCCCAGACGTAGGAGCCCTCACCACGGGTGATGACCATCCGGTCGCCGTCGACGGCCCCCATGTCGGCGAAGGGGTGCCAAAGGGCGTGCTGTGCTGACATCGGTCCTCCTCAGTCCCGCCCCCATCCTTACCAGGGCGAAGCACCCCGCGCGAACACTCCATCGTGCACAGTTCACAACGCGGCGCTGTCCGGAACGGCACGGCAACCCGCCGCCGGCTGAACGTCAGTCCAGGAACTCCGCGATCTCCGCCGCCGTATACCCCAGCTCCGCCAGCACCTCCGAGGTGTGCTGCCCCAGCGTGGGCGGGGCCGACGTCGGGCGCGCCGGGGTCGCCGAGGCCTTCACCGGGAAGCCCGTCCCCAGGTACGTGCCCACCGTCGGGTGCGGGAGGCGGACCACCTGGTCGCGCGCGGCCGTCCACGGGTCCGCGTACACGTCGTCGATGTCGTTGATCGGGGCTGCCGGGATGCCCGCCGCGTCGAAGGACTTCAGCCAGTCCGCCGCCGTCCGGGTGAGCAGGACCGGCTCCAGCAGCGCGTTCAGCGCGTCGCGGTTGGCCGCGCGCGAAGCGTTCGAAGAGAAGCGAGGGTCCGAAGCGACGTCCAGCTGCAGCACGCCGCAGAACGCGTGCCACAGCTTTTCGCTGCCCACCGCGATGATCAGCCAGCCGTCCGAGACGTGGTACGCCTGGTACGGGACGATGCTCGGGTGCGCCGAGCCCATCCGGCGCGGGCGGGGCGTGTCGTAGAAGTGCGCGCCGGCGGCGTACACGTGCCAGGCCAGCTGACTGTCCAAAAGGGACACATCGAGGTACTGCCCGCGACCGGTGGTGTGCCGTGCCTGCAACGCCATCAGCACCGCGATGATCGCCCACGTGCCCGCGTTGAGGTCCGCCACCGGCAGCCCGACCTTCGCCGGCGCGCCGTCGGGCTCACCGGTCAGCGACATCACGCCGCCGAGGGCCTGCGCGACCAGGTCGTAGCCCGCGCGGTCGCGGTACGGCCCGGTCTGCCCGAACCCGGTGATCGACACGTGGATCAGCCGCGGGTTCAGCTCCGACAGCACCTGGTACCCCAGTCCCCACTTCTCCAGCGTCCCCGGCCGGAAGTTCTCGACGAGCACGTCGGCGTCCGCCACCAGCCGCCGGAGGGCTTCCCGTCCGCGGTCGCTCTTCAAGTCGAGCACGATGCCGCGTTTGTTCCGGTTCGCCGCGAGGTAGTACACGGCTTCGTCGCTCTCGCCGACGAACGGCGGTCCCCAGCCGCGGGTGTCGTCGCCGTGCCCCGGCGGCTCCACCTTCACCACGTCGGCGCCCATCTCGCCGAGGTACTGCGTGCAATACGGCCCGGCGAGGATGCGGGACAGGTCGACGACCTTGATCCCGTCCAGCGGGCGGAACCCGGCGTGGTCAGCGGGCATCGATGGCTCCTTCGGTCACCGGTCTTCGACGCTCAGTTCCAGCAGCCGGGCTTCGGCGTCGCGGAGGTAGCGGTCCAGCGAAGCCTCCGCGACGTCGAACCGGCCGCGGCGCAGGTCCTCCAGGATCTGCTCGTGGCACTCCAGGAACGGCTCGTAGAACTCCCTCGTGTTTTCGTTCAGCACGAAGAACAACCGCGTCTCGGCGAGCACCTGCCGCATCGTCGACGAAATGCGCTCGCTCCCCGCCAGGTCGGCCAGTGCCTGGTGGAAGTGGATGCTCGCGGTCCCGACCGCGGGCCAGTCCTCGTCCCGCGCCGCCGCGCGGCCGTCGCCCAGGGCCCGCTCGACCATCGTGAGGTCCACAGTGGACAGTTCGGCCGCCCGCCGCAGCGCACCGCATTCGGTGGCCCGGCGGACGACGTACAGGTCTTCGATGTCCTCGGCGGTCAGCTCGCGCACGAACACCCCGCGGTTCAGCTCGTGCACCGCGAGCCGCTCGTGGGCCAGCAGCTGGAACGACTCGCGCAGCGTGTTGCGCGAGACACCGAGCGCCGCGCTGATCACCGGCTCGGACAGCCGCTCACCGGGGGCGAACACGCCGTCGGTGATGTACTGGCGCAGGATCGCGGCCACCCGCTCGGCCGTCCCGCTGCGCTCCAGCTGGTGCCGTTCGCTCGAAAGCCCCGAAGCGTCGACGGACAAGGCGCTACCTGACGCCGAGTTCGAAATCGAGGCTGTAGCGGTTGCCCGGCATCGCCCCCGCGGCCTTCGCGCCGTCGACCGGCAGCACGACGCCGTTGACGAACCGCGACTCGTCGCTCGCCAGGAACACCACCGCCTTCGCGACCTCCCACGCCTCGCCGACGCGGGCGGCGGGCGTGCTCGCGACGAGCTGGTGCTGCTTGGTCTCGAACTCCTCCGGCGAGTTCAGCGTGCTGCGCAGCATGTCGGTGTCGATCGCGCCGGGGCTCACCGTGTTGGCGCGGATGCCCTGGTGCGCGTGCGCCACGGCGATCGACTTCGTGAGCCCGACCAGCGCGTGCTTGGTGGCGTTGTACACCGGGTCGCCGGGGCGGCCCATCACGCCGCCGTTCGACGACGTCGTGACGATGCTGCCGGCCCTGCGCTCGATCATGTGCGGCAGCACGGCGCGGGTGCCGAGGAAGGCGGCCCGCACGTTGAGCGCGAAGATGTTGTCGAACTCGGCCAGCGTCGTCTCGGCGAGCGGCTTCCCGAGGTGGATGCCGACGTTGTTGAACAGCACGTCGATCCGGCCCGTCTCGGCGATGACACCGTCCACAAAGGCGCCGACCGCGGCTTCGTCCGTGGCGTCCACTATGGAGTGCCGGCAGCCGTCGACCGGTTCGGCGGGCTCGCGGATGTCGGAAGCGAACACCGTCGCGCCCTCGGCGACGAACTCCTTCACCGTGGCGAGACCGATGCCCCGCGCGCCGCCGAAGACGACCGCCACCTTGCCGGCCAACCGACCCATGTCACTTCCCCGCTCTCAGTCGTGCTGTCTGTTCTTCGTCCACGGCGTAGTCCCAGGGCAGCCGGACGAGCGCGTCCGCGTCCCCGAGGTACCGCACCGCGACGCCGTACACCTCGCGCGCCGCCTCGATCGAGACGTAGCCCTCGACGACGTCGGCGAGCACCGCCGCCACCGGACGCTCGTGCGGCGGCCCGTAACCGCCACCGCCGGGCAGCGTGACGTCCACAACGGACTCCGCGGCCAGGGTAACCCGGCTCTTCACCGGAAGCGCGCTTCCGCCACGCAGGCCGAACCGTCCGGGTGCCCCGGGGTTTCCTCCATCCACACCGGACGCCGCGGCGCGCACGCGGTCGACGTTCCCGTTGACGCTCCAGGAATCCCCGGTCCGTGCCCCCATCGTGGTCACCTGTCCGAGGCCGCCACGCCACCGGCCCGCGCCGCCGGAGTCCACTCGCAACTCTCGCGAATGCTGAACGAGCGGGGCCATGGTCTCGATGACCTCAGTCGGTGTCGACCGCAGTCCACTCGGGAACCCCGTGGTGGTCAAGCCGTCCTTGCCGGCCCGCGCACCCATGCCACCGGTCTGGAACACGTTGAGCATGAACCCGGGCCCGCGCCAGATGGTCATCCACAGCGCGTCGGCGCTCGGCGCGATCGCCGCGCCCGGCAGCGCGCCGATCAGCAGCGACGGCAGGAAGTGCCCGATCAGGTGCCGTGACGCGACCGGCGACGGCGGCCGGCAGTTCAGCACCGAGCCTTCGGGCGCGGTGACGTGCACCGGCCGGAACGAACCCGCGTTGTGCGGTACCTCCGGCGAGATCGCGGCCTTGACCGCGAACGACGCGTACGCCCGCGTGTAGTTCAGCACGACGTTGATCCCGCGGCGGCTCTGCGGCGACGAACCCGCGAAGTCGAGGTGGATCGAGTCACCGTCCACAGTGGCCGTCACGCGCAGCACGACGTCTTCGTCGTCGAAGCCGTCGGTGGCGATTTCGTTGGTGTAGAAGCCGTCCGGGAGCTCGCGCAACGCGTCGCGCAGCGCCTTCTCGGACCGGTTCATGATCTCGGCGGCGACGTCGTCGAGCGAGTCCAGGCCGAACTCGTCCAGCAGCCGCAGCAGGCTCGCCGCGCCGACCTCGTTGCCGGTGACCTGTGCGTACAGGTCGCCAATGGTCTCCTCCGGCGTCCGCACGTTGGCGCGGATCAGCCGTTCCAGATCGGCGTCGACCTCGCCCGCGCGGAGGAACTTCATGATCGGCAGGCGAAGGCCTTCTTCGAAGACCTCGTGGGCCTCGGCCGACACGAGCCGGCCGCCGATGTCCGGCGCGTGGCAGCACGACGCGAACCACGCGACCAGCCGGCCGTTCCGGAACACCGGCGTCGCCACCGTGATGTCGTTGATCTGCCCGGCGGTCTGCCACGGGTCGTTGGTCAGCAGCACGTCGCCGGGCTCGAGGGTCTCCGGCGGGTACGCGGCGGCGAAGTGGTGCATGCCGGTGGCCATCGCGTTGATGTGCCCGGGCGTGCCGCCGACGGACTGGCCGATCATCTCGCCGCGCGAGTCGAACACCGCGCAGGCGAGGTCGAGCGACTCCCGCACGACGGCCGAGAAGGCCGTGTTGACCAGTGCGTTCTGCTGCTCGGCGAGGATCGAGTGCAGCCGGTTGCCGAACAGCCCGACGACGATGGGGTCGACGCTCACGCCGTCACCTCCAGCGCCGCGTCGTCCCGGACGACGCAGTGCGCGCCCGGCGGGACGACCACAGTGGACTCGCGTTCCTCCACGATGGCCGGTCCGTCGATCCGCGCGCCCGCTTCGAGCCGGTACCGGTCGAACACCGCCGTATCGACAAATCCCCCTGTCGACGGGAAGTAGGCCTTGCGCGTGCCCTTCCGCGCGTCACCGCCGGTGACCTGCGAGTTCAGCCGCAGCGTGACCTCCGGCGCCGGGCCGCTCGAGACGACCCGCCAGTTCAGCACCTCGACGCCGACCTCGGGCCCGGTACGCCGGTAGAGCGTCCGGTAGGTGCGGGTGAACTCGTCGATCAGGGTCTCGGGCCAGCGGCCTCCGTGCACCGGGACGCGGATCTCGTAACCCTGCCCGGCGTAGCGCATTTCGGCGATCCGGCGGTGGGTCACATCGTCCACTCCGGACTTCGCGAGCAGTGCCGCGCCTTCCGCTTCCATCTCGGCGAACAGCGCGTCGACCTGCTCCCACGCCAGTTCGTGCACGGCCGCGCGTGCCGACCGGACGAAGTCGAACGCCAGCGGCGCGGTCAGGAACCCGGCGGCGCTGAGCACCCCCGCGGCGGGCGGCGCGACGACCGACGGCGCCCCCAGCGCCCGCGCGACGCCGACGCCGTGCACCGGGCCCGCGCCGCCGAACGTGTACATCGGCAGCTTCGCCGGATCCTGCCCCCGCTCGACGGCGTGCACGCGCGCGGCGTTCGCCATGTCTTCGTTGACGCTCGTGTGGATGCCCCACGCGGCTTCCTCGACGCTCAGCCCGAGCGGATCGGCGATCTTTTCGCGGAGTACCGCTCTCGCGGCGTCGGCGTCCAGATCCATGCCGCCGCCGAGGAAGTAGCCCGGGTCGAGGTAACCCAGCACGAGGTCGGCGTCGGTGACCGTGGGTTCGGTGCCACCGCGGCCGTAGCAGACCGGACCGGGCTCGGACCCGGCCGAGTCCGGTCCGACGGTCAGCAGGCCCAGCGCGTCGATGCGGGCGATCGAGCCGCCGCCGACGCCGATCTCGATCATGTCGGTGACCGGCACCTGCACCGGCAGCCCGGAACCGGGCAGCAGCCGGTACTTGCGGTCCACCTCGAACTGGTGCGTCACGAGGGGCGCGCCGCCGGCGATCAGGCACAGCTTCGCCGTCGTGCCACCCATGTCGAAGGCCAGCAGGTCGGCCGGTCCGATCGCGGCCGCCGCGAGGGCACCGCCCGCGGGGCCGGACTCCAGGATCCGGATCGGGTGCCGGGCCGCGGTGTCCACAGTGGCCAGACCGCCGTTGGACAGCATGATGTGCGGCGCGCCGGTGATGCCGAGCCGTCTCAGGCGGTGTTCGAGGTCGCGCAGGTAGCGCTCGGTGAGGTCCTGGACGTAGACGTTCGCGACCGTCGTTGACGCGCGTTCGAACTCGCGGATCTCCGGGACGACCTCGGACGACAACGCCACTCTGAGCGACGGCGCCACCTCGGCCAGGATCCCGGCGACGCGCCGCTCGTGCGCCGGGTTCGTGAACGAGTGCAGGAAGCAGACCGCGACCGCCTCGATCCCGCGTGCCGCGAGCTCCCGCCCCAGCCGGGCGACGTACGCCTCGTCGAGTCCGATGTGGACCGATCCGTCGGCGAGGATCCGTTCCGGGACGTCGAACCTCAGGTGCCGCGGCACGAGCGGCGCGGGCAGCTCGAGGTTCAGGTCGTACAGCTCGTAGCGGTGCTCGCGGCGCATCTCGAGGACGTCCCGGAACCCGGCGGTCGCGAGGAGCGCGGTGCGGGAGCCCTTGCGTTCGATGAGCGCGTTCGTGACCAGCGTCGTCCCGTGCACCACCTGCCCGACGTCGTGGCCGGCTTCGGCCAGCAGCGCGGCCAGGCCTTCCTCGACCGCCCGCGCGGGCTCGTCGTGCGTGGTCAGCACCTTGCCGACGGCGACGATCCCGGTGTCGTCCACCGCGCAGAGATCGGTGAACGTGCCACCGATGTCGACGCCGATCCTCATTTCCGGTACCACCGCGGCGAAGTGTTCAGCGGCGGCTTCAACCGCGCGCGCACGACCAGGACGTTCGGCTCGTCCGACTCGACGAACTCGCCGAGCAGCCGGCGGAACGCCCGCCCGAACCCGGACACGCGGTCGGCGTGCACCCCGAACGACCGGGCCAGGCCGACGAAGTCCGGGCTGTCCCAGTCGACCCCGCGGTGCGGCAGGCCCTCGCGGTCCTGGTCGTAGCGCAGCATGCCGTAGCCGCCGTCGTCGACGAGGACGACCGTGACCGGCAGCTGCTCCTGCGCGAGCGTCGCCAGATCGCCGCAGCCGTAGAGGAATCCGCCGTCGCCGGTGATGCAGATGGCCCGTCCGGTGCCCGCGGCGGCGGCGCCGAGCGACGCCGGGAAGCCGTAGCCGAGCGTGCCCCAGCCCATCGGGTAGGCGAGCTTGCGCGGCGCCCGCACGCGGTGGAAGCCGCCGACCCAGTAGCCGGCGACGCACATGTCCGACACCAGCACGGCGTCGCGCGGCAGCACCTCGTCCAAAGTGGACAGGAAGTCGAGCGCCTGCGGTTCCTCCTCGCGGATCCGCTGGCGCACCTTGCGGCCGATGGCGGCCAGGCGCGTCGCCGTGTCGTGCAGGCCCGGCCGTTCCTTGGGCAGCAGCCGCTCGACGATCGCCCGCGCGTCGCCGACCAGCGTCAGGTCGGGCCGGTAGTTCTTCGCGGCGTCTTCGGCGTCGACGTTGACCGCGATCAGCGTCGGCGGCTTCGGCATGGCCCAGTTCTGCGTCATCAGGCCGTCGAAGTCCGTGCCGACCGCGAGGACGACGTCGGCCTCGTCCCACAGCTCCCCGACTTCCGGGGCGTGCACCGGGTTCGGCGCCAGGCAGGGGTGGTCGAGCGGGAGCAGGCCGCGCGCCGCGAACGTGGTGAGCACCGGCGCGGCCAGCTTGTCCGCGAGCACGCCGATCGCCTCGCCCGCGCCCGACCGCAGCGCGCCACCGCCGGCCCAGATCAGCGGGTGCTTCGCGTCGGACAGCAGCGCCTCGGCCCGCGCGAGGTCGGGGACGTCGCCGTCGGGCTTGCGGTGCGGTGCGGGCGGGCGCCGGTGCGGGACGGTCTCACGCAGGTAGTCGGTGGGCACGCCGAGGTAGACCGGGCCGCTCTGCGGCTCCAGCGCGAGCCGCGCCGCGCGGTGCACCGTGGTGCCGATCTGGTCGGCGGCCCGCACGGTGAAGACGCCCTTGGTCACCGGCGCGAACATCGCCTGCTGGTCGGACGTCTCGTGCAGCACGCCGCGAACGACGCCGGGACGCCGCAGCTTCGAGGGGATGTCGGTGGCGACGACGAGCACCGGAGCCGCGGACGCCATGGCCTCGCCGACCGCGCCGAGGGTGTTCGCGGCACCCGGACCGGTGGTGACCAGGGCGACGCCGAGCTTCCCGGTGGCGCGCGCGTAGCCGTCGGCGGCGTACCCGGCGGTCTGCTCGTGCCTGACCCCGACGACCTTGATGCGGGTCTGGGCGAGCGCCTCCCACAACGGCAGGTTGTGCACCCCCGGGAGGCCGAAGACGATCTCCACGCCGAGCGCTTCCAGCGCGTCCACCAGCTCCCGAGCACCACTCACAGCCACGGCGCGGATACTGCCAGATCGTTGAACGATCTGGCAATCGGCCCTAGACGATGTTGTGCTCGGCCGGTGCGGTACCGGCGCTGTCGAACCGGCGGACGTCCAGGTCCGCGATGTCCACGGCCGTCGGACGGCCCAGGTAGAGGTCCCGGATCAGCTCCCCGGTGACCGGGCCCATCTGGAACCCGTGGCCCGAGAAGCCGGTCGCGTAGAAGAACCGCGACAACAGGACGCTTTCCCCGATGATCTGGTTGCGGTCCGGCGTCACTTCGTACAAGCCGGCCCAGGCCGTCCGGATCCCGGCGTCGAGCACGGCCGGGATCCGGCGCCCGGCCAGCTCGGCCAGCCGCGGCAGCCAGTCCCCGGCTTCGTAGTGGGTGCCGAAGCCCGGGAAGCCGTCGTCCTCGCAGAAGGACATCGCGAGCCCCGCGCCCTCGCGGTGGAAGTAGAACGCGGACGGCATCTCGATGGTCAGCGGCACCCGCTCGGGCAGCCCGGGCACCGGCCCGGTGAACACGACCTGCCGCCGGAACGGCCGCACGGGCAGGTCCAGCCCGGCGAGTTCGCCGAGCTGCCCCGACCACGCGCCCGCCGCGCACACGACGGCGCCCGTCCGGACGAACCCCGCCGTCGTGTTAACGCCGGTTAATGTATCGCCGTCGCGTTCGATGCCGGTGACCTCGACACCGGTACGCAGCTTCGCGCTGCACGCGCGGGCCGCCTTCGCGTAGCCCTGGACGACCGCGTCCGGCGTCGCCTTCGCGTCGTCCGGCGACCACAGCGCGGCGACCACGCCGTCGGTCTCCAGCAACGGGACGATCTCGCGGGCTTCCGCCGGATCGAGCAGGTGACTGCGGACGCCGTACTCGCGCTGCAGCTCCGCGCAATGTCCGATTGCGGACACGTCGGCCGGGTCGGTCAGCAGGTAGAGGTAGCCGTCACGGCGGAAGTCGATCTCGACGCCGAAGTCGCGTGAAAAAGCGCTGTACGCGGCGAGCCCGCGCAGGCCCAGTTCGACGTTGACGCGGCTGGTGAACGACGACCGGACGCCGCCCGCGGCCTTCGCCGTCGAGCCCCCGCCCAGCCCGCCGCGTTCCAGCAGCAGGACGTCGACCCCGGCCTCGGCGAGCCGGAAAGCGCAGCTCACGCCGATCACCCCGCCGCCGACCACGACGCACTCGGCCATCTGTGGCAGGGACGTTTCCCCCGGGCCCCGGAAGGTCATACTCGCCAATGTAGAACGTGATCCACCCACGGCCGCCGAGCGCGTAGAGTCGGCGTGCCGAGTGCGGAAGGTGATGTCCCATGGCGATGATGCCCGTGACCGACTCGATGTTCCTCCTCGTCGAAACGCGCGAGCATCCGATGCACGTGGGCGGCCTGCAGCTGTTCAAGAAACCCGACGGCGCCGGCCCGGAGTACCTGCGCGACATCCGCCGGAACCTGCTCGAATCGGACAACATGCGCACGGTATTCCGGCGCCGCCCGGCCCGGCCGGTCAACACCGTCGGGCACGTCGCCTGGACGACCGACGCCGAGCTCGAGCTCGACTACCACTTCCGGCACTCGGCGCTGCCGTCGCCGGGCCGCATCCGCGAGCTGCTGGAGCTGACCAGCCGCTGGCACAGCACCCTGCTCGACCGGCACCGGCCGCTCTGGGAAACCCACCTCATCGAGGGCCTGGCCGACGGCCGGTTCGCCGTCTACACCAAGGTCCACCACGCGCTGATGGACGGCGTCTCGGCCCTGCGCCAGCTGCAGGCCACGCTGTCGGACGACCCGGCCGACCTGGACTGCCCGCCCTGGTGGGGCACCCGGCGCAAGCCTGGCGAAGGCCGCGTGAAGCGCCCCGGGTCGTTCCTGCAGAGTGCGGGCAAGACGGTCAACCAGCTCGCCGGGCTCGCGCCGGCCGCGCTGAAGGTGGCGCGGGAGGCGTTCGGCGAACACACCCTGACCCTGCCGGGGCAGGCGCCGCGCACGATGTTCAACGTGCCGATCGGCGGCGCGCGCCGGTTCGCCGCGCAGTCCTGGTCGCTCGACCGCGTCCGCAAGGTGGCGACGGCGGGCGGGGTGTCGCGCAACGACGTCGTACTCGCGATGTGCTCGGGCGCGCTGCGGGACTACCTCATCGAGCAGCGCGCGCTGCCGGACGCGCCGCTCGTCGCGATGGTCCCGGTGTCGCTGCGCCGCCAGAACGACCCCGGCGAGGCAGCCGGCAACAACATCGGCGCACTGCTGTGCAACCTGGCCACCGACCTGCCGGACGCGGGCAAGCGGCTCGTCACGATCCACCAGTCCATGCGCAACGGCAAGCGGCTGTTCTCGGAGCTCACGCCGTTGCAGACGCTGTTGTTATCGGCCGTTAACGTCGCGCAGCTCGGCGTCTCACCGATCCCCGGCGTCGTCAACAACACGCGGCCGCCGTTCAACCTGGTGATCTCGAACGTGCCCGGGCCGCGCAAGCAGATGTACTGGAACGGCGCGCAGCTCGACGGCATCTACCCGGCGTCGGTGCTGCTCGACGGCCAGGCCGTCAACATCACGCTGACCAGCAACGGCGACAACCTGGACTTCGGGGTCACCGGGTGCCGCCGCAGCGTGCCGCACCTGCAGCGGATCCTGACGCACCTCGACACGGCGCTGGTGGAGCTGGAAGCCGCGGTCAAATAGCGTCCTGGTCGGCGGTGTGGATCGCCACCGGGCGTGACGTTCCAGAGCTTGCCGGACGAATTTCGCGAGCCCGCTCGGGGTGCCTCGGACGTGGCCACTTCCCGAACGGGTTGGGACGTGGCGTGCTCCCCGGTCCAGTGGGATAGAAACACACCGCCATCCGTTCGAGACACCACTGAACGCGCACAGGAAAGCGCATTCAGCGGGACACTGAACACCGCTGAGTGATCATCGCTGCGCCATCGGAAGGAATATTTACGAAGGGATGGCCATTTGCTCCTCCCGCCTTTTATGGTGACGCCGTCCGGCACCCCCGACGGGAGGAGTTACCGATGACCGAAACCCTGGAGTCCTGGTCCACTCCGGACTTCGTCGAGTACGAAACCCCCATGGAGGTCACCGCATTCGCGGCCCGCATGGAGGACTGACCGAGGGTGGCGGGACCGGGAAACCGGTTCCGTCACCGCGTTTCCCGATCATCGAAACATTTCCGACCAGGGGAGCCCCGGATGTCCGAGCCACTCGCGGAGACGGAATTCATCGACGCCCTGCGCGGCCTTTCCCACCGGTACTGGGGCACGCACCCGTTCCACAAGCGGCTGCACGCGGGCGAACTCGACGCGCACGGGCTGCGGATCTGGGCGGCCAACCGCTGGTACTACCAGTGCGTGCTGCCGCAGAAGGACGCGGCGATCATCGCCGCCTGCCCGCTGCCGGAGATCCGGCGCCAGTGGCTCGACCGGATCGTCTACCACGACGGCCCGCAGGCCGGCACCGGCGGGATCGAACGCTGGCTGCGGCTCTGCACGGCGGTCGGCCTGTCCCGGGTCGAGGTGCTCGACGAGGGGCACGTCGCGCCCGGCGTCCGGTTCGCCGTCGACGCCTACGTCACCTTCGCGCGGACGAAACCGTGGTGGGAGTCCGTCGCGTCCGGGCTCACCGAGATGTTCGCCGGGCACCTGATGCAGCAGCGCGTCGCGGACATGCTCGCGAACTACCCGTGGATCGCCCGCGAAGACCTCGCCTACTTCACCAACCGCATCGACAAGGTCTCCGGCGAAGGCAAGGACACGCTCGACATCGTGGTCCGCCACTGCGTCACCCGCGAGCAGCAGGACCGCGCGATCGCCGCGCTGGCGTTCAAGTGCGACGTCCTCTGGTCGATGCTCGACGCGATCGAGCGGGCGGCGGGGTGATCACCGTGGGTTCCGTCCCCCGGCTGCGCCGTGGCGTGCGGCTGTCCTTCGACCACGTCCGGGAGACCCACGTGCTGTTGTTCCCCGAAGGCGTCCTGGTGCCGAACGCCACCGCGGCCGCGGTGCTCGAACTCTGCGACGGCGCGCGGACCGTCACCGAAATCACCGCGGTGCTGGGAAAGCGCTACTCCGGCGTCCGCGAGCAGGACGTCCTCGACGTGCTCGACCGGCTGGGCGGACGGCGGGTCGTCGCATGGACGTGACCCCGCCCCTCGGCCTCCTGGCCGAGTTGACCCACCGGTGCCCGCTGCACTGCCCGTACTGCTCCAACCCGGTGGACCTGACCACCCGGGAGGCCGAACTGTCCACAGCGGACTGGCGGTCCGTGCTGTCCCAGGCCCGCGAACTGGGCGTCCTCCAGGTGCACCTGTCCGGCGGTGAGCCGCTGGCCCGGCCGGACCTGCCCGAGCTGGTGGCGCACGCGAGCGAACTCGGCTGCTACGTCAACCTCGTCACCTCCGGGCTGGGCCTGACCCCGGCGCGGCTCGACGACCTCGTCGAGCGCGGGCTGGCGCACGTCCAGCTGTCGGCGCAGGGCGCGACGCGGGAGCGGTCCGACCTCCTGGCCGGCGCGAAGGCGTTCGACCGGAAGCTCGCCGCGGCCGCCGCGATCAAGGCGTCCGGCCTTCCGCTGTCGCTGAACGTGGTGCTGCACCGGCGAAACCACGACCAGCTGGCCGGGATCATCGAGCTGGCCGAGCGGCTGGGCGCGGACCGGCTGGAACTGGCGAACACCCAGTACTACGGCTGGGCGCTGCGCAACCGGGACGCGCTGATGCCGACCCCGGCGCAGCTCGCCGCGGCCGAGCCGATCGTTCGCGCGGCGGTTGCGCGACTGCGTGGCACCATGGAAATCGTGTACGTCGTCGCGGACTACCCCGAGCCGTACCCGAAGCCGTGCATGTACGGCTGGGGCGCGCGGCAGCTGACCGTGGCGCCGGACGGCACCGTGCTGCCGTGCCCGGCGGCGTCCGCGATCGCGACGCTCGAGCTGGACAACGTGCGCGAGACACCACTGGCCGAGATCTGGTACGAGTCGTCGTCCTTCAACGCCTACCGCGGCGAAGCCTGGATGAGCGAGCCGTGCCGCACGTGCGACCGGCGCGGGATCGACTTCGGCGGGTGCCGCTGCCAGGCGTTCCTGCTCACGGGCGACGCCTCGGCGGCCGACCCGGTGTGCTCGCGCTCGCCGCACCGCGAGGTCGTCGACCTGGTCCTCGCCCGGCCCGCGACGTCCGGCCTGGTGATGCGCCGGTGAAGGTGATCCTGCTCGGCACGGCGGCGGGCGGCGGGTGTCCACAGTGGAACTGCGCGTGCCGGCTGTGCTCGGCCGGGCTGACCCCGCGCACCCAGGACTGCGTCGCGGTGAGCGCGGACGGCGCCGGCTGGTACCTGCTCAACTGCTCGCCGGACATCCGCGCCCAGATCCTCGGGACGCCGGTGTTGCGGGCCGGGCCGGGCCCGCGCGAGATCCCGCTGCGCGGAGTGCTGCTCACCGACGCCGAGCTCGACCACGCGATGGGCCTGCTCATGCTGCGCGAGGCCGGCGGCCTCCCGGTGTTCGCGCCGGACGCGGCCCGGCACGCGCTGGCTCCCTTCCGCGCGATCGTCGACGGCTACGGCGGCTGGGACTGGCTGCCGCCCGCCGACCTCCCCGGGCTGCGCGTGCGCGTTCTGCCGGTGAGCGACAAGAAGCCGAAGTACGTCACGTCCGCGCACGACGGCCCGTGGGTGGTCGCCTACCGGCTCGAAGACCCCGCGACCGGGGGCGTGCTGGTGTACGCACCGTGCCTGAAGAGCTGGCCCACCGGGTTCGACGCGCTGGTGGCGGGCGCCGACCTGGTGCTGCTCGACGGGACGTTCTTCGCGCCGGACGAGATGGCCGGCGTCGGCGGACCGGACCAGCTCGCGATGGGGCACCTGCCGATCACCGCGAGCCTGTCCCGGCTCGCCGGCCGGCCGGGCCGCTGGGTGTTCACGCACGTTAACAACACCAACCCGGTGCTGGACCCGGCGTCGCCCGAGCACGCCGCCGTCCTGGCCGGCGGCGCGTCGGTACCGCCGGACGGCACGGAGTTTTCGCTCTAGGCGATCCCCTCGGGAGCGGCGCCGGCGACCTGGACGGCGCCGGCGGCGATCCGGTCGATCTCGGCCAGGTCATCCGACGTCAGCTCGACGTCGGCCGCGGCGATGCTCGCCTCGATGTGCCGCGGCTTCCGCGCCCCGACGATCGCGGCGTGCACGCCGGGTCGCGCGAGCGCCCAGGCGATGGCGAGCTGGCCGACTTCCAGGTTTCGGCTCGCGGCGAACGCCCGCAGCTCGTCGACGATCTTGAGGTTGCGGCGCAGGTTGTCGCCCTGGAACGCGCTCGACTTCGAGCGCCAGTCCGCGGGTTCGAACGTCGTGTCCGGCGTGAGCGCACCGGTGAGCAGGCCGCTGCCGAGCGGGCTGTAGACGAAGACACCGATGTCGTGCTCGCGCGCGTACGGCAGCGGGTCGGTCTCGATGCCGCGCCGGAACAGGTGGTAGGGCGGCTGCAGCGTCTCCGCCACGCCGAAGTCCGCGAGCTGGTCCGCGGTGTAGTTCGAGACACCGACGTGCCGGATCTTCCCGGCGTCGACGAACTCCCGCATGAGCCCCGCGACGTCGGCCGCCGGGGTGTCGGGGTCGGGCCAGTGCACCTGGTAGAGGTCGATGTGGTCGCGCTGCAGGTTCCGCAGGCTCTGGTCGAGCCCCTGGGTCAGCCAGGCGCGACGGGAGTCGCGCGGCCGCTCGGCACGCGGGTTGATGCCGCCCTTGGTGGCGACGACGACGTCGTCCCGGTGCTTCAGGGCGCGCCCGAGCAGCACCTCGGAGCGGCCGCGACCGTAGGCCTGGGCGGTGTCGAAGAAGGTGACGCCGAGGTCGCGCGCGTGGTGGATGGCCGCGACGGCGGTGTCCTCGTCGAACGCGCCCCAGTCGCCGCCGAGCTGCCAGGTGCCGAAGGCGATCTTCGACACTTCGAGGCCGCTGCGGCCCAAGATCGTCCTGCGCATGCGTCCAGCACAGCACAGACATCGGACGACTGGCGCGTTAATCCCGGTTAACGAAACCCCCCAATAACTCTTTGATGGTCGTGGCAGACTGGCGCCATGCCCCACGACAACCTGCGAGTGCTGGCGCACCCGCTCCGCATGCGCATCCTGTCGCTCCTGACGGGTACGGCCCTGAGCGCGGCCGAAGCGGCGCGCGAACTGGGCGAGACGCAGGCGAACACGAGCTACCACGTGCGCCGCCTGCACGAGGCCGGCCTCCTGGAGGTCGCGGAAGAGGTCACGATCCGCGGCGGCCGGGCCAGGCGCTACCGCCACGACCCGGAATCGGGCAAGCGGCTGACCACCCGCGACCCGGCGGAGACGGTCCTCCTGACGAAGGCGATCGCGGAAGAGCTGCTCCGCCGTGCCGCGCAACGCGCGCCGGAGCAGCCGGCGTCGCTGACGGACGCGGAGCTGTGGGTCGACCCGGAGGTGTGGGCCGGGCTGCTGAAGCAGGCGTCCGCACTGAGTGGGGAACTCCACGCCGCGGCCCAGCCCCCGCGCACCCCCGGGACGGTCCGCGTCAGCGCGAGCGTCGCACTGTTCGAGCTGGCCGAGGCCGGTCCGTCAGTGGACAGGTCGCCGTGAGCGCTACGTCGAAGGCACTCCCCGCCGGAACCCGCACCCCTTCGCAGTCAGATCCCCGACGCCCCGGAGCCGCCGTGAGCACCCCACGGACCGCGCACCTCGGCCTGTCCCACTCCCCGGAGCCACTGCCGTGAACACCCCGCTGTTCGCGCCGCTGAGAGAGTCGCGCTTCCGCGCCCTCGTCACCGGCCGCACGTTCGCCGACTTCGCCAACGCCGTCGCCCCCTTCGCCCTGGCCTTCGCCGTCGTGGACCTGACCGGCTCGGCCGTCGCCCTCGGGATCGTCGTCGGGGCGCGATCGCTCGCCAACGTGCTGCTCGTGCTCTTCGGCGGGATGCTCGCCGACCGGTTGCCGCGGTCCGTCATCCTGCAGGGCACCGAGACCGCCGCCGCGCTCACGCAGGCCGCCATCGCCGCGAGCGTCCTCTGCGGGTTCGCGTCCGTGCCGCTGCTGGTCGGGCTCAGCCTGGTCAACGGCGCCGTCTCGGCGATCTCGCTGCCCGCGGCCGCGTCGCTGACACCGTTGACCGTGCCCGCGCCACTGCTCGGCCAGGCGAACGCGCTCGTCCGACTGCTCTCGAACGCGGGCCGCATCGCGGGGGCCGGGCTCGCCGGCGTCCTCGTCGCCTTCGCCGGCTCCGGGTGGGCGCTCGGCGGCAACGCCGTCCTCTTCCTCGCCGCCGCGCTGTCGTACCGCCGCATCCGGCTGCCGCGCGGCGAACGCATCCCCGGCAGCCGTCCGATCGCCGAACTGGCCGAAGGCTGGCGGGAGTTCCGCGCCCGATCGTGGGTCTGGCTGGTGGTGCTGCAGTTCATGATCGTCAACGCGGTCAACGCCGGCGCGCTGCTGGTCGTCGGCCCGCTGGTCGCCGACGACACCTTCGGCCGCACCGGCTGGGGCCTCGCGCTGGCCGTGCAGACGGCCGGGTCGCTGCTCGGCGGCGTCATCGCGGCACGCTGGCAGCCCCGGCGGATGCTGCTGATCGGCGTCGCGCTGGTCGTGGTCGACGCGCTGCCGATGCTCGCCCTCGGCCAGACGCCCTACCTGCTGCCGTTGCTGTTCGCGATGTTCCTCGCGGGTGTCGCGATCGAGCAGTTCGGCGTCGCCTGGGACGTGTCGCTGCAGGAGAACATCCCGCCCGAGAAGCTCGCGCGCGTCTACTCCTACGACATGCTCGGCTCGTTCGTCGCGATGCCGCTCGGCCAGATCGCGGCGGGCCCGCTGGCCGAGCACGCCGGCCGCACGGCGACGCTCGTCGGCGGCGCGGCCCTGGTCGTCGGCGCGACCGCGGTGGTGCTGCTCAACCCGCAGGTGCGCAGGCTGGCCCGCCACGCGCCGGTCAGTTCGGCCGCACCAGCATGAGGTTGAGCGCACTCGCGCTGAAGACGACCTCGTCCTCGGCGTCGACGAACTCGATGCGCGTGCGCACCAGCCCCCGGTCCGGCTTCGAGCGCGAGAGCCGGGCCTCGACGACGGTCGCCCGCAGCCGCAGCACCGAACCCGGCCGCACCGGGCGAGGCCAGCGCAGCTCGTCGATGCCGGGACTGCCCAGGCTGGACACCGCGGACAGGTAGTGGTCGGCGAAGAGCCGCATCATCAGGCTCGCGGTGTGCCAGCCGCTCGCGATCAGCCCACCGAACGGCCCGGCCGCCGCGGCGGCCGGGTCGACGTGGAAGCTCTGCGGGTCGTAGCGCCGGGCGAACTCGAGGATCTCGGCTTCGGTCACCTCGACGCTGCCGCAGTCGTGGGTTTCGCCCGGGACGTAGTCCTCGAAGTAGCGTTCGCTCGTCATGGCCGCAGACTGCCACAGGCACCTTCGGGCCGGAGGACGCCCTAACGGCCGGCGCGGGGCTCCGGCGTCAGGTCACGGTGGCCGTCGATGCGCCACCAGCTCTCCAGCGTCTCCCGGAGCACCTTCAGCAGTTCGCCGCCCGTCTCCAACGGGACCAGCGCGGCCTGGCCGTCGCCCACGCGCAACGCCGCTGTCAAGCGGTCGCCCTGCTCGATCAGGCCGACCACCACGCTGGTCGGTTCGCCGGCGCTGTCCACGGTCGGAATGGCGCGCTCGTACCGCCAGCCTTCAGCGTTCACCCGGCCGACAGTGGCACAGCTTTCCCCGCCACGGCCACGGTTTCACCCTCACGTGTGGTCAGGCGGGCGCCCAGGGCCGCACCTCTTCGAGCAGCTTCGCGACCGCCAGCACGAGGTCGTCCGAATGCCGCGGGCCGACGATCTGCAGGCCCACCGGCAGCCCCGCCGACGTGTGGCCGGCCGGCACGCTGATCGCCGGCTGCTGGGTCATGTTGAACGGATACGTGAACGGCGTCCACTCCGGCCATTCGCTCAGCCCGCTGCCCGGCGGCACGTCATGGCCGGCTTCGAACGCCGCGATCGGGACCGTCGGGGTGATCAGCACGTCGTAGCGCGTGTGGAACTCGCCCATCAGGATGCCCAGCGCGGCCCGCTCGGCGGTCGCGTCGAGGTAGTCGCTCGCGCTCCATTTCTTGCCGAGCTCCCACACCTTGCGCAGGCCCGGGTCCGTCTGCTCCTCGGACCCCGGAGGGAACGTGCTGAGCAGCTTCGCCGCGCCCGACGACCACAGGATGTCGAACGCCGGCTTCGGGTCGGCGAACCCGGGATCGGTCTCCTCGATCTGGAGGCCCGCGTCGCCGAGCGCGCGGACCGCTGCCGCGACGACCGCCGCCACCTCCGGGTCGACGTCGACGTACCCGAGCGTCGGCGAGAACGCGGCGATCAGGCCGCGCACGTCCCGCCGGACCGCCTCGCGGAACGACGCCACCGGCGGCGCCAACGCGGCCGGGTCGCGGTGGTCGGGGATCGACAGGACGTCCAGCAGCAGCGCGGTGTCGTCCACCGACCGCGCCATCGGGCCGGCGTGCGAAAGCGGGCCGAACGGGCTCGCCGGGAAGAGCGGGATGCGGCCGTGGGTCGGCTTGAGCCCGACGATCCCGCAGAACGACGCGGGGATCCGCACCGAGCCGCCGCCGTCGGTGCCGACGGAGAGCTCGCCCATGCCCGCCGCGACGGCCGCGGCGCTGCCGCCGCTCGACCCGCCTGCCGTCTTCGACGGGTCGACGGGGTTGCGCGTGATGCCGCACAGCGGGCTGTCGGTGACGCCCTTCCACGCGATCTCCGGCGTGGTCGTCTTGCCCAGAACCACCAGGCCGGCTTCGCGCATCCGCGCGGCGACCGGGCTGTCGACGTCCCACGGCTGGTCCGGGCTGATGCTCTTCGAGCCCCGGACGGTCGGCCAGCCCTGGGTGAGGAACATGTCCTTGATCGACGCCGGGACGCCGTCGAGCCAGCCGATCGGGTTGCCGTCCCGCCAGCGCACCTCCGACGCCTTCGCCTGCTCCAGCGCGCGGTCGGCGTCAACGAGGCAGTAGGCGTTGCACTCGCCGTCGCGGGCTTCGATGGCCTGCAGCGCGTTCTGCGTCGCCTCGATCGGTGAAAGCTCGCCGGTCGCATAGGCGGCCACGAGCTCACTGGCGGTCAGCATCCTGTCGTTCATCCGGCTCCCTGGTTCCCCGACGGCACGTAGCCGAGCGTCTTGTCGACGACATTGCGCAGCGGCTCCCCAGCCTGCCAGCGGCGGAAGTTTTCGCTGAACACCTCGACGAGCGTGTTCCGCCAGCCGATGAAGTCGCCGGACATGTGCGGCGAGACCAGCACGTCCGGCATACTCCACAGCGGGCTGTCGGGCGGCAGCGGCTCGGTGTCGAACACGTCGAGCGCGGCGCCGGCGATGGTCTGTTTCTCCAGCGCGTCGACCAGGTCCGACGTCACGACCAGCTCACCCCGGCCCACGTTGACGAACCGCGCCGACGGCTTCATCGCCGCGAACGCGCGCGCGTCGAACATGCCCTTGGTGTGCTCGGTCAGCGGCGCGACGGCGACGACGTAGTCGGCTTGCGGCAGGAACTCGGTGAGCCGCGCGGAGTCGTGCACGACGCCGAAGTCCGGGTCGCCGGCGCGTTCCCGGCGGCCGGCACCGCTCACCCGCATCCCGGCCGCGCGCAGCAGCCGCGCGATGGCCCGGCCGATCGGCCCGGTGCCGACGACGACCACCTCGCGCCCGGCGATCCGTTCACTCTCGCGGTGCAGCCAGCGGCCCTCGCGCTGCAGGTCGTGCGACCGCGCGAAGTCCTTCGCGAACGCGAGGACGACCCCCAGCACGTACTCCGCGATGGCGTCGTCGAACACTCCTCGAGAGTTGGTCAGGACGACGTCGCTCTCCACCAGTCCGGGGAACAGCACCGGGTCGACACCGGCGCTCGCGATGTGCAGCCAGCGCAGGCGATCGGCCGCGTGCCAGGCACTCGGGACGGCGGTGGAGAGGAAGTCGTAGACGAAGAGCGCGTCCGCTCCGGACAGCGCTTCCGCCAGGCCGGCCGCGTCCGTGTAACGCACGACCGCCCCGGATTCGACAGCACGCATGTCCGGTGGGCGGTGCTCGCCACAGAGCACCGCCAGGACCGGGGTTTCCTGGGTTTCCGCGGCGATCACGTTGACACGGTAAGAGTGGCTCGTATGATTGTCAACAATCCGAGGAACGACCCCCGGAGCACCGGACGTGTCATCGAGTACAGACGTATTCCGGAGGCTGAGCCTTGGATTTCGACTTCCTGGCGTTCGAAGGCCCGCTGGCGCAACGGGGCATCGGCGTCATCGCGCCCTTCGACCTCGCGCTGGAGCGCGAGCTCTGGCGCTGGGTCCCGATGGAGGTTTCCCTCCACCTCGCGCGGACGCCGTACGAGCCGGTGCCGGTCAGCATGGAGATGGCCCGCCTCGTCAGCGACAGCCACCACCTGGCCAGCGCGACGCGCGACGTGCTGCACGTCGAGCCCGAGGTCGTCGCCTACCTCTGCACTTCGGGCAGCTTCGTCAACGGCGTCGACTACGAGCGCTCGCTGACCAAGGCGATCTGCGACGCCGGCGCGCCGGACGCCGTCACCACCTCCGGCGCGCTGGCCGAGGTGCTGCACCAGCTCGACCTGCACCGCGTCTCGGTGCTGACGCCCTACGACGGCGACCTCACCCAGGCCCTGCACGACTTCCTCGGCGAGCTGAACGTCGAGACCGTCGCCAGCGACCACCTCGGGCTGGGCGGCGGCATCTGGAAGGTCAGCTACCGGACCATCGCCGAGCGCATCCTCGCCGCGGACCACAGCCAGGCCGAGGCGATCTTCGTCAGCTGCACGAACCTCCCCACCTACGACCTGATCGAGCCGCTGGAAGCCGCGCTCGGCAAGCCGGTGCTCACGGCCAACCAGCTGACCATGTGGGCGTGCCTGCGCCGCATGCACCTCCCCATCGTCGGACCAGGGAAGTGGCTGCGTGACGTGTCGTGAGAGACGGCTCCGGGGAATCCGCCCCGGCTCGCCCGCGGACCCGGCGGAGGGTCGGCGGGTTCGTGAGCCGATCGCGGGTTTCCCGGCCAGTCGTGAAGGTGTTCCTTGACCATCCCTCTAGGATTGTCGACAATTTGCGTCCCTCCGGAGGTTCCGTGCCCACCATCGGCTTCATCTACCCCGACCACGCGGCCGAAGACGACTACCCGCTGGCCGAGCAGCTGCTCGGTGGCGCGGCCGCCGACGAGGGCGACATCCGCCTCCCGGTCGAGCACATCTACGGCACCGACAAGCACGCCGTCGCCGAACTGCTCGACCTCGGCAGCGAAACCCGCCTCGCCGACGGCGCCGCCCTGCTCAAGAAGCACGAGCCGGACGCCGTCATCTGGGCCTGCACCAGCGGCAGCTTCGTCTACGGCTGGGACGGCGCGCGCGACCAGGCCGACCGCCTCACCGCCGTCGCCGGGGTCCCGGCCTCCAGCACCTCCTTCGCGTTCGTGCACGCCGCGCGCGCCCTGGACGTCAAGCGGGTCGCCGTCGCCGCCAGCTACCCGGACGACATCGCCCGCCTGTTCGTGGCCTTCCTCAACGCCGGCGGCATCGAGGTCGTCTCGATGGCCAGCGCGGACATCATCACGGCCGCCGAAGTCGGCGCGATGAGCGCGGAAGCCGTCGTCGAGCTCGCCGTGCGCCACGACCACCCGGACGCCGACGCCGTCCTCGTGCCGGACACCGCCATGCGCACCCTCGGCGAGATCAACGCGATCGAGGAGGCGCTCGGCAAGCCCGTGCTGACCGCCAACCAGGTGACCGTCTGGGAGGGCCTGCGCCTGACCGGGCAGCACCGGCTCGTCCGCTCGCTCGGCGCCTTGTTCCGGCACCTGCCGGACGGGAGCGCCTGACATGGCCCTCCCGCCGGGCATGCTGCCCGAGATCGAGCCGGTCAGCCGCGAGTCGACGGCCGCGGTGATCGCGCGCCAGCTGCGCGACGCGATCATGACCGGCGCCCTCCCGCCCGGGACCCAGCTCGGCGAAACCGAGCTGGCGTCACGGTTCCAGGTGTCACGGGGGCCGCTCCGGGAAGCGATGCAGCACCTGGTGTCCGAAGGGCTCCTGCGCAGCGAACGGCACCGCGGCCTGTTCGTGATCGACCTCGAGCCGGGCGACGTCTACGACATCTATGCAGCTCGCTGGGCGATCGAACGGGCGGCCATGGTGCGCGCCATCCGTGGCGGCGACCGCGACCGGATCGCCGGCCTGCTCGAACACACCGTCGCCGAGATGGCGACCGCCGCGAGCGAAGACGACCCCACCGCACTCTCCACCGCGGACCTCAGGTTCCACGAGGCTCTCATCAACGCTTCCGGGAGCAAACGGCTCGTCCGGATGGCTCGGACCCTGCTCATCGAGACCCGGATGTGCCTGACCGCGCTCCAGAGCACCTACCAGCGGGTCGAGGAGCGCGTGGACGAGCACACGAAGCTCATCCAGGCGCTTCGTGACGGAGACGAAGAAACCGCGCTGGCGCTTCTCGAGGCCCACATGGAGGACGCCGTGCAGCGGCTCGCGCCGGGCACGAGCCTCCGGGAGGGACAAGCCCCGCCGGTGCCGGGCAACGCGTGAACGGAACTCCGACACCCGTGCTTTGAAGGCCTCGCCGCGTGCCGGCCGGATCGGCACCCGCACGTGGATCGGCCCGCGCACCCGGGAGGGCGGTACACGTGCGTGGACGGCCGGCACGGGTTCCGGGAAGCAGTTGGCCGGGACGCCGCATCCGCAGTCAGCGCGCATGGCGCACCCCCAGGACCGGCTGGCCGCCCAGGTGCCCGGGCGACCACGGCCAGCGGCCGCGCTCGTCCACGTGGACCAGTTGCAGCGCAAGGATTTCCGGGCCGTACAGGGCCGCCGCGAACACCAGGTGGGCCGGCGGGTCCGCCACCGCGACCACCTCGATCAGCGGCCCGCCCCGCAGCGGGATGCGTTCGCCCGCCGCGGGTGGCGACGCGTGCAGCGCGTGCGCTGCCAGGTCGTTCAGCAGTTCGGCGCATTCCGTCAGCGGCAGGCCGGTGACGACCAGTTCGGGCAGACCGTACGCGCTCAGGCCGATCGTGTAGGCCCACGGTGGATCCGCACCGGCGTCGTCCACGCCTTGCACGAGCCAGCCCCGGTCCGCCACGCCTTCCCGCAGCAGGGTCAGGTATTCGGACCGGGGCCGGTCCGGGTTTTCGCAGTGCCAGCACATCGATGTCTCCTCCCCCTCGGTGGGTTCGCGACCACCGTGCCGGAGGGCACCGACAAAAACTCAGCCCAGCGCTTCGGCCACCGCCGTGCCGAGCCGCTCTGTGGTATCCGTGCCGCCGAGGTCCGGCGTGCGGACCCGGCCCTCGTCGAGCACCCGGTCCACCGCGGCCCGGATCGCTTGCGCGGCAACGGTTTCGCCCAGGTGTTCGACCAGCATCGCGGCCGCCAGGACCTGGGCCACGGGGTTGGCGATCCCTTGCCCCGCGATGTCCGGAGCGCTCCCGTGGACCGCCTCGAACATCGACGGATATTCACCCGATGGGTTGATGTTGCCGGACGGCGCCATGCCGAGTCCGCCGGTGATCGCGGCCGCCAGGTCGCTCAGGATGTCACCGAAGAGGTTCGACCCCACGATGACGTCGAGCCGGTCCGGCGCTTGGACCATGCGTGCTGCCAGCGCATCCACGTGCATCTGTTCACTGTGGACATCCGGGTACTCCGCCGCGATCTCGGCGAAGATCTCGTCCCAGAACGGCATCGAGTGGATCAGGCCGTTGGACTTCGTCGCCGAGCAGACGCGCGAAGACCGCGTGCGCGCCAGCTCGAACGCGTACCGGATGATCCGCGAAACGCCGACGCGCGTGAACACCGACTCCTGCAGCACGAACTCGTCCGGCCGCCCGGCGTTGTGCCGGCCGCCGATCGCGGAGTACTCCCCTTCGGAGTTCTCCCGGACGATGACGAGCTCCAACTCCTCGGCCTTGCGCCCGGCCAGCACGGATGTCGTCCCCGGCAGCAACCGCACCGGCCGCAGGTTGACGTACTGCTGGAACGCGCGCCGCAGCGGGATCAGCAGGCCCCACAACGAAACGTGGTCCGGAACGCCCGGGAAGCCGACCGCGCCGAGCAGGATCCCGTCGAACGCCGAGAGCTGCTCGACGCCGTCCTCCGGCATCATCGCCCCGAGCTGCGCGTACCGCTCGCAGCTCCAGTCGAACTCCGTCCACTCCAACGAGAAGCCGAAGAGCGCGGACGCCCGGTCGAGGACCTTGCGGGCCTCGACCGTGACGTCCACGCCGATCCCGTCGCCGGGGATGCTCGCGATGCGGTAGGCCGTCACAGGGCCACCGCGATGTACTTGGTCTCCAGGAACTCTTCGATGCCCACCGAGCCACCCTCGCGACCGAGCCCGGACTGCTTGATCCCGCCGAAGGGCGCCGCCGGGTTCGACACGATGCCCTGGTTGAGGCCGATCATGCCGGCTTCGAGGGCCTCGGAGACGCGCAGCGCGCGCTTGAGGTCGCTGGTGTACACGTAGGAAACCAGACCGAACTCGGTGTCGTTCGCCTTCGCCACCGCCTCTTCTTCGGTGTCGAACGGCGTGATCGGGGCGACCGGCCCGAAGATCTCCTCGTGCGTCAGCCGCGCGTCCTGCGGGACATCGGTGAGCACGGTGGCCTGGTAGAAGTGGCCGGGCCCGTCGACGCCGGCGCCGCCGGTGAGCACGCGCGCGCCGCGGTCGGTGGCGTCCTTGACCAGTTCCGTCACCTTGTCGACGGCCTTCTCGTCGATCAGCGGGCCGACGACGACGTCCTTCTCGGTGCCGCGACCCATCGGCAGGGCCTGCATGCGCTCGGTCAGCCGTCGCGAGAACTCCTCCACGACGCCGCGCTGCACGTAGAAGCGGTTCGCCGCGGTGCACGCCTCGCCGATGTTGCGCATCTTCGCCTGCATCGCGCCGTCGATGGCGGCGTCCATGTCGGCGTCTTCGAAGACCAGGAACGGCGCGTTGCCGCCCAGCTCCATGGACGTCCGGAGGATCTTGTCGGCGCACTGTTCGAGGAGCTTCCGCCCGACGCCGGTGGAGCCGGTGAAGGAGAGCTTGCGGGCGCGGCCGTCGCGGATCAGCGGCTCCATCACGCCGCCGGAGTCGCTCGTCGTGATGACGTTGAGCACGCCCTCGGGCAGCCCCGCCTCGGCGAGGATGCCGGCCAGCGCGAGCATCGACAGCGGCGTCTGCGCGGCGGGCTTGATCACCGACGTGCAGCCCGCGGCGATCGCCGGGCCGATCTTGCGGGTGCCCATCGCCATGGGGAAGTTCCACGGCGTGATCAGCAGCGTGGGCCCGACCGGCTGCTTCGTGATGAGGAACCGGCCGACGCCGTTCGGGGCGGTGGCGAAGCCGCCGTCGATGCGGACGGCCTCCTCCGCGAACCAGCGGAAGAACTCGGCGGCGTAGGCGATCTCACCCTTCGACTCGGCGAGCGGCTTGCCCATCTCGAGCGTCATGAGCAGGCCCAGCTCGTCTTGGCGCTTCATCAGCAGCTCGTACGCGCGGCGCAGGATCTCGCCGCGTTCCCTCGGCGCCATCTTCGCGAAGTCCGATTGCGCGGCGACGGCGGCGTCCAGCGCCGCGACGCCGTCCGCCGGGGAGGCGTCGGCGACCTGGCACAGCTCCTTGCCGGTGGCCGGGTCGACCACCGGGAACGTCTTCCCGGACGCGGCGGCGACCCACTTGCCGCCGATGAACAGTTCCTTGCCGACCGCGTCGACGACGCCGGACTCGGTGCTCGTGCTCATCCCGACTGCTCCTCACGTGTTGTCCCGAGGGCCATGCTATGGATATTGTCAACAATCGACAACCCGCTCAACCGACCTAGGAGCACGCTGCCATGGCCCAGCTATCTCCGCTGCTCAAGCAGGCAACGCCCGTCGTGGTCGACCACGGTGAAGGGGTTTACCTCTACGACGTCGACGGCAAACGCCACCTCGACTTCACCGCCGGCATCGGCGTCACGAGCACCGGGCACTGCCATCCCCACGTCGTGCGGGCCGCGCAGGAGCAGATCGGCAAGCTCGTCCACGGGCAGTACACGACGGTGATGCACCAGCCGCTGCTGGAGCTGACCCGGCGCCTCGGCGACGTGCTGCCCAGGGGGCTCGACTCGCTCTTCTACTCGAACTCCGGCAGCGAAGCCGTCGAAGCGGCGTTGCGGCTTTCGCGGCAGGCGACGAAGCGCCCGAACGTCATCGTCATGCAGGGTGGCTTCCACGGCCGGACCGTCGCCGCGGCGAGCATGACGACGTCCGGGACGCGGTTCAGCGCCGGCATCGGCCCGCTGATGGCAGGCGTGCACGTCGCGCCGTTCCCCTACGCCTACCACTACGGCTGGGACGAGCAGACCGCGACGAAGTTCGCGCTGCGGGAGCTGGACTACCTGTTCCAGACGGTCAGCGCGCCGAACGAGACCGCCGCGATCTTCGTCGAGCCGGTGCTCGGCGAGGGCGGGTACGTCCCGGCGAACACCGAGTTCATGGCCGGCCTGCGCGAGCGCGCCGACCGGCACGGCATCCTGCTGGTCGTCGACGAGATCCAGACCGGCTTCGGCCGCACCGGCAAGTTCTGGGGGCACGACCACTTCGACGTCTCCCCCGACATCGTCCTCATCGCGAAGGGCCTGGCGAGCGGCTTCCCGCTGTCGGGCATCGCCGCTTCGCAGGAGCTGATGGCGAAAGCGCTTCCGGGCTCGCAGGGCGGCACGTACGGCGGCAACGCGGTGTCGTGCGCCGCGGCGATCGCGACGCTCGAGGTCATCCAGCAGGAGAACCTCGTCGAGAACGCCGCCGAGCGCGGGCGTCAGCTGCTCGAAGGCGCGCGGGTGATCGCGGACAAGACGCCGGCGATCGGCGAGGTGCGCGGTCTCGGGCTGCTGGTCGGCTCCGAGTTCACCACCGCCGACGGCGAGCCCGACGCCGCGACCGCGGCGGCCGCGCAGCAGACGGCCTCGAAGAGCGGCCTGCTGCTGCTCACGTGCGGGCCGTACATGAACGTCGTCCGCATGGTGCCGCCGCTGATCGTCAACGCCGAGCAGGTCGACGACGCGCTGCGCATCTGGGGCGACGTCGTCGCGTCCGTCACGGGGAGCTGAGCATGGCCCGGTACATCACGATCACGCTCGACAAGCGCGGTGTTTCCTGCCGTGCCCGATTGCTGGACGACGAAGCGCCGCGGACGTGCCGCGCGGTGTGGGACGCCCTGCCGCAGAGCGGCTCGGCCTACCACGCGAAGTACGCGCGCAACGAGGTCTACACGCTCGTGAAGCCCTTCGCGGACCCGAAGCCCGGCCGGGAGAACCCGACGATCACGCCGATCCCGGGTGACGTCGTGTACTTCGGCTTCGAGGCCTGGGAGATCGGCAACCCGGCGTACGGCTACGACGAAGGCAGCGAGGCCCACGGTGACCAGGGCGCCACCGACCTCGCGATCTTCTACGGGCGCAACAACCTGCTGATCAACGGCGACGCGGGCTGGGTGCCCGGCAACGTGTTCGCCACGATCGAGGAGGGCCTCGCCGAGATGGCGGCGGCCGCGCAGGACCTCTGGCTGCGGGGTGTCGAGGGCGAGACGCTCTCGTTCGCGCGAGCCTGAATCCCCTGTCCGGCAAGGGGACGCCGGGTGCGGTGACCGCATCCGGCGTCCCCTTTCCCATGTCCGGAGCCACTCGAAAGGGTGATCACTGCGATTTCACTTTTCGTGGCTGGTGATCACCGGATCGAGCTACGCGCCTACCCGGGATGCCGGATCAAGGTCAGCATTACCGACAGTGATGTTCGCTCGCCCTGCTACCCACAGTGGTGGACCGCCGAAGCGGGCACCCCGGCGTCGAACACGAAGGGATTACATGTTTAGTATGGGAAGATTCCGCGGCGCCGGGGTCTCCCGGAAATGACTCTTTGACACGTCGCCAGCACGGTGAAAACCTGATTCCGCTCCCCACGGGGAGCTCTCCAGGGAATCAATGAGTTATTCGACAAGGAGTCATTCCATGCAGATGTTCGCCCAGCACGCCCACTACTGCCACGACATCATCTCCGGCGCGCTGGCGCACCTGGCGCACGTTCTCGGCTGGCTCGTCTGAGGCAGGCCGGAACCGGACGCCCGGCCGCGGGAAACCGCGGCCGGGCCGTTTTTACGCGAGTTTCCCCAACTGTGCGAAATCGTCGTCGGAAAGCGTGATCCCGGCGGAACCACAGTTTTCCTCGAGGTGCGCGAGCGACGACGTCCCGGGAATCGGGAGCACCACCGGCGCTCGACGCAGCAACCACGCGAGCGACACCTGGGCGGGTGTCGCTCCGAGGTCGGCCGCGACCTTTCCGAGCACTCCGCCCGCCGCCGCGTGGTCACCGCGCGCGATCGGCAGCCAGGGCACGAACGCGATCCCTTCACGCTCGCAGTAGGCGAGGACGTCTTCGGAGCCGCGGTCAGTCAGGTTGTAGCGGTTCTGGACGCTCGCGATGGGTGCGACGGCCCGCGCTTCGGTCAGCTGCGCGACGGTGACCTCGGACAACCCGATCCGGGCGACCTTGCCTTCGTCCCGCAGCCGGGCGAGCGCGCCGACCTGTTCGGCGAGCGGGACCTTCGGGTCCAGCCGGTGCAACTGCAGCAGGTCGAGCCGCTCGACGCGCAGGCGCCGCAGCGAAAGCTCCGCCTGCTGCCGCAGGTATTCGGGCCGGCCGAGCGGCACCCACTCGCCGCGGCTCGGGCGCGCGTGACCGCACTTCGTCGCGATGAACAGTCCCTCGTACGGATGGAGGGCGTCGGCGAGCAGTTCCTCGTTCAAGCCCAGGTCATACGCGTCGGCGGTGTCGAAGAACGTCACCCCTAGCTCGGCCGCGCGGCGCGCGACCGCCGCGGCACCGTCGGGGACGTGATCCCATTCGGTCAGCCGCATGGCGCCGAAACCCAGCCGCCGCACGGAAAAGCCGTCTTCGAAGGTGTACGTCGATGTCATGCCGGAAAGGTTCACGCGCCTGGCCGTCACCCGCCAGAGATTTAGTCACAGCTAAATCCTGATCTGTAACCGCCTGATCACAGGTTTCATCGGGATTTCATCGGCCCTCCCTAACGTCGCCGCCGCAGTGATCAACTGACGGAGGGGACTGCGCAATGAAAAACCTGAAACGGCTTTCGCTGATCGGGGCGGCGGTGGCGGCGCTCGTCACCGGCTTCGTGGCCGTGCCGGCCGCCCACGCCGACGGCGCGCACTACTACATCCTGATCGGCGGCACCTGCAACGGGAACGCCGACCAGTACCAGGAAGCGTGGCTGCGCGGCGGGATCCGCAAGGTCGTGAACTACCCGGCCGGCGCGTCCGGGCTGCCGGGGCCGTGCGGCCAGACGCCGATGGACCAGAGCGTCGCCATCGGCCGGGAAGAGGCGAAGCGCGTCGCGCAGGATTCGTTCCACGAAGACCCGGGCGGCGAATTCACCGTCGTCGGGTACTCGCAGGGCGCGATCGTCGCGAACTTCCTGCTGAACGACATCGCGGACGGCGTCGTCGACGTCGACAAGGGCCACTTCAACGCGAAGCTCTACGCCGACCCGATGCAGCCGGTCGGCCCGCCGGGACGCGGGATCAGCGCGGTGATCCCGCAGGGCGCGGGCGCACCGTCGCCGTTCGGGGGGTACGTCTCGTTCGGTCCGGGGCGGACGGACTTCGGCGGCATCCCGTACATCCGCTACTGCATCCAGACCGACGGGGTGTGCCACTTCGACACACCCGAAGCGCCGGGCGGCTACTTCGCGCAGCACTGGTGCTACGTCGAACGCCCGATCATGGAGAACACCCTCGCCGACGGCGTGTACACGAACTCGTCGATCGAGCTGCCGCGGCAGGACTGCCGTCCGCCGTGGCCGATCGGCTGATCCCGGCGGTCCGGGCGGGCGTCGCGAAGGCGCCCGCCCGGACCGCTCCGCGCTAATGTGAAAAACCTTCATAGCGGCGTACCGGCGGTACGTACTACGCTGCGGTAACCACAGCAACGGTGCGGAGGAGAGGCTGTCGATGGGCGACGTGGCGGCACGGCTGGCCGAGATCGTCGGGGACAAGAACCTGCTGACCGGTGAGGCGATTTCCGAGGACTACGCGCACGACGAAGCGTTGACCACGGAGCCGCAGAAGCCTTCGTACGTCGCGAAGCCGGCAACCCCCGAAGAAGTCGCGGAGCTGCTGAAGGCTGCTTCGGAGCACAACGTGCCTGTCACCGCGCGAGGCTCGGGAAGCGGACTCTCAGGCGCCGCGCGCCCGCAGAGCGACGGCCTGCTGATCTCCTTCGAGCGGATGAACGCGGTACTCGAAGTCGACACCGGCAACCACGTCGCCGTTGTGCAGCCCGGTGTGACGCTCGCCGAACTCGACGCCAAGACCGCCGAAGCGGGGCTGAGCTACACCGTCTACCCCGGCGAGCTGAGCGCGAGTGTCGGCGGGAACGTCGGCACCAACGCCGGCGGGATGCGCGCGGTGAAGTACGGCGTCACGCGCAACAACGTCCTCGGCCTGCAGGCCGTGCTGCCGACCGGCGAGATCCTCCGGACCGGCGGCAAGACGTCGAAGATCTCCACCGGCTACGACCTCACGCAGCTGATCATCGGCTCTGAAGGCACCCTCGCGCTGGCCACCGAGATCACCGTCAAGCTGTACCCGCGGCTCACGCACGGCGCCACGGTGCTCGCCCCGTTC
The DNA here is from genome assembly GCF_053602455.1 of Amycolatopsis sp. NPDC004378. Taxonomy (NCBI): domain Bacteria; kingdom Bacillati; phylum Actinomycetota; class Actinomycetes; order Pseudonocardiales; family Pseudonocardiaceae; genus Amycolatopsis; species Amycolatopsis sp. NPDC004378. The sequence goes on from NZ_JBSGDR010000001.1 coordinate 269,952, forward strand.
GGCGACTTCGGCCAGGTGATGGCCGCGGTGCCGGCGATCGTTTCCAGCGGGCTCGCGCCGCACATCCTCGAGTACATCGACAACATGACGATGGCCGCGATCGTCTACAACGAGAAGCTCGAGCTCGGCGTCCCGGACAAGATCCGCGAGACCAGCGAGGCGTACCTCGTGGTGGCGCTGGAGAACCGGGACAACGGACGCCTGCACGAGGACGTCGAGACGGTCGGCGAGCTGCTCGGAGAGCTCGGCGCGACCGACGTCTACGTCCTCGAGGGTCCCGCCGCGCGCAAGCTCATCGAAGCCCGCGAGAAGGCCTTCTGGACCGCGAAGGCGGCCGGAGCCGACGACGTGATCGACGTCGTCGTGCCGCGCACGGCCATGCCGCAGTTCATCACCAAGGCGCGCGAGCTGGCGATGGCCGCCGGCGGCGGCGCGCTCGGCTGCGGGCACGCCGGCGACGGCAACGTCCACCTCGCGATCTTCTGCAAGGACGCGGACAAGCGGAAGCAGCTCCTGACCGACATCTTCGCCCACGCGATGGGACTCGGCGGCGCGATCTCCGGCGAGCACGGTCTCGGCCGCTCCAAGGCGAAGTACCACCAGGACCTCGAAGACCCGGCGAAGATCGAGTTGATGCGCCGGATCAAGCAGAGCTTCGACCCCGCCGGGATCCTCAACCCCGGCGTTCTCTTCCCCGAAGGAACAGCATGAGTGAGCTTGCGAACGAATCATTCAACACTGCGTTTGCCGCTCAGGCCGCGCCGAGCGTCAGCGAGGTGTGCGCATGAGTGAGCTGAACGGCGCCCAGTCCCTGATCCGCACGCTGGTCGACGCCGGTGTCGAGGTGTGCTTCGCGAACCCCGGCACGTCGGAGATGCACTTCGTCGCCGCGCTCGACACAGTCCCGGAGATGCGGGGCGTGCTCGCGCTCTTCGAAGGCGTCGTCACCGGGGCTGCGGACGGCTACGCGCGCATCGCGGACAAGCCCGCCGCGACGCTGCTGCACCTCGGCCCGGGCCTGGGCAACGGCCTGGCGAACCTGCACAACGCGCGCCGCGCGCACACGCCGATCGTGAACGTCATCGGCGACCACGCGACCTACCACAAGCAGTACGACGCGCCGCTCGAGTCGGACATCGAGTCCATCGCGAGCTCGCTCGAAGGCTGGGTGCGCCGCTCAGAGCACACCAAGGACGTCGGAGCGGACGCCGCCGCCGCGGTCGCCGCGGCGCAGGACGCGCCCGGCCGGGTCGCGACGCTGATCCTGCCCGCGGACGCTTCGTGGGGCGAAGGCGGCGAGACGTGTGCGCCGATCCCGCCGCGCGTTCCGCAGACCGTCGACGCGACGACCGTCAAGGACGTCGCCGCGGTGTTCGGCACCGGCGAGCCGGTCGCGCTGCTCATCGGTGGCGGCGCGTGCCGCGAGGAAGGCCTGCGTGCCGCCGGCCGGATCGCGGCCGCGACCGGCGCGAAGGTGTTCGTCGAGACGTTCCCGGCGCGGCTGGAGCGCGGTGCCGGCCTGCCGACGATCGAGCGGCTCGGCTACCTCGCGGAGCAGGTCACCTACCAGCTCGACGGGGTCAAGCACCTCGTCGTCGCGGGCACGAAGGCGCCTGTGTCGTTCTTCGCCTACCCGGGCAAGCCGAGCGACCTGGTGCCCGAAGGCGCGCAGGTGCACAGCCTCGCCGCGGTCGGCCAGGACGTCACGCGCGCGCTGAACGAGGTCGCCGACCTCGTCGCCGCGGACACCGAACCCGTGCTGGCGCAGGCGTCCCGGCCCGCGCTGTCCAGCGGTCCGCTGACCCCGCAGAACTGGGTCGACGTGATCGGGGCGCTGCTGCCGGAGAACGCGATCATCGCCGACGAGGCCAACACGTCCGGCCTGATGCTGCCGATGGCGACGGCCGGCGCGCCGCGTCACGACGTGCTGACGCTGACCGGCGGCGCGATCGGGTACGGCATGCCCGTCGCGACCGGCGCCGCCATCGCGGCACCGGACCGGCCGGTGCTGAACCTGCAATCGGACGGCAGCGCGTTGTACACGATCTCGGCACTGTGGACGCAGGCGCGGGAGAACCTGAACGTCACGACGGTGCTGCTCAACAACCGCGCGTACGCGATCCTGCGGATGGAGCTGCAGCGCGTCGGCGCGGAGTCGGGCGGCCCGAAGGCGAACGAGCTGCTCGACCTGTCCCGCCCGGACATGGACTTCGTGAAGATCGCGGAGGGCATGGGCGTCCCGGCGACCCGCGCGACGACGGCCGAAGAGCTGGCCGAGCAGCTGCAGCGCGCCTTCGCCGAGCCGGGACCGCACCTCATCGACGCCGTGGTGCCGCCGCTGCTGTGAACCGGACTATTCTCCCGGGCACACCCTGAGCCCGGGAGCGGCGATGAGCGAAGACGAACACGCGAAGCGGGGCATCGACCTCGAAAGACCGAACGCCGCGCGCGTGTACGACTACATGATCGGCGGCGAGCTGAACTACGCCGTGGACCGGATGTTCGCCGACCGGATCCTCAGCGTGCTGCCGAACGCGCGGCACATGGCGCTGGTCAACCGCGCGTGGCTGCGGCGCGCGGCGCGGTTCGCCGCGGAGCAGGGCGTCCGGCAGTTCCTCGACATCGGCTCGGGTATGCCGACCGTCGGGCACGTGCACGAGGTCGTCCAGGAGGTCGACCCCACGTCGCGCGTGGTGTACGTCGACAACGAGCCGATCGCCGTCGCGCACAGCGAGATCGTGCTGGAGGGCAACGACAACGCGGCGATGGTCCAGGCCGACGCCGAGTACCCGGCCGAAGTCCTGGAGGCCCCGGCGACCGAAGCCCTCCTGGACTTCAGCGAGCCGGTGATGGTGATCATGGCGGCGTTCGTGCACTTCATCCCGGACTCGCGGGACCCCGCGGGGCTGATCGCCGCCTACCGCGACGTCCTCGCGCCGGGCAGCTACCTGGCATTGTCGTCGGGCACGTGGGAAGGGCAGGGCGAGGAGTCGCAGCGCTCAGTCGCGCTGTACGAAAAGAGCGGCACGCCCCTGACGTTGCGTTCGCCCGACGAACTGCGCGCGCTGGTGAAGGGCTTCGAGATCCTTCCGCCGGGCGTCGTGTTCACGCCGGAGTGGCGCCCCGACGGGCCGCTCGAGGACCCGCCGGAGCTGTCGGGCGGGCTGGCGTTGGTGGGCCGCAAGGAGTGAACGGCCGCTATCCTCGCCGTCACACCGACGGCGAGGAGCGGCGATGACCGACGAACACGCGGCGCGCGGGATCGACTTCGACAAGCCGAACGCGGCGCGCGTGTACGACTACCTGATCGGCGGCAAGCTCAACTACGCCATCGACCGGATGTTCGCCGAGAAGATCCTCGAGGTGCGGCCGGAGGCGAAGGACCTGGCCCTGCTGAACCGGCGCTGGCTGCGCCGGGCGGTGCGCTTCGGCGCCGAGCAGGGCATCCGGCAGTTCCTCGACATCGGCTCGGGCATGCCGACCGTCGGGCACGTGCACGAGGTGGTCCAGGCCATCGACCCGGCCGCCCGGGTGGTCTACGTCGACAACGAGCCGGTGGCCGTCGCGCACAGCGAGATCGTGCTGAAGGACATCGACAACGTCGAAATGGTCCAGGCCGACGCCGAGCTGCCGGACGAGGTCCTCGAACACCCCACCACCGAGCGGCTGATCGACTTCGGCCGGCCCGTGATGGTCGTCATGGCCGCGTTCATCCACTTCATCCCGGACGAGCGCGACCCCGCCGGGCTGATCGCCGCCTACCGCGACGTCCTCGCGCCGGGCAGCTACCTGGCGCTGTCGTCGGGGACGTTCGAGGGGCAGGGCGAGGAGGTCCGCCAGGCGGCCGCGCTCTACCGGAAGAGCGGCACCGAAGTCGTCGCGCGGTCGAAGGACGAACTGCGCGCGCTGCTGGACGGCTTCGAGCTCGTGCCGCCGGGGATCGTGTTCACGCCGGAGTGGCGCCCGGACGACCCCGCCGAGGTCGGCGCCCACCCGGAGCTGGCCAGTCAGCTGGCTTTGGTGGCCCGCAAGGATTAGCCGTGCGCTGGGTTTACGTCGTAACGCACCCCGAAGCCACCCACCACGTCGAGAACCGGGTCGGCGGCTGGTTCGACTCCGCGCTGACGGCCCGTGGCCGCCTGCACGCCGGGGCGGTCGCCGCCCGGCTCTACGAGCTCGTCCCGCGGACGGCGCGGATCGCGTTGTACAGCTCCGACCTCCGGCGCGCGGTCGAGACGGCGTCGCCGATCGCGCGGCTCTTCGACGTCGAGCCCACGCTCGTGCGCGACCTCCGCGAGAAGTCCTACGGCCAGGCGGGCGGACGGTCTCGGGCGTGGCTCGACGAGCGTTTCGTGCCGCCACCGGCCACGGGCGAACGGCTCGACCACGACGAAGGGATCGAGGGCGCCGAGACCAAGCTCGAGTGGGTGACCCGCGTGTACCGCGCGGTGGACGAAATCCGCGCCGCGACCGGCGAGCACCAGGTGGTCGTCACGCACGGCGGCTCGCTGAGCTGGGTCGTCGCGGCGTGGCTGGGCCTGCCTGTCACGGCGTGCGCGTACGCGTCGTTCCGGGCGAGTGCCGGCGGCATCACCGTGCTGCACGAAGACGACCGATTCGGCAACCGGACGCTGCACACGCTGAACGACACGAGCCACTTGATCGGGTGACCCGCTATCCTCGCCGTCACCACCGATCATGGAGCGGCGATGAGTGAAGACGAGTACGCGCGGCGCGGCATCGACCTCGACAAGCCGAACCCCGCGCGCGTGTACGACTACATCCTCGGCGGGCAGCTCAACTACGCCGTCGACCGGATGTTCGCCGACCAGGTGCTGGCCGCCCAGCCGAACGCGCGGGAGCGGGCCCAGCTGAACCGGCAGTGGCTGCGCCGCGCGATCCGGTTCGGGATGGACCAGGGCATCCGGCAGTTCCTCGACATCGGCTCGGGCATGCCGACGGTGGGGCACGTCCACGAAGTCGCGCAGTCGATCGACCCGACCTCGCGCGTCGTGTACGTCGACAACGAGCCGGTCGCCGTCGCGCACAGCGAGATCGTGCTGGAAGACAACGAAAACGCGGCCATGGTGCACGCCGACGCCGAGTTCCCGGACGACGTCCTCGAGCACGAGACCACCGAGATGATGCTGGACCTCGACCAGCCGGTGATGGTCGTGATGGCGTTGTTCGTGCACTTCATCCCGGACGAGCGCGACCCGGCCCGGCTGATCGGCGCCTACCGCGACGCGCTGGCGCCCGGCAGCTACCTGGCGATGTCGTCGGCGACCCCGGAACAGCAGAGCGCGGGGACGGCGCGGGCCGTGGCGATGTACCAGAAGAGCGCGAACCCGGTGACGCCCCGCTCGGCCGACGAACTGCGCGCGCTGGTGGACGGCTTCGAGATCGTCGACCCGGGCATCGTCTTCATCCCGGAGTGGCGGCCCGACTCCCCCGCGGACGTCCCGGCGAACCCCGTCGAGTGCGGCGGCCTGGCCCTGGTGGCGCGCAAGGACTAGACGGCGACCAGTTCCGGCGCCACCTTCGTCTTCGGGACCAGCGCCGCGAGCAGCACGCCCGCGAGCGCGGCGCACGCCGCCACCGCGAACGTCGCCCGGAAGCCGAACAGCGACGGCACCGGCAGGCCGCCCACGGTGATCGTCAGCTGGGCCAGCATCGCCGCCATCACCGCGCTCGAGATCGCCGTGCCGACCGAGCGCATCAGCGAGTTGAGGCCGTTCGCGGACGCCGTTTCGGTGACCGGCACCGAGCCCATGATCAGTGCCGGCATCGCCGCGTACGCGATCCCGACACCCGCGCCGATGATCACCGACGCCGTGATCAGCTCCAGCGCGTTGTCCATCAGCACGATCGCGAACGCGTACCCGACGGCGATCACCAGGGCGCCGCTCATCAGCGTCGGGCGCGGGCCGAACCGGGCGATCAGCCGCGCGGAAACCGGCGAGAGCAGCATCATCACCAGGCCGTTCGGGGCGAGCGTCAGCCCGGACTCGACCATGGTCTGGCCCAGCCCGTAGCCCGTCGACGCCGGCGCCTGCAGCAGCTGCGGGAACGACAACGCCATCGCGTACAGCGCGAAGCCGACCATGATCGACGCCAGGTTCGTGAACAGCACCGGGCGGCGCGCTGACACCCGGAGGTCGACCAGCGGGTCGCGCCGGCGCAGCTGGTAGGCGCCCCAGCCGAGCAGGATGACGACCGCCGCCGCGGCCAGGCCGAGCGTCGGCAGGCTGGTCCAGCCCCACGCGCCGCCCTTCACGACCGGCAGCAGCAGGCAGAGCAGCCCGGCGGCCAGGCCGAACGCGCCGAAGTAGTCGAACGACGCGGGCGTGCGCAGCGGCGACTCCGGCACGACGGCGACGATCAGCAGCGCGCAGGCGAACCCGAGCGCGGCGGCCATCCAGAACAGCACGTGCCAGTCGGCGTTCTCCGCGACGACGGCCGCGACCGGCAGCCCGATCGCGCCGCCCACCCCGAGCGTCGCGCTCATCAGGGAGATCGCGCCGCCGACGCGTTCGGGCGGGAGCTCGTCGCGCATGATGCTGATGCCGAGCGGGATCACGCCCATCGCGCAGCCCTGCAGGCCGCGGCCGAGGATGTGGAACCCGAGCTCGCTGGTCGTCGCGGACACGATCGAACCGGCGATGAGCAGCGCGAGGCTGACGAGGATCATCCGCCGCTTGCCGTAGAGGTCGCCGAGCCGTCCGCTCACCGGGGTGATGACGGACGCCGCCAGCAGCGTCACGGTGACGACCCAGGACGCGTCGGCCGCCGAAGCGTTCAGCAGCCGCGGGAACACCGGGATGAGCGGCACGACCAGCGTCTGCATGAACGAAGCGACCAGCCCGCACGAGGCGAGCACCACGACGATCGCGGAACCGGACCGTCCGGGTCGGGACACCACCACACCCCCAGTGCGTAGTTAGTACGCATCATGCAACTTCATGCACTGTACCCACGCTCTGGGGGATTTCCGCCTCGATTGGTGCTCTCGTCACAGCCAGGTGCGCACGCCGCCGTGCCCGGAGCAGGTGCCGGAGCGGTGCTGGCTGTAGCTGTAGCTGCCGTCCTTGCAGAGCGCCGTCGCGCCGGACGGGTTGTCGCTGGGCCGGTGGACGCAGTTGCCGCTCGAGTTCACGTAGTAGTCCGCGCCGCACTCGGCGGGTTTCGGCGCGGCCTGCGCGGTGGTCTTCGGCGCGGTCTTGGGCTTCGCCGCCGCGGTCGTCTTCGGCGCGACGGCCTGCGGTGTGGTCACCGGTGCCGCAGTCGTGGTGACCGGCGCCTCGGACGTGGGCGTCTCCGTCGTGACCGGAACGGAATACGCCGGCGTCGAAGACGTCGAAGCCGGTGCTTCGAGAACGCCGACGCTGCCCGGGTCCTTGACCTGCGGAGCACCGACGCCACAGCCCGCGACCAGCAGGCCTGCGGCCAGGATCAACCCCAGTTTCTTGCTCACGAACACCCCTTAGCTACGCGAACCAATGCCGCAGAGTCGCTCGCTCCGGAGTGTTTGTTACGCCGTTGGACTCGACGCTTCGCGCGCGAAGGCCGCTGTCATGGAGGACAACGCGCGTAGCGCTGTGAAACGCCGTGAAGGCCCCCTCGCGACGCGAGGAGGCCTTCACGGACTTACGGCTTATTCGTAGATCTCGCCCTTGGCGGCCTTCTCCACCAGCGAAGCCGGCGGCTCGAAGTGGTCGCCGTACCGGGCGGCCAGCTCGCGGGACCGGTCGACGAAGCCCTGCAGGCCACCCTCGTACTGGTTGATGTACTGGATGACACCGCCGGTCCACGCCGGGAAGCCGATGCCGAAGATCGAGCCGATGTTGGCGTCCGCGACCGACGTCAGCACGCCTTCGTCGAAGCACTTCACCGTCTCGAGCGCCTCGGCGAACAGCATCCGCTCCTTGAGGTCCTCGAACGGCACCTCGGTCGAGCCGGACTTGAACGCGTCACGCAGGCCCGGCCACAGCCCGACGCGCTTGCCTTCGGCGTCGTACTCGTAGAAGCCCGCGCCGGTCGAGCGGCCCTTGCGGTCGTACTCGTCGAGCATCTTGTCGATGACGGCCTCGGACGCGTGCGCCTTCCACGTACCGCCCGCGGCTTCGATCGCCTCGCGGGTCTCCTTGCGGATCTTGCGCGGCAGCGTCAGGGTCAGCTCGTCCATCAGCTGCAGCGGCGGCGCCGGGTAGCCGGCCTGCGAACCCGCCTGCTCGATCGACGCCGGCTCGACACCCTCGCCCAGCGCGGCGACGGCCTCGTTGATGAACGTGCCGATGACGCGCGAGGTGAAGAAGCCGCGGCTGTCGTTGACGACGATCGGGGTCTTCTTGATCTGCAGCGTGTAGTCGAAGACCTTCGCCAGCGTCGCCGGCGACGTCTTCTCGCCGCAGATGATCTCGACCAGCGGCATCTTGTCCACCGGCGAGAAGAAGTGGATCCCGATGAAGTCCTCGGTGCGCTGCACGCCCTCGGCGAGGGTGGTGATCGGCAGCGTCGAGGTGTTGGAACCCAGGACCGCGTCGGCGTTCACGACGCTCTCGATCTCGCCGAACACCTTGTGCTTCAGCTCGACGCTCTCGAACACGGCCTCGATGACGAAGTCGACGCCCGCGAAGTCGGCCGGGTCGGCGGTCGGCTTGATCTTCGCCAGCAGCGCGTCCGACTTCTCCTGCGTGGTCTTGCCGCGTGAGAGGGCCTTCTGCTCGAGCTTCTCCGCGTAGCCTTTGCCCTTCTCGGCCGCCTCCTGCGAGACGTCCTTGAGGACGACGTCGATGCCGGCCTTCGCCGACACGTACGCGATCGCGGCGCCCATCATGCCCGCGCCGAGCACACCGACCTTCTTGGCGGTGTACTTCTCGAAGCCGTCCGGCCGCGAACCGCCGGAGTTGATCGTCTGCAGGTCGAAGAAGAACGCCTTCGTCATGTTCTTCGAGACCTGGCCGGTGACGAGGCTGATGAAGTAGCGCGTCTCGATCAGGATCGCGGTGTCGAAGTCGACCTGCGCGCCCTCGATCGCGGCGGCCAGGATCGCCCGCGGCGCCGGCATGTTCGCGCCCTTGATCTGCTTGCGCAGGTTCGCCGGGAACGCCGGGAGGTTGGCCGCGAAGCTCGGGTTGGACGGCGTGCCGCCCGGGATCTTGTAGCCCTTGACGTCCCACGGCTGGACGCCGCCCTCGGGGTTCGCCTTGATCCACGCCTTCGCGGCGGGGACGAGCTCCTCGACCGTGCCGACGAGCTCGTGCACCAGGCCGAGCTCGAGCGCCTTGGCCGGGCGGTGCCGCTGGCCCTGCAGCAGGACGTTCAGCAGCGCGCTCTGGATACCCAGCAACCGGACAGTGCGCACGACACCGCCGCCGCCGGGCAGCAGGCCCAGCGTCACCTCGGGCAGGCCGATCTGGCTGCCCTTGACGTCGGCGGCGATGCGGTGGTGCGTCGCCAGCGCGATCTCGAGACCGCCGCCGAGCGCGGCGCCGTTGATCGCCGCGACGACCGGCTTGCCGAGCTGCTCGATCCGCCGCATCTGCCCCTTCATGAGGCTCGACGACTCGGTGAACTCGACCGCGTTCTCGGGCTTCGCCTGGATGAGGTCGTTCAGGTCGCCGCCGGCGAAGAACGTCTTCTTGGCGGACGTGATGACGACGCCGGTGATGGAGTCCTTCTCGGCCTCCAGGCGGTCGACGGTGACGCCGAGCGACTCGCGGAAGTCGGCGTTCATCGTGTTCGCCGACTGCTTCGGGTCGTCCAGGGTCAGCGTGACGATGCCGTCGGAGTCCTGCTCCCAGCGGATGGTCTTGCTCTCGGCCATTGTGGTCCTCACACCCGCTCGATGATGGTCGCGACGCCCATGCCGCCGCCGATGCACAGGGTCACCAGGGCGCGGCGCGCCTGGCGGCGTTCCAGCTCGTCGACCACGGTGCCGACCAGCATCGCGCCGGTGGCGCCGAGCGGGTGGCCCATGGCGATCGCGCCGCCGTTGACGTTGACCTTCTCCTCGTCGAGGTGCAGGTCCTTGATCCACTTGAGCACGACGGACGCGAACGCCTCGTTGAGCTCCCACAGGTCGATGTCCTCGGGCTTGAGGCCCGCGGTCTTCAGCACCTTCTCGGTGGCCGGGGTCGGGCCGGTGAGCATGATCGTCGGCTCGGAGCCGATCGACGCGGTCGCCACGATCCGGGCGCGCGGCGTCAGCCCGAAAGTCTTGCCGATCTGCTCGGAACCGACGAGCACCAGCGCGGCGCCGTCGACGATGCCGGAGGAGTTGCCGCCGGTGTGGACGTGGTTGATCTTCTCCACCGAGTGGTACTTCTGCAGCGCGACGGCGTCGAAGCCGCCCAGCTCGCCGATGCCGGCGAAGGCGGGCTTGAGCTTGCCGAGACCCTCGATGGTCGAGCCCGGACGTCGGTGCTCGTCGTGGTCCAGCACGGTCACGCCGTTGATGTCCTTGACCGGCACGACGGACTTGGCGAAGTAGCCACCGGACCAGGCCGCCTCGGCGCGGTCCTGCGAGCGGACGGCCCAGCGGTCGACGTCCTCGCGGGAGAAGCCCTCGATGGTCGCGATCAGGTCGGCGCCGGTGCCCTGCGGGACGATGTAGTTGTCGTACGCGGTGGCCGGGTCCATGAACAGCGCGCCGCCGTCGGAGCCCATCGGCACGCGCGACATCGACTCGACGCCGCCGGCGATGACCAGGTTGTCCCAGCCGGAGCGGACCTTCTGCGCGGCGGTGTTGGTGGCCTCCAGGCCGGAGGCGCAGAAGCGGTTGAGCTGCACACCCGCGACGGTCTCGGGCAGGCCCGCGTTCAGCGCGGCGGTGCGCGCGATGACCGCGCCCTGCTCGCCCACCGGGGAGACGACGCCGAGGACGACGTCGTCGATCACCGCGGGGTCGAGGTTCGGGTGGCGGACCTTGAGTTCGTTGATCAGGCCGACCACCAGGTCGACCGGCTTGGTGCCGTGCAGGGCACCGCCCTTGTTCTTGCCGCGAGGCGTGCGGATCGCCTCGTAGATGTAGGCCTCGCTACTCACAGAACAACTCCTCGCGAGCGTGTGGGACGTCTTCGTACCGTGGCCGATGATACCGGCCAGTAGTGCTAATGACCATTAACATATCGCCGGACAACCCCATGGTGTCAATGGGTTGCACCTGTGCCGTTAGCCGCTATCGTCAACTCACCATGACCGACTCCGTGCGTAACGTGCGCCCCCGCGACCGCAAGGCCCAGCTGGCCGCGGTGGCGGCGGAGCTCTTCCGCGCACGGGGCTTCCCCGGCGTCGGCATCAAGGACATCGCGGACGCGGCGGGCGTCACCGGGCCGGCGCTGTACCGGCACTTCGCGGACAAGCAGGCGATCCTGGCGTACGTCGTCCTCAGCGGCTTCGAAGACCTCGAAGCGGCGACGGCGGAGGCGTTGTCGGACTCGGTTTCGCAGGCCGACCAGCTGGAATCCCTCCTCGGCCGGCTCGCGACGCAGGCCGTCGAACGCCGTGAGATCGCGGCGCTGTGGCGCTGGGAGGGCCGTCACCTCCCGAAGGAAGACCAGCGCGAAATCGCCCGCCGTTCGACGCTCGCGCTGACGTCGTGGTCGAAAGCACTGCAGGTGCGACGCCCGGAGCTGGCGGCCGACGACGCGGAGCTGCTCTGCTGGGCGGCGCTGTCGGTGTTCGGCAGCGTGTCGGTCCACCACACGTCGGTGGCGCGCCGCCGGTTCGCCCAGTTGCTGGTCGAACTGGCGCTCGGTGTGCTCAACGCCACACTCCCGACGCCGTCTTCACCACCCTCCGAACCGGTGCTGAGCCTCGGCACCCCGTCCCGCCGCGAGCAGGTCCTGGCGGCGGCGACCGGCCTGTTCGCCCAGCGCGGCTTCCACGACGTCAGCATGGAGGACATCGGCGCGGCGGCGGGCATCGCGGGCCCGAGCGTCTACCGCCACTTCCCGAGCAAAGCGGCCCTGATGGTGGCGATCGGCCACCGCGCGGCGGACCGCCTCGCCCTGGCGGCCGAGCGCGCACTACAAGCATCAGACGAACACGACGCCCTCCGCAGGCTCGCGGCGTCGTACGTGCACACGATCCTCCACACGCCGGAACTGCTCGTCTCGTTCTCGGCCGACCGCGTGACGATGCCGGACCGCGACAAGGCGGACCTGCTGCGGGTCCAGCGCGACTACGTCGCCCAGTGGGTGACGCTGCTGTCGGCGGTGCGCCCGGAACTACCCCCGCGCGAAGCGAAGATCACGGCCCACGCGGGGTTAACGATCGCTAACGACCTGGCCCGGACGCGACGGGTGGCGTCCCGGCCCCACTTCGAAGCCGAGCTGACGACTTTGCTCCACACCGTCCTCGGCGTGACATAATATCCCCGGAACGGTGGCGTTTCGAACCACTCGGGTGACAATTCTGGGACATCTCGCCGGGAACCATCACGGAAACGCGACCGAAAGCGGAAAATCACCCACCCGGAAATGACCGTTCGGATGACCGGATCCGGCACCGAACGCCACTGACTCCCGTGTGTGGACACGGAAGTAACACAGCGAAGTCGGGTGCGCGGGCCGCCGCGAGAATCGCCGGAGCGCGTAGAATGACTCGCACGGTCGCCACCTGGGGAAACGTCGAACGATGCCTCGCCTTCGGCAGCGATTCGCTTGCCTGCTAGGTTTTCACCCCTCCAGACCGGCTCCACTGAGAGGGGACGTCGCTATGCGCGGAGACCCGGAGATCTCGAGCGAACTCCTCGATCTCGGTGCCATGCCGCTGTCCGCGCTGCGCGCACTCGACTCCGTCGCGCTTCGACGTTCATTGCGGCACGCCGTCGAACGGACCGCCCACATTCCCGTCACGGCCAGCTCGAGCGGCGGGGCCAAGCGGGTCGATTGATCCAGGAAAAGGGTTTTTCGCGTGCCGAGACCGAACCACGCAGTTTCCGAACCGGCCCCCCACACCCTGTCCTGGGCGATGTTCGACCAGCTGGCCCGCGGCGAAGGCGGGGCCGACGGCGTGCGCGCGCTGCGGGCCGTGGAACGCAGCCGGCGGCTGCTCCTGCTGCGCTGGCTGATCGACGAAGCCGCGGCGGTGCCGGGACCACTCCCCTCGCCCGAGGCAGCTTGGGAACTGCTCACCCAGGTCGAAGAAGCGGCCCCGGAAGCGCTGAACACGGTGCTCGCCCATCCGTACACCGGCTTCTGGGCCGGCTACGCGACGCGGATGCTCCACGAGCACCTGACTCCCTCGCAGCCACCGTGGATGATCGTCGGGCACATCCACGCCCTCGCCGCGGCCGCCGCCGTCCACGCGGGGCTCGGCTTCGTGCTCGACGTCCCGGCCTGGGAGGGCCGGGTCGCGCTGCCCACGCTCGGGCTGGCCCGGCTCACGCACCCGGACACGTTCTCGGTCGCCCGCGTGCGCAGCGAACACGGCGTCGTCCGGATAGCCAACGAGCACGCGTCGGTGACCCTGCCGGCCGACCCGGCGACCGACGCCGACGGCTGGTCGGGCATCCGGACCATCGCGCCGGGCTCCGGGGACGCCAGGCTGAAGCTGCGCATCGACGACGTCGACCCGTACCGCGGGCTGTTCGAGCCGGTCGCCCCCGACCGGCTGCGCCCCGAGGCTTTCGAAGCCTGGCGGGACGTCCTCGGCCGGGCCTGGCGGATGATCGCCGACCACCTGCCGGAGTTCGCCGCGGCCCTGCCGGCCGGGCTCGACTCCGTCGTCCCGGCGCCCGCGGTCCCCTTCCGGCTGCCCAGCGCGTCGACCGGGGAAGCCTTCGGCAGCGCGGTGATCGCCGAGCCCGACGACCCGGCGCCGCTGGCGGCCGCGCTGGTTCACGAGTTCCACCACATCCGGCTCGGCGGGCTCCTGCACCTGGTCCGGCTGCACGACGACGACCGCACCGAACGGCTCTACGCGCCCTGGCGCGAGGACCCGCGACCGCTCGGCGGCGTCGTCCACGGCATCTACGCCTTCTTCGGCGTGACGTGGTGCTGGATGGCGTTTTCGGCCGCGGCCCCGGCCGACCGGCTCGCGGCGTTCGAGTTCGCGCACTGGCGTGGCCAGACCTGGCGGACGCTGCTGGCGGTCCGGGACGACCCGGCGCTGACCGACGCCGGGAAGCGCTTCCTCGACGGGATCGCGCAGCAGCTGAGGCCGTGGCAGGACCTGCCCGTCCCGGCCGAAGCGGCGGACTGGGCGGACACCCTGACGACCGACCACTACGCCGGCTGGCGGACGCGTCACCTCCGGCCCGCGCCGGAAACGGTGAAGGAGCTCGTGAGCGCGTGGCTGGCGGGCGACCCCCGGCCACCCGCCGTCGACCTCACGGGATCCGTCGTCCTGGACACCGTTTCGGACGGCGAATGGCACAACGCCCGCACGGACCTCGTCCGGCTGCGGCTCGGCGATGACGGCGAGGCGCGGCTGGCGGAGCTCTGGCGGAAGGTCCACGGCGCGCTCGAAGCCGACTACGCGTACGTGGACGGGCGGATCGGCGACGCCGCGGCCGGCTACCGGGCCGTGCTCGCGGCCGACCCGGACAGCCCGGCCGCGCTCGTCGGGCTCGGCCTCACGCTGTCCGGCACGGGCAGCGGCGCCGCGGAAACCCTGCTGCGCTGCCCGGAACTGGTCCGCTCGGTCCACCGGGACCTGCGGACCGGCACGCCCGAACCCCCGGCGGTCGAGGAGCTCGCCGAATGGCTCGGCCAGGGCTACAGCGGCATCGGGTCGATGTCGCATTCGGCCCGGACGCCGCCTTCGGCCGCCGCCAGCATCGGGTGACCGTCCCGCAGCACGTGCTGGAGCCGGGCCACCACGGCCAGCTGTTCGGCCCGGCCCTCCAGGTCCCGGCCCAGCCGCTGCAGGTCGATGGCCCGGTTGAGCCGGACCGCCAGCGTGCCGGGGTGGTGGTCGCCCTGCGTGCTGCGCGCCCGGATCAGCACTTCGGTGTCGAGCAACAAAGCGCGTTCCAGCTCGCCCAGCTCGAACCAGCCGTTGGCCAGGTTCGTCGCGCACGCGATGGTGTGCGGGTGGTCGCCGCCGAGCCGGTCGCGGAGCCGCTCGAGCGACCGTTCGTCCTGCCGCACCGCGGCTTCGGCGTTTCCCCGCCGGCGCAACGTGACAGCCAGGTCCACCTCGGCGGCCACGGTGTGCGGGTGGTGCTCGCCGAGACTGCGGCGGTAGAGCTCCAAGGCACGCAGCCCCAGCTCGAGGGCTTCGTCCGGGCGGCCCGCGTGGCGCAAGTCGATGGAGTGCGCGAGCGCGCACGCCACGGCGTTCGGGTGCGCTTCGCCGTAGCTGAGCCGGAACTGCTCTAGCGCCCGGCCCGAAAGCGTCAGCGCCGCGGGGAAGTCGCCGTCCTTGCGCCGGGCCACGGCGAGGAAGTGGTTGCGCCGCAACACCCCGACCGTGCCCTCGCCGAACAGCTCGCGCACCCGCTGGACCACTTTCTCCTGCTCGACCCGGGCCCACGTGTAGTCGCCCAGCTCGCGGCGGCTGATCACCAGCAGCGTCAACGTGGTGATCGTCGCCGCGTTGTCCTGGCCCAGGACCTGGTGCCGGAGCCGGTAGGTCTCCGTGCAGAGCCGGCGCGCCTTCTCGTACTCGCCGGTGAGCAGCCACGAGACGACCAGGTCGGAAGCCGCGTCGAGGGTGACCGGGTCGTCGACGCCGAAGAGCTTGCTGGCCTTCGTGTAGGTCCGCAGGTTCAGGTCCCTGGCCTCGAAGAAGTCGCCTGCCGCCTTCTTGTCCACCGCCACCGAGAGCTGCGCGTTGAGCACCTCTTCGGAGTCTTCGTCGGCGATCTCGCGGTACAGCTGCAACGTCCGCTGGTTGATCTCGGCCGCTTCGGCGTAGCGGCCGAGCATGCAGAGGAAGAACCCGAGCCGCTCGGAGGCTTCGAGCGTCTGCGGGTCCGGGCGCTCGGCGCTGCGCTCCCGCGACCGCTCGGACCAGCGCCGGACCGCGTGCCCCGCGAGCGCGACGGCGCCGTGGTGGTCACCCCAGTGGTAGAGGAACTTCATCAGGTTGATCACGAGCTGGCGGACCCAGTGATCGTCGCTCTCGATCAGCTCGGCCGCGTACATGTGCGGCACGATTTCCTGGTAGCGCGGCCATTCCCGGGTCGACGCCGGGGCGTTCGGGTCGGTCTTGGCCAGCAGCATGTGCGCCCCGTGCTGCATGACGGCGCGTCGCGACGGTGACATCCGGTTGCGCAGCACCAGCTGCACGAGCCGGTGCAGCAGCAGGGTGTCGCTGCGGTGGTCGAGCCGGGCCAGCCCGCACCGGTTGATGTCGCGCAGGACCCGGCCGAGCCGCATGGGGTCGCGCAGCGCGAGGTCGAGCTCCGGGGCGATCGAGACGCCGTGAACGCCGGTGAACAGGTTCCGGGAAATGGGTTCGGGCGCGAAGAACGCGCAGACCTGCAGCAGCTGGTACGCGGCCGGGTCCAGCGTCCGCAGCTGGTCGAACGAGACGCTCCAGGCGGCCGCGATCGGCACCTCGTACTCGGCGGGCATCGAGGCGTCGAGGATCTCGGCGACCTTCTCGTCGAACAGCCGCAGGTACTCCTCGATCGGCATGCCCGTTTCGGCGCGCCAGGTCGCCGCCTGGGCCAGGGCGAGCGGGAGGTCGCCGAGCTTGCCCGCGAGTTCGTCGGCCTGCTCGTCGGTGATCACCGGGTCCCGCCGGCACAGCAGGTCCTTGCTCTCCGCCCGCTCGAACAGGCCGACCTCGATCGGCTCGGCGACGGTGCCCGTCCAGCCCGGTGCGCGGGAGGTGATCAGGATCCGGCCGGGACCGCCGGGGAGGAACGGGGCGACCTGCTCGGGTGCTTCGGCCGAGTCGAAGACGAGCAGCCAGCGGACGTGGGGCGTGCCGGTCCGCAGCGCTTCCAGCACGGCGGGCACCGCCGTGACCGACTCGTCGGCCCCGGGCAGGTGCAGCTGGCGCGCCAGCTCGGTCAGCGACGCCCGGATCTGCATCTCCTGCGCGGCCCGGATCCACCAGACGACGTCGTAGTCCTGCAGGTGGCGGTGGACGTACTCGATGGCCAGCTGCGTCTTCCCGAGCCCGCCCATCCCGTGCAGCACCGCCCGCGAGTCGCGGTCGAGCTCGCGCGCGAGGGTCGCGAGAAGGTCGCGCCGGCCGACGAAACCCGGGTTGCGGCTGGGCACTTCGCCGAGGACCGCGGGCGAGTCGGTGCTCACCGGCCCGGCGCTCCGGGACGGCTCGGTCTCTTCGTCCTCCGGGCGGGCGCGCCCTTCCGCCCTCGGCTCGGCCTCTTCCAGCTCGAGCTCCAGCGCGCGCAGCCGGTCGGCCCGGGCCAGGTACGGCCCGGACAGCGCCCGCATGACCGCCTGCTCCAGCCGCACCTCCGGGGCCAGTTCGACGGCCGGTTCGGGCAGCCGGGCCCGCTCCGGATCGGCCAGCGCGTCCCGCAGCCGCACCAGCACCGGGTACTCGGCGCCGAAGCGGTCGGTGGCCGCGACCACGACCTCCGCCGTCTCCGACCGGCGCCCGGCGGCCAGCAGTGCCGCCCGCACCGGCGCCGGGATCTCGAAGACGACGTCGTCCCAGCTCCGCTCCGGGCCGGTGTCGCCGGGGAGCTCCAGCAGACCGCTGGTGAACACCTCGGCGAGGTGCGTCGTGCCCGCCTCCGGCACCAGCTCGGCCTGGACGAACCGGGCGATCGGCAGCGTGACGGGCACCGCGGCCAGGAGCTTGGCCAGCCGGAACGCCGGCTCCGACGCGACGCCGTGGAACCGCCGCACGCGTTCCTGCGGAGTCACCGGAAGTGCCTGGTCGTCCGCGCGGGTGACCGGGTTCGGCTCGCCGGACACCAGCAGCACGGTCGCGGTGACGGGGTCCCGGTGCGTCCGGGTCACCAGCCGCGCCCACCAGCCGAGCCACCGCGCGTCCAGTTCGAGGAGCGGGATCGGTACCGGGCGCGGTCCCGGCTCGGCGGGCTCGTCGGCGGTCAGCCAGGCGTCCGGCAGCTCGACGCCGTAGGTCCCGTTGGGCCGGAGCGGCCCGGGGGTCTCGAGGAGGGCCTGCTGCGGGTTCAGCCCGCCGTGGCCCCACAACCACTGCGGCAGCAGGTGCACGACGGCCACCGGCATCGCGCCGCCCCACTGCGCGAGCAGCGGGGCGACGAGGTCGTCGCGCCACAGCTCGTTCGCACCGTCGGTCAGCACCAGCAGCACCCGGTGCCCGGCCGGGTCCAGCAGCTCCGCCGGCGGCCGTTCCGGTGCGTCCGCGGTGCCGCCGCGGAGCACGGCCCGCACGGCTCCGCCGGGACCGCGTTCGGCCGCCAGGAGCCGGATCCGGATCGACTGGAACGCACCGAGCTGCTTCAGCAGGGCGAGGAACGCGTCGATCGTCGGCTGCCAGAGGGCCATCGACGGTCCCGTGTCCAGCACGACGGTGAGGTCGAGCCCGCGGACCCGCCCGGGAACCGTGACCGGCAGCCAGATCCGGTCCTGGACACCGGTCTCCGCGGTGAGCTCCTCGTCGAGGACGGCGTCTTCCGCCCACGGCGACGACCGGGTCAGCTTGAGCAGCCGGAGTGCGCGGACGATGTCCGCCGCCCCCGGCAAGGGCGACGCCGGGGACCTGCTGCCCGCGCCCGGGTTCGCCGAGAGCGACGCGACGGCCTCACGCGAGAGGCCGGCGACCATCCGGTGCGGCGGTCGGGCTTCCGAGACCACCGGTTCGGGCGGCTCGCCGGCCGGCTCGGGCGCCCGGCGCGGTGCTTCCGGCACCGCTTCGGGGGCGTGCTCCGGCCCCGGCGCGCGCGGGGAACCGGTGTCCGCGTCCCTGATCGCGGCCGCCAGCCACAGCGCGTCGCCGACCTCGCTCCAGGTCGCTCCGGAGCCCGGCGAACCGCCACCCGGCCGGTCCACGTCAGCGCGCCAAGGGGTTCAGCTGCCGCCACAACGCGTCGACGAGATCCGACCACGACTCGTCGTCCGGCCGGTACGCCCCCGAAGTGGCCAGGAAGATGGCGTCGAGCAGCTTGTCCGCCGGAAGACCACCCGCGGCGGCACTGCGGGCGAGGAACTCGGCGATGAGCCCGGGACTTTCCGGGCCGTCGAGGGCGTGGCTGGCGACGATCGCGGCGAGTTGCTCGGCGTTCGGCTCCTTGGTCTCGAGGCGGAGGCACCGGCGCAGGAAGGCCGGCGGGAAGTCCCGTTCACCGTTGCTGGTGATCACGATGACCGGGAACGCGCAGCAGAGCACGCGACCGCCGTCGATCTCGGCCGTGCCCTCCGGGTCCGCGGTGAACACCTCGACCGAGCGCATGCGGTTGCGCACCCGGACCAGTTCGGGGATGTCGAACTCGCCGTCTTCGAACACGCTGAGAAGGTCGTTCGGCAGGTCCGCCTCGGACTTGTCCAGCTCGTCGATGAGCAGCACCCGCGGCAGCCGCCGGGGCAGGAAGGCCGTGCCCAGCGGGCCGAGCCGGACGAACTCGCCGATCGGCGGCTCGCCCGCGCCGGGCTCGTCGGCGGCCAGACGGGCGCCCGCGGCCTGGGCGCGGCCGATGGCGTCGTAGCCGTACAAGCCCGCTTTGACCGTCGTCCGGGATCCGATCGGCCAGCGCAGCACCCGGCCGAGCCGCAGCTCCCGCGCGATCCGGTAGGCGAGGCTGGACTTCCCGCTGCCCGGCCGCCCGGTGACCAGCAGCGGACGCCGCAGGTACAGCGCCGAGTTGACCATCATGACCTCGAGCGGGTCGACGTGGCGAGTCGTGCGGATGTGTTCGGCGCCGAGCCGGCGATCCGTTTCCCGCTCGTCCTCGGGTGCCGGGCCGGCACCGGGCGGCGGCACGCCGGAGAACCGCCGCCACGGCGGCGGCTCCGGCAGCACGTCCATCAGGTCGATGCCGTCGAGCGGCCGTCCCGAGCCCTGGTAGACCGACCAGACCGGCGGGCCGTCAGGATGCGCGGTCTCGCTCATCCGGGCCTCCCTTCCGCGCACCGGCGGGGAACGGCGGGCCGTCGAGGAAGACCAGGCGGGCCGGGTCGTCCCAGAGGATCACCAGGTTGCGCGCCAGGGTCAGGTGCACCGGAATGGCGACCTCGCGGAACGCCTCCCGGCGGGACGCCTGGACGCGCGCCGGGAGGTCGTCGAGCCCGCCTTTTTCGACGAGCCACGAGACCACCTCCCGCAGGAGGTCCGGCGAGGCGTCGGGGTGCCAGAGCAAAGCCGGCAGACCGGACCGCAATCCCGCCGCGAGTGCGTCCGAGCCCGGCCGCGGACGGGGCGGCGGAGCACAGTCGAGTATCATGACCACCCATTTCTCGTCGCTCAGGATCGCGTCGAGCTGGTGCCTTTTCCCGGTATCTTCACTGTCGCAGAAATACACCCGTTCAGCCGAGGGATCGGCCATCATCGCTTCCCACCGTATCCGCCAGGCGCGGTGCCATTGGCGGGACCGCATCCGTTCCAGTGACCGGACGACGATCGGGTAATCGAGGAACAACGGCCGCGGGTCGCCGCTTTCGTGCTCCTTGCACCACAGGTGCACCGGCAGGTTCAGCAATGAACGCGGCAACACGAACTCGAGCGCGACTTCGCCGCGGTACTCCGCCCACGCCCGTTCGGCGTCCACGACGAGCGCGTCGACGTGGTGTTCCAGCTGCTCGACCTCGACGGCGACGAGACCGCCGCGCGCGGGTGGCCATTCCGCCGGATCCTCCTGCCGCCAATGGGAAACCAGGTGCCGGTCCGGGTCGATCCCGTCGGGTTGCACGACGATCATCAGGTGCAGCCGCGCGCCTTCCGGCACCGCCCGTTCGCGTTCCGCGCGCAGTTCGTGCAGCCGTGGTTCGGCCTGCAACCGCCGCGCCTGGGCCGTGTTCCAGTCGCGCAGCCGCTCGCCGAGCGCGGGAGCGCATTTCGCCGCGAGCAGTTCGACGAACGTGAGCGACGGCGGCAACCCGCTCGCCGGGGTGTTGAAGTCGGAGAGGACGTAGAAGGCTTCCCACGCGTCCCGCACCTCGGGCACCGGGCCGGCTTGCCCGGCCGCGCGCCGGACCAGCGCCGTCAGGTGCGGGGGCACGACGCCCGACAGCACCGAGCGCAGCCACGCCGATTCCGGCTCCGGCAACAGGTCGTGCATGCGCGGCTGGTGCACGAGCCGGCGGATCGCGTCGGATTCCGGGGAGCCCGGGCGCATCATGCGGACCGCACCGGCGAGCGCGCTCATCCCGCCGTCCGCTTTCGCGCACGCGTTGACGACTTCGATCAGGTGGTCCCGCCCGGTGGCCTGTTCCGGAACGGTCAGGGGAAAACCCAGGTTGTCGTGGATCAGGTCGAGCAGCAACGCCCGCCCGGCCGGATCGACGGCGAGCCCGGCGGCCGCGAGGACGTTCACGATCGCTTCCCGGACCGCGACCCTGGTCCCCGGCGAAGCCCGGTATTCCTGCCGCGGTCCGTAGACCCTTTCGCCGGCCGACACCTGCCGAACACCTCCCCGTCGTGCGAGCCCGGGAAACGTGAGTTTACCTATCCGGACCCGGCGGAAAAGGGGCAAAAGCTGGACAAAGAATCAGGCGGGCCAGTTCGCGATGATCTCCGCGAGCGCGGTGACCTGGGGCGATTCCGGCTCGATCGTCTTGATCGCGTCCAAGAGGTCGTCGAGACCGTTCGTGAAACGCAGGCAAGTGCGCGCCAGCGCGATCACGTGCAGGCGGTCTTCGGCGTGGTAGGGCACCACGTCGGCGATTTCCCGGCGGGGGAACAGGTCCAGCAGCAACCGGCGGCTGTCGGCCTTGCGGACGCACGGAACCGCGAGCAGCGCGTCCACCAGAACCATCAGATCGGCGGGGGTCGACGGCCGGGTCACGCGCACCGGGAAGCCGTTCGCCACCGCGCCCAGCAGGCGCAGCCACGCTTCCGTCTTCGTTTCCTTGACCTCGACGGGGATTCGGCGGTAGGAATCGGCGTCGGCCGCCGGATCCGCGCGCACGACGTCGCGGAAGAACGTGTCGGAAACGATCAGCGCCAACGCGGCACCCGATTCCTTCAGCGCTTTCTTCACCGCGGGCTCTTCCAGGAGGCGGAACGCGAAACTCGTCGCGTCGCTGATGGTGCCGTGGCTGCCCTGGTAGACCTCGCCGGCGTGGAGGGCCACCCGCAGGCGGACGTTCGCCTCCTCCGCGTGCACCGCGTTGTACCGGCGCAGCTCCGCGAGCATCCGGTCGGGCAGCTCCGCCACCAGGTCGGCCTTCGCCACCTCCGGGGGCAGCTGGATCATCGCGCCGTCGCCGGTGTTCTCCATGAAGAGGACGTCCCAGGGCACCCCGACGTCCGCGAAGGCCGAGCGCATGAGCTTCCAGAACCCCTCGTGGACGACGAGCCGGTGGGCCGTCGTGCGCCTGGGGTCGTTGTAGCCGGCGATGTCGACGGCCATGATCGTCTTGTGGTGCGCGGCCGCATAGGAATGCACGACCCACCTCCCCACGTCCGCCGTCCATTGTCCCAGACGTATGCACGTCCGGCCATGTTCGCGCAGGGCGTTACCGCGAAACGGGACCTCCTTGACCTGCTTTCGTCCATAATTCGGCGTGCCCACGAGACGCCTGCACCTGGTGAGCGCGGACGAGGACCACCGCGTCTCCACCATCGAGCTCTTCTTCGACCTGGTCTTCGTCTACGCCATCACCCAGACGACCCAGCTGATGGCCGACCACCTGAGCCCCACGGGCGTCGGGCAGGGGCTGGCCATGCTCGCCGTCCTGTGGTGGTGCTGGTGCAGCTACGCCTGGCTCGGGAACACCATCCACGTCGACCACGGGGTCGCGCGGCTGGCGATGTTCGGCGCGATGGCCGTGATGTTCCTGGTGTCGCTGACCATTCCCGAGGCCTTCGTCGACCACCCCGGCGGGCTGTTCGCGCCCGCGTTGTTCGTCGTCTGCTACGCGCTCGTGCGGTTGCTGCACCTGGTCGCCTACCTCGGCGCCGCGCGCCACGACCCGGGGTTGCGGCACGTGCTGCTGCGGATGTTCGTGGGGCTGCTGCCGAGCGTCGCGCTGCTGGGCGTGGCCGCGTTCCTGAGCGGGCCGTGGCAGCTGGGGCTGTGGGTCGTGGCGCTGCTCGCCGACTACCTCAACGTCTACCTCACCGGGCCCGAGGGCTGGCGGCTGAACTCGCCCGCGCACTTCGCGGAGCGGTTCGGGCTGATCGTGATCATCGCGCTCGGGGAGTCGATCGTCGCGATCGGCATCGGGATCGGGGCGCTGCCGATGTCGTGGCTCGTCGCGGGCGCGGCGGTGTGCGGGCTGGCGCTGGCCGCCGGGATGTGGTGGACCTACTTCGACGTCGTCGCGCGCGTCTCCGAGCACCGGCTGACCCGGGCCACCGGGATCGAACGCACGAAGCTCGCCACGGACTCCTACACCTTCCTGCACCTGCCGCTGATCGCCGGGATCGTGCTCGTCGCCCTCGGCCTGAAGAAGGCGTTCCTCTACATCGCCGACACCGAGCACCACACGCCCGGCGAAGCACTGCACGGCGTGCCGATCTGGACGCTGACCGGCGGGCTCGCGCTCTACCTCGTCGCGCTCAGCTCCCTGCGCAAGCGCAACCTCGGCAGCTGGAACCACCAGCGTGTGGTGCTCGCGGTGCTGCTGGTCGCGGCGACGCCGCTGCTGGAGCACGTGCCCGCCGCCGCGCTGCTCCTCATCGTCGCCGGGCTGGTGCTCGGGCTCATCACTTTCGAACGACTCCGGTTCGCCGAGTGGCGCAGAAAAGTGCACACCGCTCACTCGTAAGTGAGCCCACACTGGCGCCGAGCGGCCTCCCGCGTTAACCTACTGGCGAGTAGGTAACGGATGGAGGGCCACATGGCTGCGCCAAGGAAACGGGACGCGATGGGCTGGGGCCTTTCCGCGCTGACCCGGCTGGCCGGGAGCAAGGCCGTCGACCGGGCGGGGCTGCGCAAGCCCCTCGAAGGCCTGGTCACGGCGGGAACGCGCAACGGGTTCCGCGTCGCCGGCGCGGCGACGCGGTCGTTCAAGTCGGTGCAGAAGCTGGGCAAGCCCGCCCGTCTCGCGCCGGCCGGTGACACCGGGTTGTTCGATCTCACGCCGAGTGAAGACCAGCAGCTCATCGTCGAGACGGTGACGGAGTTCGCCGCCGAGCAGCTGCGCCCGGCCGCCGCGGACGCCGACGCCAAGCTCGAGGCACCCGAGGGACTGCTGACCAGGGCCGCCGAGCTGGGCATCAGCCTGGTCGGCATCCCCGAGGAGCTCGGCGGGGTCGGCACCGAACGCTCGGTCGTGACCAACGCGCTCGTCGCGGAAGCGCTTGCGCACGGCGACCTCGGCCTGGCCGTGGCCGTGCTCGCGCCGTCCGCCGTCAGCACCGCGCTGGTGAGCTGGGGCGACGAGCAGCAGCAGGCCGACTACCTGCCCGCGTTCGTCGGCGAGAACGTGCCCGCCGCGGCCCTGGCGCTGCAGGAGCAGAAAGCGCTCTACGACCCGTTCAAGCCGGCGACGAAGGCGCGTCGCACGCCCAAGGGTTACCAGCTCGACGGCGTCAAGTCGCTGGTCCCGCGCGCGGCGCAGGCCGAGCTGTTCATCGTGTCGGCCGACCTCGAAGGCCGCGGCCCGGCGCTGTTCCTCGTCGAGTCTTCGAACGCCGGCGTGACCATCGAGGCCGAGCCGGCGATGGGCCTGCGCGGCGCCGCGACCGGCAAGCTGCACCTGGAGAAGGTGTCACTGCCCGCGGGCGCGCTGCTCGGCGGCGGCAAGCTCGACGTCTTCACCGACCTCGTCCGGCTTTCGCGGCTGGGCTGGGCGGCGCTGGCCGCCGGCACCGCGAAGGCCGTCCTCGACTACGTCGTGCCCTACGTGAACGAGCGCGTCGCGTTCGGCGAGCCGATCAGCCACCGGCAGGCGGTGGCGTTCTCCGTCGCCGACATCGCGATCGAGCTGGAGGGCCTGCGGCTGGTGACGCTGCGCGCGGCGGCGCGGGCCGAGCAGGGCAAGCCTTACGCGCGAGAGGTCGCGCTGGCCCGGAAGCTCGCCGTCGACAAGGGCATGCAGATCGGCAACGCGGGTGTGCAGCTGCTGGGCGGGCACGGCTTCGTCAAGGAGCACCCGGTCGAGCGCTGGTACCGCGACCTGCGTGCCATCGGCGTGATGGAAGGCGCCGTCCTTCTTTAGGCTTCGGAAAGGCGTTAACGATGATTAACCTGGAAACCCCCAAGAAGGCCGGCGCGCTGATCAACCAGGCGTACCAGGCCGCGGCCGAGGTGTTCCGGCCGATCTCGCGCAAGTACGACCGCGCGGAGCACACGTACCCGGCCGAGCTGGACATGTTCGCGGCCCTGCTGGACGGCCTGAACTCGTCGGGCGAGGGCGGCGCGGGCGCGGCGGGCGTCCGGCGGTCCGCCTCCGAGAAGGAGGAGAAGGGCAACCGCAACGGCGCCAACCTGAACGTCGTGCTCGGCACGATCGAGATGTGCTGGGGCGACGTCGGGCTGCTGCTGTCGATGCCGCGCCAGGGCCTCGGCAACGCGGCGATCAGCTCGGTGGCGACGGACGAGCAGCTCGAGAAGTTCTCCGGCATGTGGGCGGCGATGGCGATCACCGAGCCGAGCTTCGGCTCGGACTCGGCGGCGGTGACGACGACGGCCCGCCTCGACGGCGACGAGTACGTGCTGAACGGCGAGAAGATCTTCGTGACGTCGGGCGAGCGCGCGGACGCGGTGGTCGTCTGGGCGACGCTGGACAAGTCCAAGGGCCGCGCGGCGATCAAGTCGTTCGTGGTGGAGAAGGGCACGCCGGGCTTCGAGGTGGTGCGCGTCGAGCACAAGCTCGGCATCCGCGCGTCGGACACGGCGGTGCTGCGCTTCGAGAACTGCCGAGTGCCTCGCGAGAACTTGCTGGGCTCACCGGAGATCGACACGAAAAAGGGCTTCGCGGGCGTCATGCAGACGTTCGACAACACGCGCCCCCTGGTGGCGGCGATGGCGATCGGCGTCGCGCGGGCGGCGCTGGAGGAGACCCGGAACATCCTGACCGCCGCGGGCGTCAAGATCGACTACGACCGCCCGGCGAACTCCCAGCACGCGGCAGCGGCGGAGTTCCTGCGCCTGGAGGCGGACTACGAGTCGGCGTACCTCCTGACACTGGAGTCGGCCTGGATGGCGGACAACCGCAAGCCGAACTCCCTGCAGGCGTCGATGGCCAAGGCCAAAGCGGGGCGTTCGGTGGTGGAGATCGCACTCAAGTGCGTCGAACTGACCGGGGCTTACGGCGAGGAATCACTCCTCGAGAAGTGGGCCCGGGACGCGAAGATTCTGGACATCTTCGAGGGGACGCAGCAGATCCAGCAGTTGATCGTGGCTCGGCGGATTCTGGGGAAGTCCAGCGCCGAACTGAAGTAGTTGCGACGCAACGGAAAGCCGCCCGGTCGCTTGCCCTTCTCGGGGCTCTGCGACCGGGCGGCTTTCGCGTCGGCGGGGGCGGGGCTTCATGATCAGGCCGCCTCCAGGCCGTCATCAAGGGCAGGCCGTCCGAACACCGCGTCGACCGCCTCCCGCGCCCGCTGGTGACTCGACGGGACCAAGTGCGTGTACGTCCGGAGCGTGAAGCCCGGGTCCGCGTGGCCAAGGTAGTCGGCCAGCTCCGTAATCGACACCGCACGGGCCAGGAGCGTCGAGGCGTAGAAGTGACGGAGCGCATGCATTCCGTCGGCCCGCCTCCGGTACTCGATCCCGGCTTTCCGGGACGCTCCGTACCAGACAACCTTTCGTGAACAGGTCCCCCGAGTACAGCCGGAGTCAGCAAGAGCCGCCTGCGACAGCCCACGCCGCCGCCGGTAGAACGCGATCCGCTCATCGATGCTGAGCCGGTCACCCGCACCACGCATGGCTACAGACTAGCAGCGTCCCCTCAGTACAAATCTACTTCATCGAGCACGGGCAGCAGCGATCAGTTTTACCTTGATCTCATCAGTCAGCCCAACCTCTCCAGCGTTTCCTTTTGGACCGAGCAATCGACGCGCGTCTTCTAGCGTCTCCCTAATCTTTCGCCTTACCACTCGGGCCGGAAGATCTGCCAGCTTCGAACGAAGCTCATCCGCGAGAACTAGAAGATCCTCTGGAACCGCGTCAAGAACCGACATGTTCAACATCAAGGGTAGATTAGCGGTCTTCCGACCAGCTCGCTTCCGCACTGGCCCTATTGCAAGATAGTTGAGCATGAAGTCTGGACTAATAGCAGGGGTAGCGGGAGGCTTACCTTCGATTTCTCCGGCTATCTTATCCCGAACCCTGAACGCTGTTCGGTCGAGCGTTAGCCACCAACTCTTATAGCCGAAAGCTGATCGATTCTCACGCCGCTCTTGCCTTCGCATAACAATGCCTACATAGTTCTCCACGTCGTGGTTAACCAGACGGTCGCGCGTCGCCGCATCCATCACAGGTATACCCAAGGCGGCCTGCCGACGTTCTTTATACTCCCGACTCCGGTACCACACTTCGGCGACAGCTGCGCGCAACTCCACAGGAGCCCGATTAACAAAATCAGTCAGCGACTCATTTTCAACACCATGCTCCTCTGCGAGATATTCGGCAATATCCACCTCCGGCTCAACCTTACCGCAAAAATTCTCTAACCAATTCTCAAAATCAGAATCCTCGCGGCCTGCAAGTCGATGAGCATTGAAAAGGAAGGGTATTGAACCGTGGGCACCCTCGCGCGAGATGGCCCGGAAATACGTTCGACAACGACGAATATGCGTAGCCAGTTCTTCGATTACACCGTCGGTAACCCGCAAATAAAGGCCACACTCTTTGGCGGCCGCCAAAAGTTCCGAATGCGCGCGCTGATCTTCCTCAAGCAACTCTTCAGCGAAAAGCGGCAAGACAACAGATGAGTCCAACCAAATATCGCCTTCCGCGAATATCTTCACAACGGCCGACTGCACATCCGGAGTCTCCCTCATAAAGGAGAAAAGAGTGTACGTGTCCGCAAGGCTTCTCAAATAAACCCGCACATCCGGAGGCGGCGAGACCAGAAGAGTCTGAAGTGTAGCGGCGATCACATGAACGGGCAACAAAGGCTGCTTTCCAGATTTAGTAACCACGTCAGAAACAACCGCTTCGATATCAGCGGGCTTGACGTCGGCACCTTGATCACGCGACACCGCAATCGCGAAAGCTTCCCCGCGACTTAAGAGAACATTTTCGATCATAGCCCGACAGGAATCGATCAATTCATCAAGATCTACTTGCTTTATGTCGACGCCAGATTCAGACGCGGAAGTAGTTAACGCCGTGGCCAAGTGGGTTCGCAGGGCGGAATCCTGCACCTCAAGATCCGTTAGGCGATTAGCCAGTCGAACACGCTCAGCCCAAGTGAGGCAAAATTCGTCGATTTTTTGCCAATGCCGCAGGTATTTCTTATTCAACCTGATTAGCGCACCGTCAACTTGCTCCTGCAGGATTCGCCCGTGATGACCCGGCAGAAGAGACGACACCATCTCATAGACTTTATTCCGAGTTAGCCTATTATCGCTATCAGTGTCGCGAAGCACAGATCTAACAATCGCCTCAAAGCAAACTTTTGTCAATCCCTTTTCACGACTGTCGTCTTGCCACTGTAACCCTAAATATACGAAGGCTGCCTTCGCTTCAGTGTCATCCAAAGCTTGCGCTTGTCGCTTGATTAGGTTATCTGGTTCGACAATCAAAGGATCAACGACCAACCTGGCCAACTCTTCAGCCTCAGCCATCGAAGCCGAACTCTCGTTGCGCACCGAAATAAGCCAGTCCAAGCCGCGCGGGTCGAGGTGAATACCGTACTTTGCGCGAGCAGTCCGACGAAGCTCCACACTCTTTGAATCAATCGGCTGGTTTGTTACATACACTAACACTTTGACGTTTGGAAACGTATCCTTGATACGCTTGCATGTCTCCGATATTTTCGTCGCAAAGTCCACGCGAACCGAGTACTGAACTAGCGTCGAAGGATCATCTTCCACTGAAAACAGGAGAGCATCAGCGCCGCCGTCCCCGGACATACCACTAACTGGTCGTATGTTGGGAAATTCATCTGCCAGGAAGACCGTCGCCAGCCGTTCAAACGGCCGCCACTGCGTGGGGTCAAGATTCTTCAGCGCAAGCGCAAAACGCTCGGTCGTAATGCTCATCTGCGACGTCCTCACAAAGCTAATCTAACTATCGTTTCAACATCAACGAAATATCTTCACCCACTCAGGGCAAGATGCCCCCAGAGGTGTTGCCGAACTTGGCTCTATGGGATCAAGGGCGCGCCGCCGCTTGCGGCGCGCCTGTCGCCTACGTAGCCCCTCGCCTGGGCAGCCGCATCCGCTTCCGACACGGCGGGCTGCCACTCCGCTCCGCCCGCCCGCCCGCCGGCCGGGCGGGCGGGCGGGCGGGCGGGCGGGCGGAGCGGCCGCCAGCAGGTCAACTGGCGTGGCGCCGCCCGGCGGCGGCAAACGGGTCCCCTGAGCCAACGTTGGCCTCCCTCCACGAGCGCTTGTGCCATTCGGGTCGTCCGTGACTCAATCTCCGTTACGCACTGTCGTAAGGGACCTCCATCCCGACGCCCGATCGTGACAACCGCCGGTAGCACCGCGTCAAGACGGTGAAGCGTGTCTTGACCCGGCACCACCGGCCACGTGCTGGCTTCGTATCGAGATGCAGGGCGAGTGTGGCTGGGGTCCGCCAGGCCGTCTCCAGGCCGTCAGAGGCCAGGGAGCAGCGACAGACGACGGGAACTAGCGAGACGCATCAGCGCAGCTCAGAAGCGGTTTTCGCCCAAGATCACGAGGCCAAGGAAAACCGGCTGAGAAATCCTCGACATCTTCGAGGGGACTCAGCAGATTCAGCAGCTCATCGTGGCTCGCCGGGTCCTCGGCAAGACCTCCGCGAAACTCAAGTAAGTCCGTGAAGGCCACCTTGCCCCCTCAAGGTGGCCTTCACGGTTTTCAGGATGTGGCGAGCCGGTCGTCCAGGAACTCGTCCAAGTAGCGCCACGTCGTGCCGCGGGCCTTGCGGCCCGTCAGGACGCCCAGGTGGCCGCCCGGGGCGGTCTTGAAGCGGACCTCCGGGGCCTTGTCCAGCAGCTCCACCACTCGCTCCACCGAAGGCCTCGGGGCGATCGTGTCGTTTTCGCCCGCCACCACCAGGGTCGGGACGCGGACCGAGGACAGGGAGATGATGCGGCCGTTCAGGTCCACCTTGCCCTCCGCCAGGTCGTTCGTGCGGAACAGGCGGTGGTACAGCTGGCCGAACGTGCGGCCCGGGTAGGCGTACATGTTGCTCATG
Organism: Amycolatopsis sp. NPDC004378; assembly: GCF_053602455.1. Taxonomy (NCBI): domain Bacteria; kingdom Bacillati; phylum Actinomycetota; class Actinomycetes; order Pseudonocardiales; family Pseudonocardiaceae; genus Amycolatopsis; species Amycolatopsis sp. NPDC004378. The sequence goes on from NZ_JBSGDR010000001.1 coordinate 300,271, forward strand.
AAGTGGTCGACCGCTTCGATCTGGGCCAGGTAGTCGCGGTCGTCGAGGTGGGACAGGATCGCGATCGGTTTCGTGATTTCCTTGCTGATGCCCGTCGCGCGGAAGACCCGGCTGACCAAATAGGACGGTGCGCCGCCGAAAGCCCGGTAGATCGGGGTCAGCAGGTGGCCGCCCGTCAGGTCCACCAGGGGGCGGAACGGGGCGACGATCGGGATCGCCGTGAAGTCCACCGGGGAGCCGATCGCCGTGATCGACGCGATCGGGAGGTCCGGTTGGTCCGCGTTCACCAGCAGCGAGAAGATCCCGCCCAGCGACCACGACACCAGGTGCACCGGCTGGCCGCCCGCGTCCGCGCTCACCTTGCGGATCGCGCGCGGCAGGACCTCGTCGATCCAGTGCTCGATGCCCAGGCGGCGGTCCGAAAACGCGACCATGCCGTAGTCGACGAGGTACGCGTTGCGGCCGCCCTCGACCAGGTGCTCGATGAGGCTGCAGCCGCGGCGCAGGTCGAAGCAGATCGCCGGCGCGGCCAGCGGCGGCACCAGCAGGATCGGCGGCCCGGACACCGGACGGCTGCTGTGCGTCATCCGGTACACCGAGCGGTTGGGGCCCTGGTCGATCAGCACCCGCGGCATCGGGCGCAGGTCGGCGACACCGCCGTGCAGCACCTTGCCGACCACGTTCGAAGCCGCGGCGGCCAGCCGTGCGGGCGGTGAAACCATTGTTCGAGCCTCCTGGACGTCGATTCCCGTCAATCTTGCCGGGTACCACCGGCGGACTCAACACCGCCCACGTCCAAATCGGACACTCGCTAGGCCGTCCGAGTTACTCCGTGCCCGCCCCGGGCGCGCTTTCCGCCGCGCGCGCCTCGTAGTCCGCGCGAGCCGGGGAATGGGCCGCTGAAGCCAAAAGCTGGTCCGCCTTCAACGCCCGCGCGAGGACTTCGCCCGCCCGCCGCGGCAGCAGGCGGGTGAGCTTGCCCATAGTTCCCACGGACCGGGGCACGTAGACGTCGAAACGAGGTTTGCGCAGCGTGGATACGATGGCATCGGCCACATCTTCCGGGCGCGAGGACTTGAACAGCTTCGCTTCGCCGAGGCCGCTCGCCAGCTCGGTCCGCACGATCGCGGGCATCACGCACGAAACGTGCACACCCGACCCGTGCAGCTCCAGGTGCACCGCCTCGGACAATCCGACCACGGCGTGCTTGGTCGCGCAGTACGTCGCCGCGCCCGGGAACCCTGCCTTGCCGGCGAACGAAGCGACGTTCACGATGTGCCCGGACCGCCGCGGCCGCATCCGTTTCATCGCTTCGCGCGTGCCGTGGATGACCGCGTGCACGTTGATCTCCAGCTGACGCCGGGTCGTCGCGTCGCTCTCCTCCTCGAGGTGCGAGAGCGGCATGATGCCCGCGTTGTTGATCAGGACGTCGATGCGGCCGTGGCGGCGCTCCACCTCGTCGAGGAACTCGGTGAAGCCGCGGATGTCGGTGACGTCCAAGGGGAGCGCCTCGGCGTCCAGCTCGCCGGCGGTCTTCTCGGCCCGGACCTGGTCGAGGTCGCCGATCACCACCTTCGCGCCCAGCCGGGACAGCGCCGACGCGGTCGCCGCGCCGATCCCCTGCCCGCCGCCGGTGATGACGACGACCTTGCCCGCGAGCTCCTCGGCCATGGCGACTCCTTCGTCTGTTGGCAACCCGTCAACAGTGTCACCCCTGGCTCGCGATCGCGCTACCCCACGCGCTGCTCCAGCACCTGCCCGACCCACTCCTCGACGTGGAACCGCACTGTCGGCTTGAAGCCCTGGCTCTCGTAGTAGCGCTGCAGCGCGCCGTCGCCGCCCGCCCAGCAGTCGACGCGCACGAGGTCGATGCCGCGCCGCCGCGCTTCGTCGAGCGCGTACTCGACCAGCCGCCCGCCGACGCGCCGCCCGGTGAACCGCCGCGACGTGATCAGCAACCGGACGTACAGTTCACGCTCGTCAACCGGCGGCACGTGCGGGTCGTGCTCCTCCGACACGATCAAGGCGCCGGCCGCCTCGCCGTCGACCATCGCGATGCGCAGGCCCGGGTCCGCGGCCATGCCTTCGACGCGTTCGACGCGGCTCGGGACGCGGCTCCACGGCTCGGTCCCCCACTGCTTCGCGCTGCCCCGCGCGACCAGCCATTCGACGGCTTCGTCGAAGAAGCCGAGCAACGTCTCGACGTCCCCGGAATCACCCGAACGGATGACGATGTTCTCCATGTGCCCTGTCTTACCGCATGCGGGGGTACGCGCGGGCCGACTTCGGCGATCCACGCCTCGTTCAGCCCGCGGCTCGGTTCGCTTCATCCGAGCTTCAAGGAGCGCTGATTGACTTCGTCCGTTCCCCACCTCTCTCGCGACGAGGACGAATTGACTCATTCAGTGCCTCCCGACGGCGATCCGTTGGCCGCGTTCACCGTCGAACTCGAAGAAATCAAGGCAAAAGCGGCAGCCGCGCAGGAACGGCTCCAGTCGGCCACCGCCAGCGCGCAGTCGCCGGACGGCGCGGTCTCGGTGACGGTCGGCCCGAGCGGCGTGCTGCAGGACCTCCGGTTCGGCCCCCGCGCGTACGAGCGGCCGCCGCACGCCCTGGCCGGAATGGTGATGCAGCTGGTCGGCCGGGCGCAGCAGAAGGTCTCGGCCCAGGTCGCCGACGCGTTCGGCGGCATGGTCGGCGAGAGCTCGGCCGCCCGCGAGCTGCTGGACGAGTTCCTGCCGCAGCCCGAACCGGAGACGCCGCCGCCCCCGGGCAAGAGCGATGTGTTCATGCCGGAGCAGGAGGCCGAAGACCGGCCGCCCGCGCCGCCGCACCGCCCGCCGCCCGGCCCGCCGCCGCAGCAAGGCCCGCCGCGCCGTCGTCCCCGGCCCGCGCCGGAAGAGGACGAGGGCGAAAGCAACCCCTGGTAGTACGGAGGAGATCCGGTGGTTTCCGGAGAAGGTTTCTCGGTCGACCCGGCCGAGCTGCAGAAGTTCAGCCAGTTCCTGTCCGGCACCACGCAACCGGCGGTGCAGGACGCCGCGAACCGGATGCAGGCCGCCAACGGGTTCGACAACGCCGCGTTCGGCATCCTGCTCGCCCAGGTGCTCGCCGTGCCCTCGCGGATCACGATGGGCGTGATCACCGGAGAGATCACCAAGCTCGTGGGGGACATCGGCAAGTCCGCCGACGACGTCAAGAAGGCCGCCGAGACGTACTCGACCCACGACTCGAACACGGCGCAGGGTTTGAGCACCTTCGAAACGGAGCTGGGCAAGTGACCGTCCCCATCACGTCCGCGAACTCCACCACGGGCGCCGGCGTCTTCGACAGCTGGAAGCAGGTCGGCGACTCGATCGGCAAGGTCCAGACCGAGCACGGCGGCGACCTCGCGGCCGTCAGCGTCGAGCTGGGCGTCAACGTCGTCAGCGCCGTGCTCGACACCGTCGCGTTCGCCATGGACCCGCTGGCCAAGCTGATCGCGGCCGGCCTGGGCTGGCTGATCGAGCACGTCTCGTTCCTGAAGTGGCCGCTGGACCAGGTCGCGGGCAACCCGTCCGAGGTCACGAAGGTCGCCAACGAGCTGCACAAGATCGGCGAATCGCTGCGCAACACCAGCACCGAGCTGGACGAGACGCTCAAGGCGACGATCACCCAGTGGCAGGGCAAGGGCTACGACAGCTTCCTCAAGTCGATCAACGACCGCAAGGGCTGGATCGACGCCAACGCCAAGGCGGCCGACGTCGCCGGCTACATGGTCGAGACGACCGGGGCCCTGATCGGCGCGGTCCGCTCACTGCTGCGCGACATCATCACGACGATCCTCGGCGACATCATCTCCACGATGCTGATCGCGCTCGCGCTGGCCATCCCCACCTTCGGCGCGTCGATCGCGGTCGGCGTGACCAAGTGCGTCGCGACGGTCTCGGTGCAGGTCGCGGCGATGATGGCGAAGCTCGCCAAGGTCGTCGCCTACGCCGGTCGCACGCTGGGCCGGCTCACCGGCCTTTCGAAGCTGGTCAAGGGGAAGCCGGGTTCCTCGGGCGCGGGTCACGAGCTGAGCAACCTGCCCCCGCACGGCGGCGGCGTGCCGAACTTCTCGCGGCCGCTGCCGAAGCCGCCCGGCACCGCCGTCACGCACGACGGTCCCGGCGGCGGTGGCGCGACGCCGAGCACCCGGCCCCCGGGCGACGGCACGACCCCGAACTTCTCGCGGCCGTTGCCCCCGCCGGGAACGGCGGTCACCCACGACGGACCGGGTGGGGGCGCGACGCCGAGCACCCGGCCCCCGGGCGACGGCACCACGCCGAACTTCTCGCGCCCGCTGCCCCCGCCGGCCGCCCCGCCGAAGCCGACGCCGCCGAAGTCGCACCTGAGCGACCACGACATCTCGACGATCAAGAAGCACGAGGACTGGCTGAAGACGAAGTTCGGCGACAGCTACAAGAAGATGAAGTTCGTCGACGACTGGCTGAAGGCGAAGGCCCCGGACTACTACCCGATGCTGAAGGCCCTCTCCGACGCCAAGAGCTCGAAGAACTTCGTGGGCTGGGCCGGCAAGGACATCGTGCAGGTCGACCGCGGCCTCACCGACATCCAGATGCAGGCGGAGGCCGCCTGGGCCGAGGAAGACAAGAAGGAACAGCAGCAACCGAAGTGAGCCGCGCGAAAGGGCTCCTCACCGGCTGGTGAGGAGCCCTTCGTGGTTTCAGGCGACGCCGAGGTGGCGCGAGATCAGCATCTTCTGGACCTCGCTCGTGCCCTCGCCGATCTCGAGGATCTTGGCGTCGCGGTAGAAGCGGCTCACCGGGAACTCGTTCATGAAGCCGTAGCCGCCGAAGATCTGCGTCGCGTCGCGCGCGTTGTCCATCGCCGCGTTCGAGGCCACCAGCTTCGCGATCGAGGCTTCCTTCTTGAACGGCTCGCCGCGCAGCATCTTCGACGCGGCCTGGTAGTAGGCCAGGCGCGCGGTGTGCGTGCGGACCTCCATGTCGGCGATCTTGAACTGGATCGCCTGGTACTCCCCGATCCGCTTGCCGAACGCGACGCGGTCCTTGACGTACTGCAGGCACTCGTCGACGCACCCCTGCGCCAAGCCCACCGACAGCGCGGCGATCGCGACGCGACCTTCGTCCAAAATGGACAGGAACTGCGCGTAGCCGCGGCCGCGGACGCCGACCAGGTTCTCCGCCGGGACCCGGACGTCCGAAAAGGACAGTTCGTGGGTGTCCGAGCAGTTCCAGCCGACCTTCGAGTACTTCGGCGCCACCTCGAAGCCGGGCGTGCCGGACGGGATGAGGATCGCCGAGATCTCCTTGCGGCCGTTTTCCATCACGTCCGTCACGGCCGTGACCGTGACCAGGCGCGTGATGTCCGTGCCCGAGTTCGTGATGAACGCCTTGCTGCCGTTGACGACCCACTCGTCACCGTCCAAAGAGGCCCGGGTGCGCGTCGCGCCCGCGTCCGAGCCGCCGCCCGGCTCGGTGAGGCCGAAGCCGCCCAAGGCTGTCCCCGCGCACAGGTCGGGGAGCCACTTCTCCTTCTGCTCCTGGGTGCCGAAGCGGAAGATCGGCATCGCGCCGAGCGAAACGCCGGCCTCCAGGGTGATCGCGACCGACGAGTCGACCCGCGCCAGCTCTTCCAGGGCCAGGCACAGCGCGAAGTAGTCGCCGCCCATGCCGCCGAACTCTTCGGGGAACGGCAGGCCGAACAGGCCCATCTCGCCCATCTTGGCGACGATCGCGTACGGGAACTCTTCCTTCTCGTACAGCTCGCCGATCACGGGCGCGACTTCGGCGTGCGCGAAGTCCTCGACGGTCTTGCGGAGGGCCTCGTACTCCTCGTCCAGGCGGAAGTCGATCACTGCTGCTCCTCTTGGGGCGAAACTACGGCTAGGGTTTCGTCGAGCGCGACCTGCTGGCCGGTCCGGACGGGCAGTTCGCTGACCACGCCGTCGATCGGCGCGGTGACGGTGTGTTCCATCTTCATCGCTTCGACGACCAGCAAGGGTGTTCCGGCCTTCACGACGTCACCCGCCGCGACCTTCACCACGAGCACCGTGCCCGGCATCGGACTGGTGACCGGCCCGGCCCCCGCGGTCTCGCCGCGCGAAGACAGCACGAATTCCTGCTCCCCGAAGGGAAAGCTCAGGCCGTCACGCGCCAGCCAGACCGTCCGGTCCGGACCGCAGGCCTGGCGGTAGCGGTGGAAGCCGCCGGCGTGCCGGACTTCGAGCACGTCGCCGTCGCGGCGGGCCGAGACCTCGACCGGCTCGCCGTCGTCGACGAAGACGGTCGCGGCCGACGGCGTGCCCTGCACCCGGACCGCGGCACGCGCCGCGCCGGACTTCAGCCGGAACGTCACCCCGCCGGAGCCGCCCATCCGCCAGCCGTCCGGGACGTCCCACGGGTCCACGACGGACCCAGCCGGCTGCAGCTCCAGCAAGCGGTCCAACGCGGCCGCGACGAAGAACTCCGGCGGCACGCCGGAAGAGACCAGATCGGACAGCCGCCGGTCGACCAGTTCGGTGTCGAGCCGTCCTTCGCGGACGTCGGAATCGGCCAGGAGCCCCCGGAGGAACGCGGTGTTGGTGCCGACGCCCAGCAAGGCCGTGTCGGCGAGGGCCCGGTCCAGCCGGTGCAGCGCCGACGCGCGGTCCGGGCCCCAGGCGATGACCTTGGCCAGCATGGGGTCGTAGTTCGAGCCGATCACCGCGCCGCGCGTCATCCACGAGTCGACGCGCACGCCGTCGCCGGACGGCTCGTGCACCGCCAGCACCGTCCCGCCCGTCGGGATGAACCCGCGCGCCGGGTCTTCGGCGTACACCCGTGCTTCGACGGCGTGTCCATTGAGGACGACGTCTTCCTGGTTGACGGTCAGGTGTTCCCCGGCCGCCACCCGGACCTGCCACTCGACGAGGTCGAGGCCGGTGACGAGCTCGGTGACCGGGTGCTCGACCTGCAGCCGGGTGTTCATCTCCATGAAGAAGAACTCGTCGGGGTTCTTCGCCGACATGATGAACTCGACAGTGCCCGCGCCGACGTACCCGACCGAGCGCGCCGCTTCGGCGGCGGCGGTGCCCATCTTCTCGCGGGTGGCCTCGTCGAGAAGCACCGACGGCGCTTCTTCGATGATCTTCTGGTGCCGCCGCTGCAGGCTGCACTCGCGCTCGCCGAGGTGGATGACGTTGCCGTGCTCGTCGGCCAGCACCTGGATCTCGATGTGCCGCGGCGTCGTCACGAACCGCTCCATCAGGAGCGTGTCGTCGCCGAACGAGCCCTTGGCCTCGCGCCGCGCGGACTCGATCGCCGCGTCCAGCTCCCCGGGCGCGTGCACCAGCCGCATGCCCTTGCCGCCACCACCGGCGGACGGCTTGAGCAGCAGCGGATAGCCGACTTCCGCCGCGGCGGCCGCGAACCCGCCCTCGGGGATGTCCGCATCGGACGCGCCGGGCACGACGGGGACCCCGGCCTTCGACACCGTCGCCTTGGCGCGGATCTTGTCGCCCATGGCGTCGATCGCCGCGACCGGCGGGCCGATGAACACCAGCCCGGCGTCCTCGCAGGCCTTCGCGAATTCGGCGTTTTCGGCCAGGAAGCCGTAGCCCGGGTGCACGGCCTGCGCGCCCGACGCCCTGGCGGCGTCGACGATGGCCGGAATCGAGAGGTAACTGCGCGCGGCTTCGGCCGGGCCGATGCGCATCGCCGTGTCGGCCTCGCGGACGTGCCGCGCGTCGGCGTCGGCGTCGCTGTAGACGGCGACCGCCCGGATGCCGAGCGCACGCAGCGTGCGGATGACGCGGACGGCGATCTCGCCGCGGTTCGCTACCAGCACTGAGTCGAACATGATCACATCCGGAAGACGCCGTAGTTGACATCGGAAAGCGGTGCGTTGGCCGCGGTCGAGAGCGCGAGGCCGAGCACCGTGCGGGTGTCCGCCGGGTCGATCACGCCGTCGTCCCACAGCCGCGCCGTCGAGTAGTAGGGGCTGCCCTGCGCCTCGTACTGCTCGCGGATCGGGTCCTTGAACGCCTCTTCGTCCTCGGTGGACCATTCGCCGCCGCGGGCCTCGATGGCGTCACGGCGGACCGTCGAGAGCACCGACGCCGCCTGCTCGCCGCCCATCACCGAGATCCGCGCGTTCGGCCACATCCAGAGGAACCGTGGCGAGTACGCCCGGCCGCACATCGAATAGTTGCCGGCCCCGAACGAGCCGCCGATAACGACCGTTAACTTCGGCACCCGCGCGCAGGCCACCGCGGTGACCATCTTCGCGCCGTGCTTCGCGATGCCGCCGGCCTCGTACGCGCGCCCGACCATGAAGCCCGTGATGTTCTGCAGGAACAGCAGCGGGATCGAGCGCTTGTCGCACAGTTCGATGAAGTGCGCGCCCTTCATCGCGGACTCGGCGAACAGCACGCCGTTGTTCGCGACGATGCCCACCGGGTGGCCGTGGATCCGGGCGAACCCGGTGACCAGTGTCGACCCGTACTCCTTCTTGAACTCGCCGAACCGGCTGCCGTCGACGATCCGCGCGATGACTTCGCGCACGTCGTACGGCGTGCGCGGGTCGGTCGGCACCACGCCGTACAGCTCGGCGGGGTCGACGGCCGGTGCCTCGGTCGGCAGCACGTCCCACGGCCGCGGCGTGCGCGGGCCCAGCGTGGACACGATGGACCGGACGATCCGCAGCGCGTGCGCGTCGTCGTCGGCCAGGTGGTCGGTGACGCCGGACTGGCGCGCGTGGACGTCGCCGCCGCCGAGCTCTTCGGCCGTGACGACCTCGCCGGTCGCGGCCTTCACCAGGGGCGGCCCGCCGAGGAAGATCGTGCCCTGGTTCCGGACGATGACGGCTTCGTCGCTCATCGCCGGGACGTACGCGCCGCCCGCCGTGCAGGAGCCGAGGACGGCCGCGATCTGCGGGATGCCGCGCGCGGACATCGTCGCCTGGTTGTAGAAGATCCGGCCGAAGTGTTCACGATCCGGGAAGACCTCGTCCTGCCTGGGCAGGAACGCGCCGCCGGAGTCCACCAGGTAGACGCACGGCAGGTTGTTGTGCAGCGCGACCTCCTGGGCGCGCAGGTGCTTCTTGACCGTCATCGGGTAGTACGTGCCGCCCTTGACGGTGGCGTCGTTCGCGACGACCACGCATTCGCGGCCCGAGACCCGCCCGATCCCGGTGATGATCCCGGCCGACGGCGCCTCGTCGTCGTACAGTCCATTCGCCGCCAGGGGCGAGAGTTCGAGGAACGGCGAGCCCGGGTCGAGCAGCGTGTCGACGCGGTCGCGCGGCAGCAGCTTGCCGCGGTCGACGTGCCGGGTGCGGGCCTTCTCCGGCCCGCCCAGCCGCGCGGCGGCCAAGCGTTTGCGGAGGTCTTCGACCAGCTCCGCGTGGGATGTGGCGTTGCGGGCGTAGGCCTCGCTGTCCGGGGCAGCGGTGGTCCCCAGTGCCGGCGTGTCCATGGTCTCCCTCGAAGTTAGCAGTCGTTAACCTCGGCTCCGATGTTAGCGACCGCTAACGTGGGTGTCCAGTGACGCCGCACGCGAAAAGGCCCCCTCGTCGCCGAGGGGGCCTTTCCCGGTGGGGACGTCAGCCGATCGCGCCGCGCAGCGGGGCGTAGTAGCCGCCCGACTGCCCGGCCGCGGTCGGGTGGTACGACTCGACCACCGGCCAGGTCAGGCTGTGCAGGTAGTCGTCCGCCGACGAACAGATGTTGTGGCCGACGAACGACGGCCGGACGTCGACGAACGTCGCGCCGGCCGAGGCCGCCCGCGACTGGGTCACCGACGCCAGGGCGTCGGCGCCGGAGTTGATCGCCGACCGCTTGGTGTCGCTCAGCCCGACCCAGCAGGAGCCGGGCACGGTGTAGAAGCGCGGGTAGGACAGGACGACGAGGCGAGCGCCCGGCGCCTTGGCCTTGATCGCGTTGTAGGTGTTGGTCAGCAACGCGGGCAGGGTGTTGTTGACGTAGGTCTTCGCGGTGTTGACCCGGTTGGTGCAGTCCGAGTCGCTGCCGAGGGTGCAGGTGGTGATCACGTCGGTGAAGCCGGCGTCGTTGCCGCCGACGGTGACCGTCACCAGGTTCGCGTTGGAGGGGATGGAGTTGGCCTGGTTGATGACGTCCCCGGTTTTGGCACCGGAGCAGGCCAGGAAGGTGAACGACGTGCCGCTGTGGGCGTTGGCCCAGAGCTGGCCGTAGGCGTTCGAGCTGCGGTAGCAGCTCCCGGAGCTGCCGTAGCTCCCGGCCCCGACCCCGGAGGAGTAGGAGTCGCCGAGCGCGGCGTAGACGGTCCCGGCGGCGTGCGCGGTGCCCACGACGCCGAGAGTGGACAGGACTACGGCCCCGAGGGCCGTGCTCAACCGCAGGAAAAACCGTCGCGACAGACGGATCGGAACCCCCATGGGCCACTCCTTTGTGACAGAACCGACCCCAAAAGCACACCAGGTTGAAGCCCCACAAGGAACCCCTGGTTACCTGTAAGTAACCCACTCGGCCCACGCCGGAAGACGGGAACAGTGTTAGCGGTCGCTAACCTCCCGCTCTAATATGACGGGATGCCGGCCAACCCGACCCCGCTCGTGAACGGCGAGAAGGCGAGCAGACGCGAGCAGATCCTGGCCGCGGCCGCCGAGCTGTTCGCCCACCACGGCTTCCACGGCGTCGGCATCGACGACATCGGCGCCGCGGTCGGCATCTCCGGCCCGGCGCTCTACCGGCACTTCCGCAGCAAGGACGCGATCCTCGGGGAGATGCTGAACTCGATCAGCCGCTACCTGCTCGACGGCGGCACGAGGTGGGCGGCCAGGCCCGGCTCGCCGGACGACACGCTGGCCGGGCTCGTGGCGTTCCACGTCGGCTTCGCGCTCGCGCACCCGGCGCTGATCACGGTCCAGGAGCGCAACCTCGCGAACCTCACCGACGCCGACCGCAAGCAGGTGCGCGCGCTGCAGCGCCAGTACGTCGAGGTGTGGGTCCGCGCGATCCGGGAAGCCATGCCGGAGCTGGAAGAACGGCAGGCGCGGTCGGCGGCACACGCCGTGTTCGGACTGATCAACTCGACCCCGTACAACCGCCATCTCGGTGACGGGGAACTCGCCGAACTGCTCTCCCGGCTCGCGCTGGGTGCCCTCCGCGCGGCCGGATGACCGACCCGGATCAAGGTATCCCCACGACCGCCGCCGCTGGTGTTTGATGGGGCACGTGGATGCGGACTGGAACGAGCAGGAGCTCGTCGAGAAGGCCCAGCGCGCGCTGACGGCGCTGAGCCTCGGAGACGACGCCGAAGCCCTCGTCGAGGTCGCGCCGACGGCCGTCGAACCGCAGGCCCGCGCGGACGAGACGAAGGCGCTGATGCTGCTGCTGTTCGGCGAATGCAGCGCGATGGTCTCCACCCTCGGCGACGGCGGCAGCGCGCCGGTGAAGGTCCAGGTCTTCGACGAAGACGGCGAAGAGGTGTCGATCGACCAGGCCGACCCGCCGGTGCGGACCGCGGTGCGGACCCTGCTGGCGGAGGTCCACGGCAACACCGAGGCCGCGCAGGAGCAGGTCGAGATCGCGCTGGCCAGCGCGGCGCCGGACGAGGTGGACAGCCTGGTGCTGCAGGCCCTGCGGTGGACGATCCGGCTGTCGGTCGAGTGCCTGGACCGCGACCTGCCGGTGGCGCCGTGGATCTCGGAAGCGGTGTCGGACTAGGCGGTCCCGGCCCGGATCGCGGCGACCAGCGTGCGCACGAGCTCGTCGCCGTCGACCTCCCACTTCTCCTTCGCCAGGTGACCGCTGAGCTCGAGCCCGGCGATGCCGTGCGCACTCGACATCAGCAGCGCTCCGTAGCGCCGGGCGTCGCGCTCGCCGACCAGGTCGGCGACGAGCGCCAAGTAGACGCTTTCGACGCGGCTCGCCGCTTCGGCGGCCACCGGGTCGCCGGCCACCGGTGTGCTGAACATCAGTGCGTACAGGTGCGGTTGCCGCCGGCCCACCGCGATGAGCGCGAGCAGAGCCCGCTCCAGGCGCGCGCTCGGCGTGGCGGCCCGTAGGTCGCCGACTTCGTCCGCCAGGGCGTTCCAGGCGTTGACGGCCAGTTCGGTCAGCAGATGCGCCTTGTCCTCGAAATGGCCGTAGGGCGCGCCGCGCGAAACACCCGCGCGGGCGCCGACCGCGCGGAGCGTCACGGCGCCCGGCCCGCCTTCGTCGAGCAGCTCGGACGCGGCGCGCACGAGCGCCTCCCGGGTCGCCGCGGCGGTTTCGGCTCGGGTCACCATGACGCCGCAGTGTAGTTGACAGTGTCACGCGAAACCCGGACAGTAGGCACCGGCAGCGGTACGGCGGGCTCGTCGAAGCCGTCGTCGCGCAGTCGCTCGCGTACACCAGGAACGGCATGCCGGCGGACAAGGCCGGCGTCATCGTCGCCGAGGCCGCCACCGCGCGACGGCCGCGCACGCGCTACACCATCGGCCGCGACGCCGCGCTCATCACGCGCCTCGTGCGCGTCCTCCCCGACCGGGTGCTCGACCGCGTCGTCGCGGCGAACCTCCGGCGGTACTTCCCGATGGCCGGGCGTTAACGTGCGTTAACTCGGGCGCAGCGAGCGGACGACCGGCGTCAGGTACAGCTCGGCCAGCCGGCGCCGCTGGGTGTCGTCGTCCACCGGCAGCACCGTTTCCGGCGTCAGGACCAGCGAGACGACGATCCGGATCAGCAGCTCCGCCATGCCGTCGATGTCCTCGGCCGGCAGGCTGAGCCGGCCCGCCGCGATCTCCGCGTGGAAGTGCGCCGCGATCCTCGACCGCGCCGCCGCGAACAGGCCGCCCGCCTGCACCGTCAGGTGCGGCAGGATCAGCTCCGGCTCGGTGCGCAGCAGCCGGTTGAGCAGCCGGTGCCCGCGCAGGTAGACCAGGGAGAAGCTCAACCCCTCGATGAGCTTCTCCTCCGGCGTCGCCTGCGCCTCGACGACGGCGTCGACCTTCGTCAGGAACCGCTTCATCTCCCGCAGGATCAGCGCGTTGAGCAGCTGGTCCTTCTTCGGGAAGTACCGGTAGATCGTCACGCGCGAAAGGCCGACGCGGCGCGCGACGTCGTCGACCGTGAACCGGCGCAGCCCGAAGTCCTCGGCCTGGGTCAGCGCCGCGCCCATGATCCGCTCCGCGGTCTCGTCGCCGGGCAGGTCGGCTTCGAGGGCGTGCTTCAGGAGATCGCGCATGGGCCAACCTTAGGCGGGTTTACAACTTGACGAAGATTGTTTCATGCGTTCTAGTGTTACACGACACAGGGAGGTGCGGCATGGGTGATCGCGAAGCCACGGCGGAACGCCTGCTCCGCTCGAGCGCCCGGCTCTCCTACGACCCGGACGTCGACGTGCACTGGGCAGCGCCGCTGAACGACGACCAGTTCTTCATCCCCGAAAAGCTGGTCTCGCTGTACGGCACGCCGGTGTGGGACACGCTCAGCCGCGAGCAGCGGATCGAGCTGTCACGCCAGGAGCTGGTGAACACCGTCAGCGTCGGGATCTGGTTCGAGCTGATCCTCATGCAGATGCTGCTTCGCGCGTCCTACCGGCAGGACCCGACGACCCGGCACGTGCACTACGCGCTCACCGAGATCGCCGACGAATGCCGGCACTCCACGATGTTCGCGACGCTCATCGAGCGCGTCGGCGGCCGCCCCTACCGCAACAACCGCTGGCTCCAGCTTTCCGCGCAAGCGCTTCCGGCGATCCTGCACGGGCCGGCGATGTGGGTGGCGACGCTGATCGGCGAGGAGATCTTCGACGCGCTGCAGCGCGAGCACCTCGACGACGAGTCGGTGCAGCCGGTGGTGCGCGCGGTGATGCGGATCCACGTCACCGAAGAGGCCCGGCACGTCAAGTACGCGCGCGACGACCTGGTCCGCTCGCTGGCGAGCGCCCCGCGGTGGCGCAAGGAGTTCGCGCGGCTCGTGGTCGCGGTGGGTGCGCTGCTGATGTCGCGGCTGCTGTCCCGGCCGCGCCAGTACCTGCGCGCGGGGATCGACCCCGGCGTCGCGGTACCGGCGGCGCGCAGCAGCGAGCACCGGCGGGAAACGCTGACGTTCGGGGCCCGGAAGCTCGTCCGGTTCCTGCGGGAGAACGACCTGATCGGCGGCCCGAGCGCGGTGCTGTGGCGCCGCGCCGGAATGCTCTAGGCGGAGGGGAAGCCATGGCACTCAAGGACTTGCTGGCCGCGGGAACCGGCAGGCTCGCCGACCGCATCACCACGGCGGGCGACGAGGCGGGCGACCGCGCGGACGACGTCGCCTGGCGGGTGGCGAAGCTGTCCGACCGCGCGGCCGAACGGCTCGGCGACTACGCGGCCGGCGCCTCACGACGGGTCGCGAACCGCTTGGTGCGCCTGGGCGAGCGCGTCTCCGGCCGCTGACCCGGCCGCCTACCCCAGCAGCTGCTTCACCAGCGCCGCGATCTGGTCGGTCTCGATGAGGAACGAATCGTGGCCGTACGGCGAAGAAACCACCGACGGCTCGGGCGCGCCCGGGATCCCCGCCGCGATCTCCGCCGACTGGTACAGCGGGTAGAGCCGGTCGCTGTCCACGCCGCCGATCACCGTCCGGGCCGTCACGCGGCCCAGTGCCGAGGCCACGCCGCCGCGGTCGCGGCCGACGTCGTGGGTGTTCATCGACTCCGTCAGCACCAGGTAGCTGTTCGCGTCGAAGCGCCGGACCAGTTTGTCCGCGTGGTGGTCCAAATAGGACTCGACCGCGAACCGGCCGCCCCGCAGCGGATCCTCGTCGCCCTGGTATTTCCGGCCGAACCGCTGGGCCAGCTCCGGTTCGCTGCGGTAGGTGACGTGCGCGATCCGCCGCGCGACGCCCAGGCCGCGCCACGGCCCCGAAGGCTCCGAGTAGTAGTCACCACCGTGGAAGAACGGGTCCGACCGGATGGCGTGCAGCTGCGGCGACGCCCAGGCGATCTGCTCGGCAGACGCCCGCGCCGTGGACGCCAGCACCAGCACGGAGGCCACGCGCGCGGGGAACGTCACCGCCCACTCCAGCGCGCGCATCCCGCCCATGGACCCGCCGACGACCGCCGCCCAGCGCTCGATGCCCAGGTGGTCGGCCAGAACCGCTTCCGAAACGACCTGGTCCCGCGAGGTCACCACCGGGAACCGGCTGCCCCACGGCGTCCCGCCGGGGTCCGGGGAGGACGGCCCGGTCGAACCCTGGCAGCCGCCGAGCACGTTGGGCACCACGACGAAGAACTCGCTGGTGTCCAAGGCTTTTCCCGGCCCGATCAGGCCGTCCCACCAGCCCGCGCTGGGGTGTCCCGGCTCCGGGGGCCCGGCCGCGTGGCTGTCGCCGGTCAGGGCGTGCTCGACCAGGACGGCGTTGGACGCGTCGGAGTTCAGCGTCCCCCACGTCTCGTAGGCGAGGGTGAACGACGGCAGCACGCCACCGGCCTCCAGCGCGAGCGCGCCGGGGCCGGTGACGAACTCCCGGCGGCCCGGCGGATCACCGATCCGCCAGGCGCCGGTAACGGTCACAGTTCCGCCTTGGCCGCCCGGAATCCGGCCTCCAGGTCAGCCTTGAGGTCCTCGATCCCCTCCAGCCCGACGGCGATCCGGACCAGGCCCGGCGTCACGCCGCTGGCGAGCTGCTCCTCCGCCGAAAGCTGGCTGTGCGTGGTCGACGCCGGGTGCACGATCAGGCTCCGGACGTCGCCGAGGTTCACCAGCTGGCTGTGCAGTTCGGTGCCGTCGACGAACTTCCGGCCCGCCTCGACGCCGCCGCGCAGGTCGAACGACAGGACCGCGCCCGCGCCGCGCGGCAGGTACTTCTGCTTGGCCGCGTAGAAGGGGCTCGACGGCAGGCCGGCGTAGTACACCTTCTCGACCTCATCGCGCTGTTCCAGCCACTCGGCGAGGGCCTGCGCGTTCTGCACGTGCCGCTCGACGCGCAGCGACAGGGTCTCGATGCCCTGCAGGATCAGGAAGCTGTTCAGCGGGGCGATCGCCGCGCCCGTGTCGCGCAGCAGCTGGACGCGCGCCTTCGCCGCGTACGCGCCCGGGCCGAGCGCCTCCCAGTACTTCAGGCCGTGGTAGCTCGGGTCCGGCTCGGTGAAGCCCGGGAACTTCGCCGGGTCCTTGCCGAAGTCGAACGTGCCGCCGTCGACCAGGACACCGGCGATCGTCGTGCCGTGGCCGCCGAGGTACTTGGTGGCCGAGTGGATCACGACGTCGGCGCCGTGCTCGATCGGGCGGACCAGGTACGGCGTCGGGATGGTGTTGTCGACCAGCAGCGGGACGCCGGCCTCGTGCGCGGTGTCGGCGACGCCGCGGATGTCGAGGACGTTGCTGCCCGGGTTGGCGAGCGTCTCGGCGAAGAAGAACTTCGTGTTCGGCCGGACGGCGGCGCGCCACTGCTCGAGGTCGTCCTGGTCGTCGATGAACGTGACCTCGATGCCGAGCTTCGGCAGCGTGTAGTGGAAGAGGTTGTAGGTGCCGCCGTAGAGCGACTGGCTGGACACGAAGTGGTCGCCCGCGCCCGCCAGGTTCAGGATCGCCGCCGTGGTCGCGGCCGAGCCGGACGCGAACGCCAGCGCCGCGACCCCGCCTTCGAGGGAGGCGACGCGCTGCTCCAGCACGTCCTGCGTCGGGTTCATGATCCGCGTGTAGATGTTGCCGGGCTCGGCCAGGCTGAACAGGTCGGCGCCGTGCTGGCTGTCGCGGAAGACGTACGACGTCGTCTGGTAGATCGGGGTCGCCCGCGCGCCCGTGGCCGGATCCGGCGCGGCGCCCGCGTGGATCTGCCTGGTCTCGAAGGACCACGCCGAGGTGTCGTCCGCGCTCATCGGTTTCTCCTTGCGGGTCAAGGGGTTAGTCCGCCCCCGAAGCTACTTCGGCCGAACGGAGTACCCAACCGTTCCCACGTCCTGGGAGCCCACTCCCCTTGCCTGTCAAATATCTCTGTGTCTAAGATATCTCCATAGGGAGATTCACGGACTGGGAGGAAGTCATGTCGGAGCGGGTACAGGTGCTGGTCGTGGGGGCCGGGCTGGGCGGATTGTCGGCGTCGCTGTTCCTGGCGCGGGCGGGAGTGGACGTGCTGACCGTCGAACGCCACGCCGGAACGTCGGTCCACTCACGGGCCGCCGGGCAGAACTGGCGCACGATGGAGTTGTTCCACTGGGCAGGAATCGACCGCGAAGTCCTCGAAGTGAGCCCGCGGGCGTCCCAGGGACTGCGGATCACCGTCGCGACCAGCCTGGCCGGCCGCGTCCTGCACCGGCTGATGGAGGACGGCAGCGAGTTCGACGTCTCGGCGTCGACGACGATGCCCGCCGGGATGGCGGGCCAGGACGTCGTCGAGCCGATCCTGCTGGCCCACGCGGAGAAGGCGGGCGCCCGGGTGCGGTTCCGGACCGAACTCGCCGACCTCGCGCAGGACGAAGCCGGTGTCACCGCGACACTGCGGCACCGCGACTCCGGCGAGGAGACGGTGGTGCGCGCGGACTACGTCGTCGCGGCCGACGGCGGCCGCAGCGGCATCCGGGCCCGCCTCGGCATCGGGACCACGGGGCTGGACGCACTGAGCCACTGCCTCGGCGTGGTGTTCGACGCCGACCTCGGCGACCGCGTCCAGGCCGGCGTGACCGACCTGTTCTACCTGCAGCACGGCGACTTCACGGCCGGGCTGGTCAACACCGACGTCCCGAACCGGTACGTCTTCGCGCCCGACTACTTCCCCGAGAAGGGCGAGAGCCCGGCGGACTTCACCCACGACCGGCTGGTGGCGATGATCCGCGCCGCCACCGACCTGCCGGACCTCGAGCCGGAGATCGTCTGGACCGGCTCGTGGGAGGTCGCCGCGCGCCTGGCCGACCGGTTCCGCGACGGGCGCGTCTTCCTGGTCGGCGACGCGGCGAAGGTGACGCCGCCGACCGGTGGCCAGGGTGGCAACACGGCGGTCGGCGACGGCGCGGACCTGGCGTGGAAGCTCGCCGCCGTGCTGCGCGGCGAAGCGGGCCCGGCCCTGCTCGACACCTACGAAGCCGAGCGGCGGCCGATCGCGCGGATGATCATCGACACGTCGCTGCACAACATGAAGCAGCGGATGCACCCCGGCCTCGACGTCTCGGGGATCACCGAGCCCGAGGACATGCTGAACGCCGTCCTCGGGTTCCGGTACCGCTCGACCGCGGTGCTGACGGAGGAGCCGGACGACGGTTCCCGGGTCGAGGACATCCACGCGCCGACCGGGCGGCCCGGCGTCCGCGCGCCGGGCCTGGCGTCCACTTTGGACCTGCTCGGCCGGGGGTGGGTGCTGCTGTGCGCGGGCGACGGCTGGACTTCGGCCGCGGCCGACGCCGGCATCGACTGCCACGTCGTCGACGACGACCGGTTCGCCCCGCGCTACGGGCTTTCGCGAGGGGGCGCGTCGCTCGTGCGCCCGGACGGGATCGTCGCCTGGCGGGCCCCGGAGCCGGTCGCCGACCCCGCGGCCGAGCTGCGGCGGGTGCTGGACGCGGTCCTCTCGCGCTAGACACGTCGTGAGCGGGAAACCAGTGCAGGAACCCGGTTTCCCGCTCACGACGTGCTTCACCGGGCCGCGGGCCGCCGGGCCGCGCGCACGAAGTGCTCGTGGAGGTCGCGCACGTGCTCGGCCCAGAACGCCTGGCGCCCGCCGCGGCTGCGCGGCACCGCCAGGCCCTTGCGGCTCGCGAGCCGGTAGAACCCGGGTCCGGCGTCGTCGGCGCCGAGGTCCCGCACGAACGCCCCGAGCAGCCGGCCACCCGCCTCTTCGAAGGCGGCCTCCGAGACGCGGTCGACCAGGTGGGCCATGCCCGCGCGGCCGTCGCCGGTGGTGAAGTCGAACCGGGCGTGTCCCGTGCAGCGGGCCAGCGCGGACGCGAATTCCCCGTAGGAGATCGTCCGGTTCACCACGGCTCTCGCGATCAGGATCGCCTTCCCCGCCACGACCAGCCTTTCCCATTCCGCCTCGTCACGCCCGTACACTTCATCACCTCGCGTTTTCCCGAAAAACCGTGTGATCGCCATTCCCGCGTCAACCGCCCAGGACGCGCGGGACGAGAGGATGCCACAAGGCCCCGGAACGTCGGATGGCGGGCCGGTCTTCTTGTCCTGCAAGGAAAATTCGGACACCTGTGTCGGCGCGGCCGTCCCCGCGGTATGCCACGCGGTGGTTTCTTTTCGCTCCCAACGGTTCATCGGCAGGAATTTTCGGCGATTGCGAAAAACGGGGGAACCCTCTGGGAATGCGCCCGCGACTGTCATAGAGTCGGCCCTCTCCTCGGGCCTGAATTCGATCAGTCCCGCCATTTCCGGAAATTCCAGGGAGCGCGGTGGCCGACACCCGAGACCGGTCTTCGTTCGACTTTCTCGCCTGGGTGCTGGGCGCGTGCCGGACCGACCGGGTCACCGGCTGCCTCTACCTCGCGGGCCGTCCCGGTGGCGTCGTCCACCTGCGGGACGGCGCGGTGGTGGCGGTCGACAGCCCGGGCGCGCCGGGGGTGGACGCGCTGCTGCTGCGCTCGGGCCGGATCAGCGAGGCGGACTGGTCCGCGGTCGTGCGCGCCGGCGCGGACCCGCACGACGAGCTGCGCGAGCGCGCCGGGATCGGGGGCGCCGAGCTGCGGCTGGTCACGACGACGGCCTGCCACGACGGGGTGTTCGCGGTCGTCGCGGGCTCGATCGACGAGTACGCCGTGGACCGCCGGCCGCTGGACGTCGCGCTGCCGATCACGCCGGGCGTGGACCTCGATCGGCTGCTGGCCGAAACCTCGCGGCGGATCGACGCGCTCGCGTCGCTGGCCACGCCGGTCGCCCCGCACCGCGAACGGCTCGAGCCCGCGCCCGGCGCCGACCCGCCCGCTGCCGCGCTGAGCCCGGCGCGCCGCGACATCATCGCGTGCGCCGACGGCCGCCGCTGCGCCCGCGACATCGCGTTCGTGCTGGGCCGCAACGTCTTCCCGGTGACGGTCGAGGTGTCCAGGATGGTCGGCGACGGGCTTCTGGCCGTGGCCGGCGCCGCGCCGGTGGCCATCGCCGGCCCGCTCCCGTCACTGCGCCCCCGCGCCCCCGAGCCGCCCGGGACCGAAGGCGACACCGACCCGAAACCACCCCTGCCGCGGCGCGAACCCGGCGCGAGCGGCGTCACGGACGACGCGCGTGCGCCCCGCGTTTCCGGCTGGCAGGTGCTGCCCCGGCTCTTCAACCGCATCCGGGCCGGCCCCTCGCACCAGGAGGACCCCGACCCTTCGTGACCCCATCCCCCACCCGCAAAGGAGAACCGCCGTGCTGGGCCAAGGCCAGAACATGTCGGACCAGATGAACATCATGGTCAAGCGGCTGCGGCAGGAGGTGTCCGACTGCCTGGCCGCCGGCGTCGTCGACCTGGCGACCGGGATGCTGCTGGCCGTCGACACGACCGACGCGCACCCGCCCGAAGTGCTGGACCTGCTCGCCGGCGCGACCCTGGACCTGTTCCAGGGCCGCACGGTCGTGATGATCGAGGACGTGTTCAAGGAACGCCGCGGCGTCGCGAGCAGCGAGCACTACTTCCAGGAAATCCTCGTGAACAGCGCCAACCTGACGCACCTGTTCATCCGGAACAACCGCGACGAAGACGTCGTCGCGGTCGTCGTCTGCCCGCGCTCGGTGAACATCGGCATGCTCTTCGCCGGCGCCCGCCGGGCGGTCAAGACCCTGCTGGTCTGACCCCACGATCGCCTGCCGGGGCGGCGCGTCCGCCCGCCGCCGCCCCGGTAGGCCCGCTCAAGTCCGGCCGAGCACCCAGTGGAACGTCGCGGGGCCTTCGGGTTCCCGCATGGTCACCGGCTCGTCGACGAGGAGCGTGAACCCGCTCGCCGCGAGCAGGCGCCGGTTCTCCGCCGTCGAGTGGCTGCTGAAGAACATCGGCGTGCCGAGCCAGTCGTCCTCGACGCCGTTCGCTTCGCTGCAGCCCAGCGAGGCCAGGAACCAGCCGCCGGGCCGGAGCCAGCGGGCGATCCGCGCGAACAACGCGCCCTGTTCCTCACGCGGGACGTGCAGCACCGAGTAGAACGCCGTGACGGCGTCGAACGTCCCGTCCGGAAAGGACACCTCGGTCATGTCGGCCCGCTCGAAACGCGCCGCGGGGACGTTGCGCCGGGCGAGGTCGAGTTGCGCCGAAGACACGTCGACGCCGAGGACGTGGTGGCGCTCGGCCAGCAGCGCCGTGCCGGGCACGCCCGCGCCGCAGCCGAGGTCGAGCACGTCGGCGCCGTCGGCGAGGCGGCCGGTCAGCTCGGCCAGGAAGCGCGACCGCGGGTCGTCCGGGATCCGGGCGCTCCATTCGAGGTATCGCCGCGCCGAACGGTCGTAGCCGGATTCGACGATCCGCCGGGCATCGCTCACCCGTCGACCCTACCGAGCCGTCCAGCG
Organism: Amycolatopsis sp. NPDC004378; assembly: GCF_053602455.1. NCBI lineage: Bacteria > Bacillati > Actinomycetota > Actinomycetes > Pseudonocardiales > Pseudonocardiaceae > Amycolatopsis > Amycolatopsis sp. NPDC004378. The sequence goes on from NZ_JBSGDR010000001.1 coordinate 321,676, forward strand.
GTTTCTCGGCCAGAATGAGCCCGTGGTCTCGGTGCGCAGCGTGGTCGACCGGGTGGGGCCGACGCTGCTCCACGCGCTCCAGGTGCCCGACGACCCGCCCGCCGTGGCCGACGTCGTCATCGCCGAACCCGGCGGGGCCGTCGCCGCGGGGGACCTCGTGCTCGGCGTCGCCACCACCGGTCCCGAAGACGCCGCGGACCTGGTGAAGCAAAGCGCCGAGCAGGGCGCGGCCGCGGTGCTCCTGAAGCCGCCGCTCGCCGCGAAGCCCGCCGTGAAACGGGCCGCGAAGGCCAGCGGGATCGCGCTCGTCCAGGTGCACGCCGCGACATCGTGGGCCCAGCTCGTCTGGCTGCTCCGGACCGTCCTCGACGCCCTCGCCGACGAGTCCGAGGACCTCGATCCCGGCTCGGGTGACCTGTTCCGGCTGGCCGACGCCGTCGCGTCCGTCGTGGACGCGCCGGTGACCATCGAGGACACCAACTCGCGCGTGCTCGCCTACTCCGCGCGCCAGGACCTCACCGACCCCGCGCGCGTCGCCACGATCATGGGCCGCCGCATCCCGGACGACGTCCTCGCGCGCTTTCGCTCGCGCGGGGTGTTCCGCGAGCTGTCCCGTGGCCGGCAGACGATCTTCGTCCCCGCCCAGCGCGACGGCACGCTGCCGCGGCTGATCGTGCCGATCCGGATGGGCGGCGAGCTGCTCGGGTCGATGTGGGCGGTGGTCGCCGGGCCGGTGTCCGACGAGCGCGCGGCCGCGTTCGCCGACGCCGCGCCCGTCGTCGCGTTGCACCTGCTGCGGCGGCGCGCGCACACGGACGCGCAGCGCCGTGCGTCGGCCGAGCTGCTGCGCGGGGTGCTCGAAGGCCGCGCGAACCCGCGCAAGGCGATGGCCGAGCTGGACCTGTCCGACGAGCCGCACCGCGTGGTCGTCATCGAGGTCACCGGCGGCGACGGCCGCGACGCGGAAGGCCTGCGGCTCGCGCTGCTCGAGCGGATCGCCCAGGGCATCGGCCGCCGTCCGGTGACGACCGAGCTGGCCGGGCTGCTCTACGCCGTGGTGCCGGACCGGCCGGGCCCCGGCGGCTGGGAGGAGCTGCGCGAAGCACTGACGACGACGGCTTCGAGGCGCGGCGGCGCCCCGCGCGCCGCGGCCGGAGCGCCCGGCGAAATCGGCGACCTCTCCGCGTCACGCCTGCAGGCCGACGAAGCCCTCGGCCTGCTGCGCGCCGAGCTGCTCGACCAGCGCGTGATCACCTTCGACGAAGCTTGGACGGCGTTGACGCTGCACCGCGGCGCGACGGCGGCCGTCGCGGCGAAGGTCGCAGAACTCGGCCCGTTGGGCGCCCTGCGCGCGCACGACGAGACGGGCAAAGCCGGCTACGTCGAGACGCTCTACGAGTGGCTGCGGCACCCGGGCGACCCCCGGGCGGCGGCGCGCGAGCTGCGGATCCACCCGAACACCCTGCGGTACCGGATGCGCAAGCTCCTCGAGCTGGTGCCGCTGGACCTCGACGACCCCGACGTCCGGCTGGCCCTGCTCACCCAGCTGGTCGCGCTGCGCTGGAGCTGATGGGCCGTTCGGCCCAGCCTGCGACGTATGCACTACTTCGCATGGATCGCGCCGATCGTTCGGATTGTCTTTTCCAGCCGAAAGATGGTGGATTCCGGTGGTCGCCTGACGCATTTTCTCTTCCACCACCCGGGGTGGCCGGGTCGTCGCAGAGGAGTGTCCATGAGCAGTTCGGAGCGGATTCGCAGAGCCGTCAAGCTGGGTGCGGTGTCCGCGCTCTCCTTGGTCGCCCTGGTCGTCCCGGGCGCAGGCGCCGGCAGCTCGGTGGCCGCGCCCGCCGGTGACTGCTTCACCCCGACCCACAGCGCGGACCGCAGCAAGGACGGCCACGCCGACAGCCTGTCGCCGGCCGAAGCGGCCCGCGTCGAAGCGGACATGCAGAGCAAGCTCGCCGGCAAGCGGACGGCGTTCAAGGCCGCGGCCGCCGTCTCGATCCCCGTCTACTTCCACGTGATCACCAGCGGCTCGACCGGCAACCTGCCGGCCTCGACGATCACCAAGCAGATCTCGGTCCTCAACAGCGCGTACGCCGCGAGCGGCTACAGCTTCTCGCTGGTGAGCACGGACTACACGAACAACTCCACCTGGTACAACGGCATCACCGACGGCACGTCGGCCGAGCGCAACATGAAGAACGCGCTGCGCAAGGGCGGCAAGAACGCGCTGAACATCTACACCGCCAACCTCGGCGACGACCTGCTCGGCTGGGCGACGTTCCCGTGGAACTACAGCTCGCAGCCCAAGATGGACGGCGTCGTCATCCTCGACGAGTCCCTCCCGGGCCGCTCGGCGACGAACTACAACGAGGGCGACACGGCCACGCACGAAATCGGCCACTGGATGGGGCTCTACCACACCTTCCAGGGCGGCTGCTCCGGCTCGGGCGACTACGTGTCGGACACCCCGGCCGAGGCGACGGCGACGTCCGGCTGCCCCGCGAACAAGGACACCTGCACCTCGACGGGCAAGGACCCGGTCCACAACTTCATGGACTACAGCTACGACTCGTGCATGTACGAGTTCACCGCGGGCCAGACCGCGCGGATGAACAGCTCGTGGTCGGCCTACCGCGCCTGACGAAATGCCCGTGAAGGCCACCTCGGGGTGGCCTTCACGGCACGCGGTCACGCGACCAGGAGCGTCTTGCCGATCGTGGCGCGGGATTCGATCGCCGTGTGCGCGTCGGCAGCCTTCTCCAGCGGGAAGCGCTGCCCGATCACCGGAACCAACCGCCCGGCCGCGGCTTCCGTCAGCGCGGACTCCGTGAACGCCCGCATCTCCGCCGGGCTCCCGATCGAGCGCACCAGCGAGACGTCCCGGCGCGCAGCGTCCTCTTCGGACACTTCGGCCCACGACCCACCCGCCAGGCCGTAGACCGCCATCCGGCCGCCCGGGCGCAGCAGCCCGAACGCCGCCGTGCCGATCTCCCCTCCCACGCCGTCGAACACGACGTCCACCTCGCCGGCGCGGGCCGTCCAGTCCGGCGCCAGGTAGTCGACGACGACATCGGCGCCCTGGACGTTGGCCGCCTTCGCCGGCCCGCCCGCCGCGCCGACCACCGACGCTCCCGCCGCCTTCGCCAGCTGCACCAGCAGGCCGCCGACGCCGCCCGCCGCCGCCTCGACGAGGACCCGGTCGCCGGGGCGGACGCCGGTCGCGCGCACCAGGCCCGTCGCCGTCCGGCCGTCCGCGAGCAGGGCCACCGCCGCGTCGAGCCCCAGCGCGTCCGGCACCGGGAACACCCCTGCCGCGTCCACCGCGACGCGCTGCGCGTACCCGCCCGAGCCGCCGGTCGACGTCACCACCCGCAGCCCGGCCAGCCCCGGGTCCACGCCCGCGCCGACCGCGCTGACCACACCGCCGACGCCGTTGCCGGGGATGACCGGCAGCACCGGGCGGAAGGGGCCCGTCCCGGCGCGCACCTGCGTCTCGACGAACGTGATGTTCGCGAACGCCACTTCCACCAGCACCTGACCGGGCCCGGCGACCGGATCGGGCGCGTCCTCCGGGACGAGCGCCTCCGGCCCGCCGAACTCCCGCAACCACACAGCTCTCATGTGTTCACGCTGCAACCTCCAGTGAGATCGAAGTCAACACTCTTGTCCGCGGAGCACTACGATCACGGCGGAAAAATGTCCGAGCAGCACGATGACACCGCCGTCCGGGTGGCTCACCGTAAGTGGCACCACCGCATTCGCATCCGACGCGACCGACCCTGGAGGCCGACCGTGCGCATCGCTGTTCCCCGTGAGATCAAGAAGCACGAATACCGGGTCGCGCTGACCCCGGCCGGGGTCCACGAGCTGGTCGGCCGCGGGCACGACGTGTTCGTCGAGACCGGCGCGGGCGTCGGCTCGTCCATCACCGACGACGAGTACGTCGCCGCCGGCGCGAAGATCCTCGCCACCGCCGCCGAGACGTGGGCCGAGGGCGAGCTCGTGCTCAAGGTCAAGGAGCCGATCGCCGAGGAGTACCCCCGGCTGCGCGCGGACCAGGTCCTCTTCACCTACCTGCACATCGCCGCCGACCGCCCGCTGACCGACGCGCTGCTCGCCGCCGGCACGACGGCGATCGCCTACGAGACGGTGCAGACCGCGAACGGCGCGCTGCCGCTGCTCGCCCCGATGTCCGAGGTCGCGGGCCGGCTGGCCCCGCAGGTCGGCGCGTTCTCGCTGATGAAGCCGAGTGGCGGCCGCGGGGTGCTGCCGGGCGGCATCCCGGGCGTGCACCCGGCGCGCGTGGTCGTCATCGGCGGCGGTGTCGCGGGCCTCAACGCCGCCCGCGTCGCGCTGGGCCTCGGCTCGGACGTCGAGATCCTGGACACGAACGTCGACCGTCTCCGCCAGATCGACAACGACTTCGGTGGCCGCATCCGCACGGTGACGTCGAACCGCCTGTCGGTGGAGGAGTCGGTGCTGCAGGCCGACATGGTCGTCGGCGCGGTGCTGGTCCCGGGCGCGAAGGCGCCGAAGCTGGTCTCGAACGATCTCGTGTCCCGCATGAAGCCGGGCAGCGTCCTCGTGGACATCGCGATCGACCAGGGCGGCTGCTTCGCCGACTCGCGGCCGACCACGCACGACGACCCGACGTACACCGTGCACGAGTCGGTCTTCTACTGCGTCGCGAACATGCCGGGCGCGGTGCCGCGGACGTCGACCTACGGGCTGACGAACGTCACGCTGCCGTACGCGGTGCAGCTGGCCGAGCACGGCTGGAAGGCCGCGCTGCAGGCCGACGCCGCGCTGGCGAAGGGCCTCAACACGCACGCGGGCGCCCTGACGAACGGCCCGGTCGCGGTGGCCCACGACCTGCCGCACACGCCGCTGGACACCGTCCTCGCCTGACCTTATTTCACCCGAGCAGGTCCCTGTCGCACCGCGGCAGGGGCCCGCTCCCCTTTTGCGGCGAGCCGACGTCCGAACGCGATGGCCGGCAGCTCGACCCACCGCCGCAACCCGCAAGCGAAGAGCAGCGCGACGGCAGAGGTGGCAGCGGCCTTGGCCAGACCGGTCGGCAGCAGCAACCCGGTCACACCCGCGGCCCCGGTCTGGGCGAGGTAAAGGGCGTACGACCGGCCGCCGACGAACTTCAGCGGCCGGCTCGCCACCACGCGCCGCACAGGCCCCTGACCCACAACCGCGACGAGCAGCAGCGCCGCACCCACCGCATAAACGGGCACAACGAACTGCCAGTACCCGCCGAACCACTGCCCAAGCGGCTTGACGGACAGCTGCAGCCCGCAAAACCCCAGCGCGACCAGCAAGGCAGCACCCGGACTGGTGAACGGCCGCAAAACGGCGAACCCACGCGGGTGATGCAAGGCGAGCCCGAGCAGACAGCCCACGACGAGCGAGCCGTAGTGCACGCTCAAGCTCGCCCACTGGTGCGCCGGCGCGAGCGGCAGCACACCGAGCACAAGGCCGAGCGCACCGGCACCGATCAGCGGACGCAGCGCGGCCTTCCTCGACGTCACCAGCAGCACCGCGGGCCAGATGAGGTAGAACTTCTCCTCCACACCCAGCGACCAAGACGTCGGATAGGGCGTGTTGTAGTCGACGACTTCGTTGAAGAAGGTCAGGTAGAACGGCATGGCGTCACCGAGCCGGCTGCTCTGGTAGGTCCCGGCGAGCGTCACGGCCAACGCCGTCAGCCCGAGCAGCAGGAAGTAGACGGGCATGATCCGAAAAACGCGACGTAGGTAGAAGCCGCGAAGCGAAATCCGTCCGGCGCGGTCCTCCTCACGCAACGCCAGGGTCGTGATGAGAAACCCGGAGAGCACGAAGAACAGCTGAACGGCGATCCAGCCCTGGAGCCGATCGACACCGGGCCCGCCGTAGTGGAAGAACACGACGGCGAGCGCGGCAAGCGCACGCAGCCCGGTGAGCCCGGGAAACCACGAAGACGCCCGGTATTCCGCGTACTCGAGCGGCCGCCAAGAGAGGATCATGCCCGCAGCGTCGGCCGCGAACGCTGAACGAAGCCTGAAGCTGCCTTAAGACGTCTTCAGCTCCGGAAGCCGGACGGCGAACCGGCTCCCACCCTCGGCCTCGGCCGTCCCACCATGGGCACGAGCGATCTCGGCAACGATGGCCAGCCCCAGCCCGGAGCCCCCCTCATCACGATCCCGGGCGTCGTCGAGCCGGACAAACCGATCGAAAACCCGTTCACGGTCGGCCTCGGGAACCCCCGGCCCATCATCAGCGACGACGAGCACGACAGCCCCGTCCACAACGGACACGCTGACCACGACGCGAGACAAGGCATGCCTCAGCGCGTTGTCGACAAGGTTGCGCACGAGCCGTTCAAGCCGGGCCCGATGCCCCAGCACCACAGGCGCACCGTCCACCTCGACGACGACGCCCGCACGCCCGGCCACCACGACATCGATCACATCGGACAGTGCAACGGCCGTGAACCGATCAGGCCCACCGTGGTCGAGCTTGCCGAGCAGCACAAGATCGGCGACGAGATCCTGCAACCGGGTGACATCGAGCAACGCACCTTCACAGGTCCGCCGCCAGTCGACCCGGTCGGGATGAGCAAGCAGCACCTCGAGCTGCGTCCGCAGAGAAGCCAGCGGAGTCCGCAGCTCATGAGAAGCATCCGAGGTGAACCGGCCTTGCCGCGCAACAGCCTCGTCGAGCCGCCCGAGCATGGAGTTCATGGTCCCGGCAAGCCGCGCGATCTCGTCACCGGTGCCGGGATCGGGAACCCGCCGCCCGAGATCCCCGGCCCCGATCTCGGCAACCTCGCTCCGAATGGCCTCAACCGGCCGCAGGGACCGCCGAACGGCAAGCCAGGCGACCACCCCGACGAGCAAGGCAACAGCAGGAACTCCCACCGCGAGAACGTCCCGGACGAAGTCGACAGCAGCCTGTCCCTCGGGATCCACGGAGACCCCGGCGAAGACGTCGTACCTGCTGTCCCCGCTGACGGCATGAGAAACGAACAGGGAGAGGTAGTCCTCGGTACCCCCGAGCTGAGGAGCACAACCGACAGAGGCGGAAGAGGCGCGATCGATCTGATAAGGCGCCAAGGTGACATCCCCACCCAGCCGAGCACCGCGCAAGGCAGGGCAGGACACGAGCACCCTGCCGGACCGATCGGCAACCTCATAAACAGAGTCACGAACGAGAAGGGTCAAGTCGGCCGGCCGGGCCCCGGTATCGAGCAACTGGACAACGGCATCGGCATGAGCTCCGGCAAGCTGCCGGGCAGCGTCCTCAAGCCGCCCCTGTGCCTGCAGAACAAACCAAAGGGAAACACCTCCCAGCGCAACCCCGGAGGCAAGAAAAGCCGAAACGGCAACCCGAAACCGAGTGGACCGAAGAACCCTAAGCACCGGAGTTCACCACGAGGTACCCGGCCCCCCGAACGGTCCGAATGGTCTCGACCCCAAAGGGAGCATCGATCTTCCGCCGCAGGGCACTGATATGAACCTCGACATGATTGGCGGTGGCAGCGGAGGCGAAATCCCAAAGGTTCTCAACCAACTCAGCCTTCCCGACAACCCGCCCAGCCCGCTGCAGGAGATAGGAAAGAAGAGCAAATTCCTTACCCGTAAGAGCAATATCGACGGCTCCTCGCCGGCAAACCCGCCGAGCAAGATCGAGCTCAAGATCCCCCACCCGAAGAATCCCAGGAAGAACAGAGCCCCCACGCCGAATCAAAGCCCGCAACCGAGAAAGCAGAACAGCATAAGAAAAAGGCTTGGCAAGAAAGTCATCGGCCCCGGTATCCAAAGCCTCGATCTCATCATCCTCGCCATCCTTGGCGGTGAGCATGAGCACAGGAGTGGAATCCCCACCCTCCCGAAGCCGCCGACAAACCCGATAACCGTTCAACCCAGGCAACATGACATCAAGAACAATGGCAGCATAAGAATGCTCCCCGGCAAGCCAAACCCCATCCCGCCCGGTGAAGGCAAGATCAACGGCATACCCCTCGGCCCCCAACCCGGCCCGAAGAGCCTCAGCAAGCCGCCGCTCATCCTCAACAACCAAGATCCGCACCCACCAAAGATGCCACGCAACCCCCACCCCCGCCCAAAACCCGCCAGCCCGGCACCCGCACCCCGACCCACCCCACCCGGAACCGAGCCGGAACCCACCCCGCTGGAAGCCGCACCAGAGGCACCGTGGGGGTCCGGGGGCTCGGCCCCCGGGAGACAGGGATGAGTTGACGTGAAGGGCGAAGCCCGAAGCAGAAACGAGGGCGACCCGCTCAACCAGCCTGGGGGTCACTGGGAGCGGGTCGCCGGTTCCTAGCTTAGAGGGGTCTGGCGGACTTTGCTGCACCGGGTGGGCAAGTCGAGCGAATTCTTTACCGAGTTGATCTGGCTCCGACGTGTGAGCGGAGGGTAAACGCTGAGGTCAGGACCCTTTCGGGGGTGCTGCGGGGGACCGGCTACGGTTGCGGAAAGTGACGAAGGTCGCTCTGCGTGGGTTCGTGCGTTCCGTGGGCGGGTGCGGCGCGGGTAGGGCAGGATGACGCCGCATCAGCGGGAACGTTAGGGGACGGTATGCACGACGGCAGTGGCCGGATTGTGGTGCAGAACCTGAGCAAGCAGTTCGGCGCGGTGAACGCGGTGCAGAACCTCAGTTTCACGGTCGAGCCGGGTTCGGTGACGGGGTTCCTGGGGCCGAACGGTGCCGGGAAGACGACGACGTTGCGGATGTTGCTCGGGTTGGTGACGCCGACGGCGGGGCAGGCGACGATCAACGGGCGGCCACACTCGCAGCTGGGGAATCCGGCGCGGGTGGTGGGTTCGGTGCTGGAGAACGAGGGGTTCCACCCGAGCCGGACGGCGCGCAACCACCTTCGGGTGTACGCCGCGGCGATCGGGGTGCCGGATCAGCGCGCGGACCAGGTGCTGGGGCTGGTGGGGCTGGGGAGTGCCGCGGACCGGAAGGCGGGCGGGTTCTCGCTGGGGATGCGGCAGCGGCTGGCGCTGGCGACGGCGTTGCTCGGTGATCCGCAGGTGCTGGTGCTGGACGAGCCGACGAACGGCCTGGACCCCGAACGCATCCTCTGGTTGCGGAACTTCCTGCGTTCTTACGCGCGGGAGCAGGGGCGGACGGTGCTCGTGTCGAGCCACCTGCTGAACGAGGTCGAGCAGTTGATCGACCAGGTGGTGATCATCAGCCAGGGTGTCACGCGGTACTACGGGTCGCTGGACCAGCTGCGCAAGAGCCAGCAGTCGCGGGTGCTGGTGCAGCCGGCGGATCCGGCCGCGCTGGTGAAGGCGTTGCAGGAGAACGGCGTCCAGCAGGTGTCGCCGACGCCGGACGGGCGGGTCGCGGTCGCCGGGTCGAGTGTGCAGCAGATCGGTGACCTGGCCGCGAAGGCCGGGATCGCGGTCTACGGGATGCAGGAGGACCACGCTGATCTGGAGCGGATGTTCTTCCAGCTGACGCAGGGTCAGTACGCCGGCGGGCCGGGTCATCCGCCGCAGCCGCAGTACCAGGGTCCGCCGCCGGGGTACCCGCCTCAGGGGTATCCGCCCCAGGGGCCGCCGTCGGGTCCGCAGCAGCAGTACTGGGGAGGACCGCAGCAGTGATGGGCAACCTGATCAAGGCGGAGTTCCGCAAGACGCTCTCGCTGAACACCTGGTGGGTGCTGCTGATCCCGCTGGCGCTGGTCGCGTTCTGGCTGACGTTCGCGTGGGGCAAGATCACCAACGACTTCGCGGACTTCCTGGGGTCGGACGAGGCCCGGCAGGTCACCGAGCTGATCGGCCTGGACCCGGCGAAGGTGCCGGTGGGACTGCTCGCGCTGGCGCACGGCGTGAACATCGCGCAGCTGGTCCCCGGGTTGTTCGGCATCTTCGCGCTGGCCGGGGAGTACCGCAGCAAGACGATCACGACGACGTTCCTCACCGCGCCCAACCGGATCTCGGCGCTGACCGCGAAGATGCTCACCTACGTCGGGTGGGGCGCGATCTACGGGCTGGTCAGCTTCGGTGTCTCGGCGGTGGCCGTGATGGCGTCGGTCGACTCGGGCCGGTGGCCGTCGGCGGGGCAGTGGCTGGCCGCGCTGGGCGGCACGGTGCTGGCCGCGGTGCTGGTGACGTTGTTCGGCATCGGGTTCGGCGCGGTGCTGCGCAGTGTGCCGCTGGCCGTCGTGCTGTTCCTGGTGTGGTTCCTGATCATCGAGAACGTGCTCGTGATCCTGCTCTGGGGCCAGACGACGCTGCTGGGCGGGATCCTGCCGAACGGCACCGCGAACGGGATCGTGGGCGGGATCGCCGCGGACGCGTTCGGGTTCAACTCGCTCAACCTGCCCGCGGACGTCAGTTCGGGCGCGCAGTTGCTGCTGCAGTACACCGCGGCGGCGCCGGGTGTGCTGTCGTGGTGGGCCGCGGCGTTGATCTTCTTCGCGTGGACGCTGGTGTTCTTCGGCCTCGGCTGGGCGGGCAACCAGAAGCGCGACATCACCTAGGTTCACCCTTCCGTGAAGGCCACCTCGAAGTCTTCGAGGTGGCCTTCACGGCTTTCCGGGAAATATTTTGTCGGTGGGGACGCTTACTGTGACAACGTGACCATCGCTCCGCCCCGCTCCCGTCAAGAGCTCCCACCCGCTGAGACCGTCGGCTGGGTCCGCCGGCTGTCCGCCGCGGCCTGGGAGCACCGTGCCCTCGTCGTGCTCTCGCTGCTCGCGGCCGTGTTCAGCGTCGGCGTACAGGCCGCGAGCCCGCTGCTGGTGCGCTCGGCGGTCGACGACGCGGTGGCCGGGCACACGTCGGCGCTGGGCGGGATCGCCGCGGTTCTGGTCGCCTTGCAGCTGGTGGCGTTCGGCACCGCGTTCATGCGGCGGTACTTCGGCGGGAAGCTCGCCCTCGACGTCCAGCACGACCTGCGGCAACGCGTCTTCAACGCGGTCTCGAGGCTCGACGGCGGCAAGCAGGACGCGCTGCGCACCGGCCAGGTCGTCTCGCGGGCCATCTCCGACCTGCAGCTCGTCGTCGGGATCCTCATGCAGATCCCGCTGTCGTTCGGCTCGGTGATCTTCGCGGTGCTGTCGTTCGCGGCGATGCTGTGGATGTCGCCGGTGCTGACGCTGATCGCGCTGGTCGTCACGCCCGCGGTCGGCGTCGTCATCGCCCGCAGCCGCAAGCGGCTCTTCCCGGCGACGTGGTCGGCGCAGCAGCGCGCGGCGGACGTCGCGCAGCAGGTCGAGGAGACCGTCACCGGCGTCCGCGTGGTCAAGGGCTTCGGCCAGGAGACGCGGGAGGTCTCGAAGCTCGAGAAGACCGCGCGCAAGTTGTTCGCGGAGCGGCTTCGCGCGGCGAAGCTGTCCGCGGTGCCGGCGGCGACGACGGCGGCGCTGCCCGCCGCCGGCCAGGTCGCCGTGCTCGGCATCGGCGGTGTCCTCGCGCTGAACGGCTCGATCAGCCTCGGCACGTTCCTCGCCTTCGCGACCTACCTGGCGACGCTGATCGGCCCGGCCCGGATGCTGTCCGGCCTGGTCGTGCAGGCCCAGCTGACCCGCGCCGGCGCCGAGCGCGTGTACGAGCTGATCGACGCGCAGCCGGAGGTCGTCGACTCCCCCGGCGCACGGCCGCTGCCGCCGGGGCCGATCGGCGTCGAACTCGAAGACGTCCGGTTCGGCTACACGCGCAACGAGCCCGTGCTGGCCGGCCTCTCGGTCACCGCGAACCCGGGCGAGACGCTCGCGCTGGTCGGCACCGCGGGCTCCGGGAAGTCGACGATCTCCCTGCTGCTGCCCCGGTTCTACGACGTCCACGCGGGCGCGGTGCGGGTCGGTGGCCTCGACGTCCGGGACGTCCCGCTGCGGCAGCTGCGGCAGGCGATCGGCGTGGTGTTCGAGGAGGCGTTCCTGTTCTCCTCGTCGATCCGGGACAACATCGCGTACGGCCGCCCGGACGCGAGCGAAGAGGAGATCGTCGCGGCCGCGCGCGCCGCGGAGGCGGACGGCTTCATCCGCGAGCTGCCCGAGGGCTACGACACGCTGGTCGGCGAGCGCGGGCTCACCCTGTCCGGCGGCCAGCGGCAGCGGCTCGGGCTGGCCCGCGCCCTGATCACCGACCCGCGGATCCTGATCCTCGACGACGCGACGTCGGCCATCGACACCGTCACCGAGGCGGCGATCCACGACACCCTGCGCTCGGTCACCGCCGGCCGGACGACGCTGCTGATCGCGCACCGGCGCTCGACGCTGGCGCTGGCCGACCGGATCGCGGTGCTCGACGAAGGCCGCGTCGTCGACGTCGGCACCGAAGCAGAGCTGATGGCGCGCTGCCCGCTGTTCCGCGAGCTGGTCGCGGGCCCGGGCGACGACGTCGAGGAGAAGCACCGCTGCGAGGGTCTCGACTGCGGCCCGGCCGGGATCACGCCGGCGCTCTGGCCGCGGGACGAGAGCCGCGACGAGGTCGACGACCTGGCCGACGCGGCGCGGCAGCGCAGCGGCAACCCGAACAACAGCGGCTTCGTCGGCGGGGGCGGCGGCCTCGACGTGCCGCCGACGCCGGAGCTGATCGAGGGCGTGCGGAAGCTCCCGGTCGCGGCCGACGAGCCACGACTGTCCGATGTGGACGTCACCGCGCCCGACCCCGGGTTCCGGCTGGCCCGGCTGCTGCGGCCGGTCCGCTGGCCGCTGGCCGTGGTGATCGCGCTGGTGGCGGCCGACGCGCTGGCGTCGATCGCGCTGCCCGGGCTGTACCAGTTCGGCGTCGACCACGGCGTCCGGACGGGCGTCGAGTGGATGATCTGGCTGGCCGCCGGGATCGGCGCCGCGGTGATCGCGGCCGACTGGGCCGTGGTGTTCGCGCAGACGCGCCTGACGTCCCGGGTCGGCGAGACGGTGCTGTACGCGCTGCGCGTCCGCAGTTACGCGCACCTGCAGCGGCTCGGGCTCGACTACTACGAGCGCGAGCTGTCCGGGAAGATCATGACCCGGATGACGACGGACGTCGACGCACTGTCGACGTTCCTGCAGACCGGGCTGGCCACCGCGGTGGTCAGTGCGCTGACGCTGGCCGGGATCACGGCCGCGCTGCTGGTCACCGACGCCGGGCTGGCGCTGTACGCGCTGGCGATGGTCCCGGTGCTGGCGGTGGCGACGGTGATCTTCCGGCGGGCGGCGTCGAAGGCGTACAACGAGGCCCGAGAGCGGGTCAGCGTCGTCAACGCGGACATGCAGGAGAACGTCAGCGGCCTGCGCGTCGCGCAGGCGTACACGCGCGAAGACCGTTCGGCGGAGGCCTTCGCTTCGCGCAGCGACGAGTACCGGCTGTCGCGGCTGCGGGCGCAGCGGTACGTCGCGACGTACTTCCCGCTGGTGGCGCTGTTGTCCGACCTGGCGACGACCACGGTCCTGGTCGCGGGCGCGAACCGCGTCTCGGCGGGCACCCTGTCGGCCGGCGTGCTGCTCGCGTTCCTGCTGTACCTGCAGCAGTTCTTCTCGCCGATCCAGCAGCTGTCGTCGGTGTTCGACGGCTACCAGCAGGCGCGCGTCGGCCTGAACCGGATCGGCGACCTGCTGCGGACGCCGACGTCGGTGCCGGCGGCGGAGAACGCCGTCGCGGTGCCCGCGCGGCTGCGGGGCGAGGTCTCGTTCAAGGAGGTCGAGTTCTCCTACACCGGCACGGAGGCGAAGGCGCTGGAGCAGTTCTCGCTGGACGTCGCGGCCGGGGAGACGGTCGCGCTGGTCGGCGCGACCGGCGCCGGCAAGTCGACGGCGGTGAAGCTGGTCGCGCGCTACTACGACGCCACCGGCGGCGAGGTCCGGATCGACGGCACGGACGTCCGCGAGTACGAGCTCGCCGGGCTGCGGCGCCGGATGGGCGTGGTGCCGCAGGAGGCGCACCTGTTCTCGGGCACGGTCGCGGACAACGTCCGCTACGGCCGCCCGGCGGCGTCCGACGCGGAGGTCGAGGCGGCGGTCCGGTCGGTGGGCGCGTTCGACGGCGTCGCGGCCCTGCCGGCGGGCTTCCTGCAGCCGGTGGGCGAACGCGGCCGGTCGCTGTCAGCGGGCCAGCGCCAGCTGGTCGCGCTGGCCCGGGCGGAGCTGGTGGACCCGGACGTCCTGCTGCTCGACGAAGCCACGGCGGCCCTGGATCCGTCCACCGAAGCGGCCGTGCTCCGCGCGACGGAGACGGTGTCCCGTCGCCGCACGACGTTCGTGGTGGCCCACCGCCTGGCCACGGCGGCCCGCGCGGACCGCATCGTGGTCCTGGACCACGGCCGCATCGTCGAAACCGGAACCCACGAAGAACTCCTGGCGGCCAACGGCCCCTACGCCCGCCTCTGGGCCCTCGGCTGACGTGCGCAAAGAGTCGACACGCGTGATGGGAAGGTCGACACGCGTGTCGACTCTTCAATCACGGGTGGTGCCTCTTTGGGCACGAAAGTTCGTGGCCCGGCGGGCGGGGCGCTGGGAGCATGGCGGGCATGTTCGAACAGCAACGGGCACCCGACCGGCAGGTCCGGGCCGCGCAGACCGGGACGACCGTCCGGGTCTACCAGGCCTACACCCCCGCCATCGCCGACGCCGCGCTCGAAAAACAGACTTTCGTCGCGCCGTTCAAGCGGGACCGGATGACGTGGATCAAGCCGTCGTTCCGGTGGATGGCCTACCGCTGCGGCTACGGGAGCAAGCCGGGGCAGGAGCGCGTCCTGGCGATCGACATCACCCGCGACGGCTTCGAGTGGGCCCTCGCCCACGCCGCGCTCAGCGTTCCGCGCCCCGGCCAGGACCACCACGAGTGGAAGCGGCAGCTCGAGACGAGCCCGGTGCGCGTCCAGTGGGACCCGGAGCGAGACCTCCACCACACCGCGCTGAACTTCCGCGCCATCCAGGTCGGGCTGGGCGGCGAGGCGGTCGACCGCTACGTCGACGAGTGGATCACCGCGATCACCGACGTCACGCCGCTGATGCGCGACATCTCCGGCCTCCTGGCCACCGACCAGCTGCACAAGGCGGTCAAGCTCGTCCCCCACGAGCCGCCGTACGACCTGCCGGCCGGCCTCGCGGAAGCCATCGACGCCACGGCTTAGGGCAGCGCCCGCCACTTCAGCGAGCCCATCCCCGCCGCCTCGACGTCCGGGCGACCCGCCCAGCGGAACGTCCCCGGCCGCACGTGGACGCCGGCGCCGACCAGCCAGTCCGGCTCGCCGGGCTCGACCCACTCCATCTCCTCGAAGTCCGCCGGCGTCGACCAGACGGCCGAGCACGAGTCGCACATCAGCACGACCGCTCCGGACTCCGTCACCAGCGGCCTGACCAGGCCCTGGTCCCAGAACGAAGGACATTCGACCAGCCACATCCCACCAGTGGAACCCGCCGCGGTGAACGCCCGGCGGACACCGCGCGAACCCGGCCGGAAGAGCCCGAAAACCCTGTACCCGGTCCAGCGCTTAAGGTTCCCTTAGCACATCTTGATCGAGTCAGTGACCGATCCCCTAGTGCGCCACGCCTCACACAGGCCGGTTCCATCACATCGCGGTCACCGAGGGGGTTAGCCTGGTAGGCGCATCAGCGGATTCATGATCGAGATCGAGACGGATAGAGGCGAGCCCAAGCCGTGTCCAGCAGCAGCCCTGCGTCACAGTTCGGCCCCAACGAGTGGCTGGTCGAAGAGATGTACGACCAGTTCCTCGCCGACCCTTCCTCAGTCGATGCCGCATGGCACGACTTCTTCGCGGACTTCAAGCCGACGCAGAACGCTCAGGCCAAGGCCGACTCGGCCCGGCAGCAGGCCGAGTCGAAGCCCGCGACGAACGGCCAGGCGGCGCAGCCGTCGCCGAAGGCCGTGCAGAACGCGGAGTCGGCGGCCAAGCAGGCGGCCACCAAGCCCGCTCCGGCGAAGCCGGCGCCCGCCAAGCCGGCGCCGAAGCAGGAGCAGAAGCCGAAGGCCGAGCCGAAGAAGGACGAGGCGGAGTCGAAGCAGCTGCGCGGCGCCGCGGCGGCCATCGCCAAGAACATGGACGCGTCGCTGAGCGTCCCGACCGCGACGAGCGTGCGCGCGGTGCCGGCCAAGCTGATGGCCGACAACCGCATCGTCATCAACAACCACCTCAAGCGCACCCGCGGCGGCAAGATCTCCTTCACGCACCTCATCGGCTACGCGATGGTGCGCGCGCTGAAGAGCTTCCCGAACATGAACCGGCACTACCAGCTGATCGACGGGAAGCCGTTCGCGATCACGCCGGAGCACGTCAACTTCGGCCTCGCGATCGACATGAAGGGCAAGGACGGCTCCCGCACGCTGGTCGTCGCCTCCATCAAGAACTGCGAGGACATGACGTTCCTGCAGTTCTGGCAGGCGTACGAGGAGATCGTCAAGAAGGCCCGCAACAACAAGCTGACCGCGGACGACTTCTCCGGCACCACCATCTCGCTGACCAACCCGGGCGGCATCGGCACCAACCACTCGGTGCCGCGCCTGCAGGCCGGCCAGGGCGCCATCATCGGCGTCGGCGCCATGCAGTACCCGGCGGCGTTCGAGGGCACCAGCGAGAAGACGCTGGTCGACCTCGGCATCAGCAAGATCATGACGCTGACCTCGACGTATGACCACCGCATCATCCAGGGCGCGGAGTCCGGCGAGTTCCTCAAGCGCATCCACCAGCTGCTGCTCGGCGAAGACGGCTTCTACGACGACGTCTTCACCAGCCTGCGCCTGCCGTACGAGCCGATCCGCTGGGTCGCCGACATCCCGGACGGCCCGGTCGACAAGACCGCCCGCGTCATCGAGCTGATCGACGCGTTCCGGATGCGCGGCCACCTGATGGCCGACACCGACCCGCTGAACTACCGCCAGCGCAGCCACGCCGACCTCGACGTCCTCTCCCACAACCTGACCCTGTGGGACCTGGACCGCGAGTTCCCGGTCGGCGGCTTCGCCGGCCAGGAGCGGATGAAGCTGCGCGACATCCTGGGCGTGCTGCGCAACTCCTACTGCCGCACGGTCGGCATCGAGTACACGCACATCCTCGACCCGGAGGAGCGTCGCTGGATCCAGGACCGCGTCGAGATCCCGCACGAGAAGCCGGACCCCGCGGTCCAGAAGTACGTGCTCTCGAAGCTGAACGCCGCCGAGGCGTTCGAGACGTTCCTGCAGACCAAGTACGTCGGCCAGAAGCGGTTCTCCCTCGAGGGCGGCGAGACGGCGATCCCGCTGCTGGACACGCTGCTGGACAAGGCCGCCGAGCACGAGCTCGACGAGGTCGTCATCGGCATGCCGCACCGCGGCCGGCTGAACGTGCTGGCGAACATCGTCGGCAAGCCGATCAGCCAGATCTTCCAGGAGTTCGAGGGCAACCTCGACCCGGGTCAGGCGCACGGCTCCGGTGACGTGAAGTACCACCTCGGTGCCGAGGGCAAGTACTTCCGCATGTTCGGCGACGGCGAGACGAAGGTGTCGCTGACCGCGAACCCGTCCCACCTGGAGACGGTCGACCCGGTGCTCGAGGGCATCGTCCGCGCGAAGCAGGACATCCTCGACAAGGGCGGCGAGGGCTACACCGTCCTGCCGGTCCTGATGCACGGCGACGCGGCCTTCGCGGGCCAGGGCGTCGTGGCCGAGACGCTGAACCTGGCGCTGCTGCGCGGGTACCGCACCGGCGGCACCGTGCACGTCATCGTCAACAACCAGGTCGGCTTCACGACCGCGCCGGAGCACTCGCGCTCCTCGCAGTACGCCACCGACGTCGCGAAGATGATCGGCTCGCCGATCTTCCACGTGAACGGTGACGACCCGGAGGCCGCGCACTGGGTGGCCAAGCTGGCCGTCGAGTACCGGCAGGCGTTCCACAAGGACGTCGTCATCGACCTCATCTGCTACCGCCGCCGCGGGCACAACGAGGGCGACGACCCGTCGATGACGCAGCCGGCGATGTACGACATCATCGACACGAAGCGCTCGGTCCGGAAGACCTACACCGAGTCGCTGATCGGCCGCGGCGACATCTCCGTCGAGGAGGCCGAGGCCGCGCTGCGCGACTTCTCGAGCCAGCTTGAGCACGTCTTCAACGAGGTCCGCGAGCTGGAGAAGCACCCGGCGAAGGCGAGCCCCTCGGTCGAAGAGGAGCAGCAGGTGCCGGCGAAGGTCTCGACGGCGATCACCGCCGAGACGCTGCAGCACATCGGCGACGCGTTCGTGAACGTGCCCGAGGGCTTCACCCCGCACCCGCGCGTCAAGCCGGTCATGGAGCGGCGCCACAAGATGTCGCGCGAAGGCGACATCGACTGGGCGTTCGGCGAGCTGCTCGCGTTCGGGTCGCTGGCGATGGAGGGCCGCCTGGTGCGGCTGTCCGGCCAGGACTCCCGCCGCGGCACGTTCACCCAGCGGCACTCGGTGTTCATCGACCGCAAGACCGGCCAGGAGTACTCGCCGCTGCAGAACCTGGCCGACGGTCAGGGCCGCGTGATGATCTACGACTCGGCGCTCTCGGAGTACGCGGCGGTCGGCTTCGAGTACGGCTACTCGGTGGCGAACTCCGAAGCGCTCGTGATGTGGGAAGCGCAGTTCGGTGACTTCGTCAACGGCGCGCAGACCGTCATCGACGAGTACATCTCCTCCGGCGAGGCCAAGTGGGGCCAGCGCTCGGACGTCGTGCTGCTGCTGCCGCACGGCCACGAGGGCCAGGGCCCGGACCACACCTCCGGCCGCATCGAACGCTTCCTGGCGCTGTGCGCCGAGGGTTCGATGACGGTGGCGGTGCCGTCCACCCCGGCGAACTACTTCCACCTGCTGCGCCGCCACGCCCTCGACGGCATCCAGCGCCCGCTGGTCGTCTTCACGCCGAAGTCGATGCTGCGCAACAAGGCCGCGACGTCGGCGGTCGAGGACTTCACCGGCCAGTCCCGGTTCATGTCCGTCATCGACGACGTGACGCCGGACCCGGCGAAGATCCGCAAGGTGCTGCTGACCTCCGGGAAGCTGTACTGGGAGCTCGTCGCCGAGCGGGCCAAGCGTGAAGCGGACGACGTCGCGATCGTGCGGATCGAGCAGTACTACCCGCTGCCGAAGAAGAAGCTGGTGGCGGCACTCGAGCGGTACACGAACGCGGCGCAGGTCGCGTGGGTCCAGGAGGAGCCGGAGAACCAGGGCGCGTGGCCGTTCTTCGGCCTGAACCTGCCGCGGAAGTTCCCGGAGCTGCTCTCGAAGCTCGAGGTCGTCTCGCGGCGTCCGATGGCGGCGCCGTCGGCCGGCTCGTCGAAGGTGCACGAGGTCGAGCAGAAGGCGCTGATCGCGAAGGCGTTCGACTGATCGCTTGACGGTCCGTGAAGGCCGCTTTGAGGGACTCGGAGTTCCTCGAGGCGGCCTTCACGGCTTTCCGGGGCACGCAAAACGGCGTTGCCGTCGCGTGGCGCTCGCGGCAAGGTGACGACCATGCTGATCCGCCGCGAAACGCCCGCCGACCACGCGACCGTCCACGCGATCCACAGCGAAGCCTTCCGGCGCGAACCCGGAGTCACGCCGGTCGAAGCCCCGCTGGTGGACGAGTTGCGTGCCGACGGCGACCTGGTCGACGCGCTGTCGCTGGTGGCGGTCCGGGACGGCGAGGTCGCCGGGCACGTCTGCTGCAGCCGCGCCCGGGTCGGTGAGGACACGACGTCGGCCGTCGGGCTCGGGCCGATCGGCGTGCGGCCCGCGCACCAGGCGAGCGGCGTCGGCGCGGCGCTGATGCACGCGGTCCTCGGCGCGGCGGACGCGCTCGGGTACGGGCTCGTCGTCCTGCTCGGCAACCCGGACTTCTACACGCGCTTCGGCTTCGTGACGGCCTCGACGCTGTCGATCGCGGCGCCCGAACCGGCCTGGGGCAAGCACTTCCAGGCCCGCACGCTCACCGGCTACAAGCCCACGCTGGCGGGCGCCTTCGCGTACGCGCCGGCGTTCTCCCGGATCTGAACAGGAGCCCTGGCATGTACGCACCGAGTTCGTCCGTCGGCGTCCGGATCAACCGCGAGCAGCACCCGTCCCGGCTGGTCGACCTCGCGCGTCAGGCCGAAGACGCCGGCCTCGACGAGGTCTGGCTGGTCGAGGACTGCTTCTGGGCGGCCGGGATCGCGACGGTCGCGACGGCGCTGGCCGTGACGTCGACGATCAAGGTCGGCATCGGCGTCCTGCCGGCGGTCGCGCGCAACCCGGCGATCGCGGCGATGGAGCTGGCCGCCCTGGCGGAGCTGCACCCCGGCCGGCTGATCGGCGGGTTCGGCCACGGGGTGGCGTCGTGGATGCGGCAGATCGGCGCGTACCCGGCGTCGCCGCTGGCGGCGCTGGAAGAGACGCTGGTGGCGGTCCGCCGGCTGCTGGCGGGCGACCGCGTCTCGGTGGCCGGCCGGCATGTGGACCTGGACGAGGTCGAGCTGGTGTTCCCGCCCGCGACGGTCCCGCCGCTGCTGGCGGGCGTCCGCCGGCCGAAGTCCCTGGCGGTCGCGGGTGCCGCGGCGGACGGCACGGTCCTGGCCGAGCCGTCGCCGCCGGAGTTCGTCCGGACGGCGCTGGCGGGCATCGCCCCCGGCCGCGCGCAGGACGGCGCCCCGCCCCACCACGCGGTGGTGACGTACAACTGGCTGGCGCTCGGCGACCGCGAACGAGCCCGCCGGACGGTCGCGGAGTCGCTGACGCCCGGCGCGCGCGTCCAGGTCGAAGGCCTGCCCTTCGCCGGCGAGCTGCTGGCCCTGGCCGACTCGGCGTCCACAGTGGACGAACTGGCGGCGGGCCTGCGCCCGGAGTGGATCGACCGGCTGGCCGTCTGCGGGAGCCTGGCGCAGTGCGTGGCCGCGGTCCGCGCGCTCCACGAAGCCGGGAGCGGCTCGGTGGTGCTGCTGCCGCTGCCGGAGGAACCGCCGGAGCGCGGCATCGAGGAGGCGGGCAAGGTCGCGACGGCCGTGCGGGCCTGAGGCGTCAGCGCGCGAGGCGGCCCGCGATGCCGTCGAGGAGGCAGTCGAGGCCGAGGGCGAAGGTCTGGTCGGCGTCCAGGTGGACGGCGTCGTGGATGACCTTCGCCATCGCGGGGAACTGGCCGCTCGCGAACGTCCGCGTCAGGTAGGGCCCGTAGGTGGCCTGCCACTGCCGCTTGTCCATCCCGCTGGTCCGCGCGGTGCGCCGCTCGGTGATCTCGCGGCGCACGGCGCCGATCACGTACGCGTTGACGGCGTCGATCACCGGCATGACGTCGTCCACGCCGACGCCGTCCAGCGCGGTCACCACGGCCTCGCCCCTGGCCAGCGCGTTCGGCCCGATCTGGGGCCGGCCGCCGAGCAGGTCGGCGAGCCATTCGTGCCGGTGCGCGGCCCGCCGGGTCTGCTCGGCGAGCGAGCGCAGCACCTCGCGCCAGCCGTCCCCGGCCGGCCGGATCTCCGACTGGATCGCGTCGACCATCAGGTCGAGCAGCTCTTCCTTGGTGTCGATGTAGCCGTACAGCCGCATCGGCCCGACGTCCAGTTTCGCGGCGACCTTGCGCAGCGACACCGCCGCGAGGCCGTCCGCGTCGGCCAGCCGGATCGCGGCGGCCACGATCCGCTCGCGGCTCAGCGGGGCCGGCACCGGCCGTTCCGGCGGCTCGGGCCGCTCCCACACCACCATGGACGGTGACAGTACATCGTCCCGTCCGATACAGTGTATTGACAGATACACCGTATCGGAGGGGGATCGATGACCACGAACATCGCCGTCGTCGGAGCTGGGCTCGGCGGCTTGGCGCTGGCCCGCGTGCTGCACGTCCACGGCATCGAAGCCGTGGTGTACGAACGCGAGCCGTCGCGCGACGCACGCGGACAGGGCGGCATGCTCGACATCCACTCGGGGCAGCGGGCGCTGCGCGAAGCCGGCCTGATCGAGGAGTTCTTCGCGATCGCCCGCGGCGAGGGCCAGGACATGCGGCTCCTCGAGCCGGACGGCACCCTGCTGCTGCAGGAGGACACCCCCGAGGACGCCCCGATGCTGCGGCCCGAGGTGGACCGCGCCGACCTGCGCGACCTGCTGCTGGACTCGCTCCCCCCGGACGCCGTGCGCTGGGGCCACGCGTACGCGGCCGCGAGCGACGGCGTGCTGCACTTCGCCGACGGTGGTAGTGCGCCGTACGACCTGCTGGTCGGCGCCGACGGCGCGAACTCCCGGGTCCGCGCCCTGCTCACCGGCGCCCGGCCGCGGCACCTCGGCCAGAACGCCGTCGAACTCCGCATCGCCGACGTCGACCGCACCCACCCGGGCCTGGCGGCGATGGTCGGGCGCGGCAACTACTGGGTGATCGGCGACGGGCGATCACTGGCGGCGCAGCGCAACGGCGACGGCAGCGTCCGCGTCGGCCTCAGCTTCTACAACACGGGCGAGGACTGGTTCGCGACGACCGGAATCCCGTTCGACGACCCGGCCGCGGCCCGGGCGCGGCTGCTGGACCTGTTCGCCGGCTGGGACCCCCGCTGCACCGCGCTGATCGCGGCGAGCGACGACGAGATCGTGCCGCGGTCCCTCACCACGCTCCCGATCGGCCTGACCTGGCCGTCCCGGCCGGACGTGACCCTGCTCGGCGACGCCGCGCACCTGATGCCCCCGGTGGGCGAGGGAGCGAACATGGCCCTGCTCGACGGCGCGTTGCTCGCACTCGCGCTGGCCGCGCGCCCGGACGACGTTCCGACCGCGATCGAGGAGTACGAACGCGAGATGTTCGAACGCACCGGCGCGGCCGCGCGGATGTCGGCGAGCATGCAGGAACTGCTGATGTCGCCGGACGCGAGCCGGCGGCTGCTGGAGTTCTTCCAGCCGGGCTGAGCGATCGGCTAGGACTTCAGGTTGTTGCGGGTCAAGAAGTCCTCGGCGATGTCCAGGGGGTTCCGCTTCTTCTCGGTGAACTCGACGTTCAGCTCGGTCAGCTGGTCGGTCGTCAGCGCCGCCGAAACGCGGTTCAAGGCGGCCACTTCGGACGGTGACAGCGTTCCCCGCGCCACCAGCGGCACGATGTTCTGCGCCGGGAACATGTTCTTGTCGTCGGTCAGCGGCACGAACCCGTTCGCCGCGATCGTCGACGACGTGCTGAACAGGTCCGCCACCTGGACGTCGCCGGACTTCAGCGCCGCCACCGTCACCGGTCCGCCGGTGTCGGTCGTGCGGATCTCCTTGAACTCGCAGCCGTACAGGGACTTGATCTTGTCCTTCCAGCGGCTGCTCCACTGACCCGGGCCGCCGAACACCAGCTCGCGGCACCGCGGGCCCAGGTCGGAGACCGTCCTGACGCCCGTGGACGCCAGCTGCGGGCCGACGACCAGCAGGTCCTTGTCCTCGGCGGGCGCCTGGTCCAGCACCTCGAAGCCCGGCGGGATCTTCTGCCGCAGCTGCGCGTAGACGTCCTGCGGGGTCGTCGAGGTGGCGTTCTTGTCGAAGTAGCGCAACAGGTTCCCGCTGTAGTCCGGCACCACCGACAGCGACTTGTCCTGCAGCGCCTTGACGACGACCTCGCGGCTGCCGACCGGCGGCCGCACCGTGACGTTCGTGGCGCCCGCGTTCTTCAGCGCCCCGGCGTAGATCTGGGCCAGCAGAAGACTTTCCCCGACGTCCGAAGCCCCGATGATGATGTCGCCGGACGCCCCGCCCTCGCCGCCACCCGCCAGCGGGTTGCCGCAACCGGCGACCAGCAGCACCACCGCGAGGAGAGACGCGAGCCGTTTCACGCCGTCACCTTCTTCACGGCCGACGCGAGCCGGACACCACGCGGTACCAGCGCGCGGTTCAGCAACGCGAAGAGCAGGTCGAGGACGATCGCCAGCAGCGTCGTCAGCAGCGCGCCCGCGATCACCTCGGAATAGTCCAAAATGGCCAGTCCGTCGAGCAGGAACCGGCCCAGGCCACCGAGTCCGACGTACGCGGCCACCGCGGCCGTCGCGACGAGCTGCAGCACGGCGTTGCGGATGCCGCCCAGCACGAGCGGCAGCGAGATCGGCACCTCGACCTGCCAGAGCCGCTGCCAGCCGGTCATCCCGATGCCCTGGGCGGCGTCGACCACGCCGTGATCGGTCGCCTGCAGCCCCGCGTACGTGCCGGCCAGGACCGGCGGCACCGCCAGCACGACGAGCCCGATGATCGTCGAGGTGACGCTTTCGGTGAAGAGCAGGAACAGGAACGTCACGAGGCCCAGCGTCGGCAGCGCGCGGATCACGTTGCCCGCGCCCACGAGCGCGACGCCGCCGCGTCCGGTGTGGCCGACGAACAGTCCCAGCGGGACCGCGATCACCAACGCGATCACCAGCGACAGGAACGTGTAGCCGAGGTGCTCCAGCAGCCGTTGCGGGATCCCGTCGGGTCCCGACCAGTGCGCCGGGTCGCCGAACCAGTGGACGAGGTCGGTGATCATGCGGCAGCCACCCGTTCCCACGGCGTCAGGAGGTTCCGGAGGCCGATCAGGACCAGGTCGACGACCAGCGCCAGCAGCAGGGTCAGCACGATGCCGACGACGATCGGCGAGAAGTACTCGCGCTGGAAGCCGTCGGTGAACAGCACGCCGAGGCCGCCGGTGCCGATCAGCGCGCCGACGCTGACCAGGCTGATGTTGCTGACCGACGCCACCCGCACGCCGGCCGCGAGCACCGGGACCGACAGCGGCAGCTCCACGGCGAAGAACCGGCGCACCGGCTTGTACCCGACGGCCGTCGCGGCGGCGATCACCGGCGGCGGCACCGCGTCCAGCGCGTCGAGCACCGGCCGGACGAGCAGCGCCGTGGTGTAGATGGTCAGCGCGACGACGACGTTGACGCTGTCCAGGATCTTCGACCCGATCAGGCCGGGGATGACGACGAACAGCGCGAGCGACGGGATCGTGTAGAGCAGGTTGGCCAGCACTGTGAGGACCTGCCGGGCCGGTCGCCAGCGGTGCCCGAGCCAGCCGGCCGCGATCGCCAGGACGATGCCCACGACCAGCGGGAGCAGCGCGAGGTAGACGTGGTCACCCAGGTCGCCGAGGATTCCGGCGCGGTTGTTCCCGCTGCTCAGGTACTGCCCGAGCTCGGCGAAAAAGCTCATGACGCCTGCGGCGTCGCCTCGATCACGTCCAGGACCTGTCTTGCGACCACGGCACCGAGCACACGGTGTTCTTCGTCGACGACCACGCCGAGGCTGGCGGGCGACGACAGCGCCGCGTCCAGCGCGCCCCGGATCGGCGTCCCGCGGACCCACAGCGACCCGCCGGCCACGAGGTCGTCCTCGGTGAGCGAGCCGTCCACAGTGGAGTTCGGCGGGAGCCAGCCGCGGGGCTGCTTGTCCGCGTTGACCGCGAGCCGCCAGCCGTCGCTCGCGGCCACTGTGGACCCGACCTCGACGAGCTCCAGCTCCTTGACCTCGACGCCCTCGGCGGAGAGGAACGACAGGCCGCGGTAGCCGCGGTCCTTGCCGACGAACGACGCGACGAAGTCGTCCACCGGGTGGCGCAGCACGTCGGCGGGCGTGCCGTACTGGGCGAGCTTGCCGCCGACCCGCATCACCGCGACCTTGTCGCCGAGCCGGACGGCTTCGTCGATGTCGTGCGTGACGAACACGATGGTCTTGCCCAGCTGCGACTGCAGCCGCAGCAGTTCGTCCTGCAGGCCCTCGCGCACGATCGGGTCGACCGCGGAGAACGGCTCGTCCATCAGCAGCACCGGCGAGTCCGCGGCGAGCGCGCGGGCGACGCCGACGCGCTGCTGCTGGCCGCCGGAGAGCTGGGCCGGGTACCGCTTGCCGAGCTCGCCGGGCAGCCCGACGGTCTCCAGCAGCTCCGCGGCCCGCTTGCGCGCCTTCGCCTTGTCCCAGCCCGACAGCAGGGGCACGGTCGCGATGTTGTCCAGGACCGTCCTGTGTGGAAAGAGCCCGGCGTGCTGGATGACGTAGCCGATGCCGCGGCGCAGCAGGGCCGGGTCGCCCTCGGCGACGTCCTTGCCGTCGAGCAGCACCTGGCCGCCGGTCGGCTCGACCATCCGGTTGATCATCCGCAGTGACGTCGTCTTCCCGCAGCCGGACGGGCCGACGAACACGGTGATCGTGCCGTCCTCGACCGTCAGGCTCAGCTTGTCGACGGCGACCGTCCCATCCGGGTACTGCTTGGTCACGTCGCGGAATTCGATGGCCACTTGCCCACTCCCCATGTCCGGTGGAATCGACCGTAGCCGAGTCCGCGGCGGTTGGCACGGTGTTCCGCAGGGTGGTGACTACGCTGAATGCCCGTGAAGGCACTCGACGACGTCCTCGCCGCGCACGGTGTCGGCGTCCGCCCGCTGTACCGCGTCATCGACCTCTTGCGCACCGGCGAACACGACCTCGGCGAGCTCGTCCGGCTGAGCACCGCGCCGCGCCGCAGCGTCGAGGACGTCCTCGCCGCGCTGGGCGACGACCTCGACCGCAGCGGCGACCGGCTCCGGATCGCCCCCGGTGTCGCGGCGTCGTACCTGCGGTACAGCGCGCCGCGCTTCGGCGACCCGCTCGACGAAGCCGTCGCGGCGCACGAGCTGCTGCCGAAGGTCGCCGAGTGGGTCGCGGAGGTGCCGCCGCCGCTGGCCGCGCTCGACCACGTGCAGGCGACGCCGGAGACCGTCCTGCGACGCGCGTTGTGGCTCGACGCGCACTACGACCTCGCGTCGGCGCGCGTACTGTTCCTCGGCGACCACGACCTGACGTCGCTGGCGGTGCACGCCGTCTGCCCGGCGGCGTCCCTGACCGTCGTCGACCTCGACGAGCGCGTCCTCGCCCACCTCGACGACCGCGGCGGGCGGGAGATCGCCACCGCGCACGCGGACCTGCGCGTCGGCCTGCCACCCGCGGTCACCGGCCGGTTCGACCTGGTCTTCAGCGATCCGCCGTACACACCCGAAGGCATGGGCCTGTTCGCGGCGCGCGGCGTGCAGGCGCTGCGGGAGCCGAGCGAGGGACGGCTGCTGTTCGCGTACGGCTACAGCCCGCGCCACCCGGCGCTGGGCGCGCAGGTGCAGCGGTCGCTGGCCACACTCGGGCTGACGTTCGAGGCGATCCTGCCGGGCTTCAACCGCTACTTCGGCGCGCAGGCGATCGGCAGCGCGGCGGACCTGTACGTCTGCCAGCCGACGGCGAAGGCGAAGAAAGTCCGCGGTGGCAAGGCGATCTACACACACGGGCCGCAGTCGGTCGAAGCGGCCGGGACGAAGCCGGCGCTGCTGGAGAAGCTGAAGGAAATCGCCGTCGCGGACGGGCTTTCGCTGGAGTCGCGGCCGGTGGACTGGTCGATCTCCGGGCCCGAGGGCGACGCGGTCGCGATGGACCTCTCGGCCGACCCCGGCCCGTGGCTGCTGCGCACGCTGCTGGGCACGAACGCCCGGCGCCTCGCGCTGCTGGTCCCGAACGCGCACCCGGACCTGGCTTCCCAGGCCGCGCAGGAGGCCCTCGCCGCGCTGATCGGCCGGAAGTACGCGCTGCGGTACCTGCGCAGCACCCCGGACAACCGGCACGCGGTGGTGGTCGCCGATGCGGTGGAGCAGCAGGACGAGGTCCTGACCCGCGCCCACGCGCGGCTCGCGAACGTCTCCCTCGACGTCCCCGAGGACCTCACCGACCTGCGCCTGGTCGACGTCCCCCGCCACCGCCTGGCCGAACTCCTCTGACACGCCGAAGGCGGCACTTTCACGTGAAAGTGCCGCCTTCGCGAACCGCGAGAGGTCAGTCCGTGACGCCGTCGGCTTCCGCGGCCTTCGCCACCGCCGCGGCCACCTCGGGCGCGACACGCGGGTCGAGCGGCGAGGGGACGATGCGGTCCGGGCCCAGGTCGTCCATCGCCACCGACACGATCGCCTCGGCGGCCGCCAGCTTCATGCCCTCGGTGATCGCCCGCGCGCCCGAGTCCAGGGCACCGCGGAAGACACCCGGGAACGCCAGCACGTTGTTGATCTGGTTCGGGAAGTCGCTGCGCCCGGTGGCCACGATCGACGCGTAGCGCGCGGCCACGTCCGGGTGCACCTCCGGGTCCGGGTTGGACAGTGCGAACACGATGCCGCCGCCCGCCATCCGGCCCAGCAGGGACTCGTCGATCGTCGCGCCGGACAGGCCGAGGAACACGTCGGCACCCTCGAGCGCCTCCGCCAGGCCGCCCTGGAGACCGGCCTTGTTCGTCGTCGCGGCCAGGCGCTCCTTGACCGGGTTCAGGCCCGCGCGGCCCTCGTGGATGATGCCGCGCGAGTCGAGGACGGTGACGTCGCCGATGCCGGCCTCCTGCAGGATCCGGGCGCACGCGACCCCGGCCGCGCCGGCGCCGGAGACGACCACGCGCTGGTCGGCGATCGCCCGGTCGAGGACCAGGTTGGCGCCGCGCAGCGCGGCCAGCGTGACGATCGCCGTGCCGTGCTGGTCGTCGTGCATGACCGGGCAGTCGAGGGCTTCCTTGAGCTTGTCCTCGAGCTCGAAGCAGCGCGGCGCGGAGATGTCCTCGAGGTTGACGGCCCCGAAGGACGGCCGCAGCCGGACGAGCGTCTCGACGATCTCGTCGACGTCGGTGGTGTCGAGCACCAGCGGGATCGAGTCGAGCCCGCCGAAGGTCTTGAAGAGGACCGACTTGCCCTCCATGACCGGCAGCGACGCGCTCGCGCCGATGTCGCCGAGGCCGAGCACCGCCGTCCCGTCGCTGACCACGACGACCAGCCGGTCCGCCCACGTGTACCGCTTGGCCTTGGCCGCGTCCTCGGCGATCGCGCGGCTCACCTTCGCCACCCCGGGGGTGTAGGCGATCGAAAGGTCACGCGGGCTGGCGATCGGCCGCGTCGCCGCCACCGAGAGCTTGCCGCCCTCGTGCCCGGTGAAGATCTCTTCGTCGGTGACCGGCGTGCCGGCGGGGTCGCTCATGGGGTTTCCTGTCGTCGTTTCCGTCATTCGTCCAGTGGGAATGACGGAACTCGCGGATCGGACTTGGGTCACTGGAATTTCTCCTGGGCATGCGAGCTGGGACCACGGCAAGAGGGGAAAACCGTGGTTGCGTGAGGCTCATTCAGACGTCGCCCGGCGCGAGCCGGCCTGCCGTGTCGACCACCGGCAGTTGCGCCGGGCTGATCCGAATGAGCCTCATCCCGGCACGGCAGCCCAGCGCGGTAGCGCCGGCCTGTCGGCGAGGCGTCTCGTCGGCCATCGGTGCCGTGGGTCTGGCGATGGCCGCGGACGCGGCGGTCCGGTCATTGTGACAGGTCTTGCTCCGGGGGTGACCCCTTGGTGCGGTTGAGGTCACACCACCCCCGCATTTCCGGCAATTGCCAAGACGTCCGTTCGGTTTTTTAACCGCCCGATATGGTGACGCCATGGAATTCCGCCGGTTGAGCGTCCCGGACGCCTACGAGTTCTCCCCCCGGACGTTCCCCGACGACCGGGGCCTGTTCGTCGCCCCCTTCCAGGAGGAGGCGCTGCTCGCGGCGACCGGGCACCCGCTGCGCCTGGCCCAGTCGAACCACAGCGTGTCCCGGCGCGGCGCGATCCGCGGCATCCACTTCGCCGACACGCCTCCCGGCCAGGCGAAGTACGTCTACTGCGCGCGTGGTTCGCTGCTCGACGTCGTCGTCGACGTCCGCGTCGGCTCGCCGACCTTCGGCACCTGGGACGCCGCCCGGCTCGACGCGGGCAAGTTCAACGCCGTCTACGTCGCCGAAGGCCTCGGGCACGGCTTCATCGCCCTCGAGGACGACACCGTGATGGCCTACCTGTGCTCCGAGGGCTACAACCCGAAGGGCGAACACGGGATCACCCCGCTCGACCCGGCGCTGGACCTGCCCTGGCCGGCGGACCTCGAGCAGGTCCTCTCCGAGAAGGACCGCACCGCGCCCACGCTGGCCGAGGCGCGGGAGCAGGGCCTGCTGCCGCTGTACCAGGACTGCGTCGCCTACTACGACAAGCTGCGCTCGGCCCACTGAGCACCGCGCCACCGGGTCCCGCGTGGACCCTTGCGCATTTAGTAAGCGCGCATATAGTCTGCTCGCATGGCACTTTACGAGTACGAGCACAGCGAGACGTCCACCGCCCCCGCCGCCGCGATCTGGCCGCTCTGGGCCGACACCGGCCGCTGGCCCGAGTGGGACGCGGGCGTCCGCTCGGTGGTCGTCGACGGCCCCTTCGCGGCCGGGACCAGCGGGACCATGACCATGGACGGCATGCCGCCGATCCCGTTCACGCTGACCGAGGTCACCGAGGGCCGCAGCTTCACCGACGAGACCCGGCTGCCCGACGCCCACCTGCGGTTCGAGCACGTCCTGACCGACGTCGACGGCGGCACGCGGATCACCTACCGCGTCACCGTCGACGGCCCCGAAGGCTTCGGCGAGCAGGTCACGTCGGACACCCCGGACGCCATGCGCGCGCTGGCTCGCTTGGCCGAGGCTGAGGCAAGCTCGCGGGTATGACGGCCCCCGAGTCCCGCCTGCCAGGCCCCGAGCGCAGCCCCGGCTTCCTGCTGTGGCGCGTGACGCTGGCCTGGCAGCGGGCGATGCGGGCCGCGCTGGCCCCGCACGACCTCACGCACGTCCAGTTCGTGCTGCTGACGACCACGTGGTGGCTCACCCGCTCGGGCGAGCCCCCGACCCAGCGGCAGCTGGCCGAGCAGGCCGGCACGGACACGATGATGACCAGCCAGGTCGTCCGCAAGCTGGCCGGACGCGGCCTGCTCGCCCGCGCCGACGACCCGGCCGACGCCCGCGCGAAGCGCCTGGAAGTCACCCAGGCCGGCCTGGACCTGGTCGCGAAGGCCCTGAAGGACGTCGAAGCCGCCGACGCGTCCTTCTTCGCGGAAGTCGGCGACGACTTCACCGGCTCATTGGCGAAGCTCAGCCCTTGAGGTCCTCGGCGAGGACGCGCTCGATGTTGCGCTCGGCCAGGGCCGTGATCGTCACGAAGGGGTTGACGCCGGTGCTGCCCGGGATGAGCGAGCCGTCCGTGACGTACAGGTTGCGGTAGCCCTTGACCCGGCCGTAGTCGTCCGTCGCCTCGCCGAGCACCAGCCCGCCCAGCGGGTGGTAGGTGAAGCGGTTCTCGAAGGTGCGGGTGTCGCCGAACAGGTCGTAGCGGTAGATCGTCTTGTTCGCCCGGTTGATCTTGTCGAACAGGGCCTTCGCGGCGTCGACGGACGGCTGCCCCTGCGACGCCGTCCAGTGCAGCTTCGCCGAGTCGCTCGCCGCGTCGTAGGTGAAGTGGCCGCGTTCGGGGTTCTTCGTGATCGCCAGGTAGAGGCTGACCCACGTCTCGAGCCCGGCGGGCACCGGCGCGATCTCGGCGAACACCGGGTGCACCGGGTCCGCCCGGTTGTCGATGCCGAGCGCGGGCATGCCGGACTGCAGGCTGCCGGTGGTGTCCCAGACGTGGTTGGCGCGGCCGCACATGACGTTGCCGTTGGTGCCCCAGCCCCGCCCGACGGCGTCGGTCAGCTCCGGGAGCCGGCCGGTGTCGCGGGCGCGCACCAGCAGCTCGGTCGAGCCGACGCTGCCCGCGCCGAGGAACAGGTGCTTCGCGGTCACGTGCCGGGTGCCCAGGTCCGTGCCGCGCTCGTCGATCTCCCGGACGGCCAGCGCGTACGTCCCGTCGGGCTGGTGCCGGATCTCGCGGACCTCCTGGAGGGTCTTGATGGTCACGTTGCCGGTGCCGAGCGCGGCGGCCAGGTAGGACTTGTCGAGCGAGCGCTTCCCGTGGTTGTTGCCGTAGATGACCTCGGACGCGTCCGCCGAGCGCGGCACCTCGCCCGCCTCCTCGCGCCGCAGGTACTCCTGGTCGTAGACGCTGGGCACGAACACCGTGCCGAAGCCGGCCCGGTGCGCGGCCTTCCGCGAAACGCGGGCGTACTGGTAGGACCGGCACGTCTCGAACCAGCCAGGGTCGACGACGTCGACGCCGAGCCCGGCCCGCGCCCGCGGGAAGTACCGGCCGTACATCTCTTCGGCGTCGACCCGCGGCAGGATCTCTTCGAAGTAGGACCGCTCGGGCGTCACGGCCATCGCGCCGTTGACCAGCGAGCCACCGCCGACGCCGCGGCCGAGGTACACCGCCATGTCACCGAAGTTCACCCGGTCGAGCACGCCCGCGTAGCGCCCGATGTCGCGGTTGACGAGGTCGAGCCAGAGGAACGACGCGAGCGGCGCCTCGGTGCGGTCCTTGAACCACATCGCCCGCTCGTCGGGCTTGAGCATCGGGCAGAAGACCTTGCCGTCGGCGCCGGGCGTGGCCCACAGCCGGCCCATTTCGAGCATCAGCGTGGGGATCCCGGCTTCGCCGAGCCGCAACGCCGTGACGGCCGCGCCGTAGCCGGTGCCGATCACCACGGCCGGGGAGTGGCCCGGCAACGGCGTCGCGGCCGCGGGCCGCGCCGAAACCGTGGTCAGCCCGAGGGCGGCGGCGGAGTTCAGGGCGGCCAGGCCGAGGAACCGGCGGCGGGAGAAGGCAGACATGGTGCCGAGCATGCCCGAACCGAGTGAACGGTGTTAACTAACTAGAACACGTTTCACCCAGTCGAGGGAATTTCCGGTCTTCCCCTGGGGGTGATCCCGGATGTCCCGCGGCCGCGGGGCGAGCAGGCTCACGCCATGAACTTTCTCGCACTGGGGGCAGTCGCGGTGACCGTGGCCGCACTGGGGATCACGTCCGGAACGGCGTCCGCCGACACACTGCCGACCTTCGACTTCACCGACTGCCCGGCACCGCCGGCGAACGCCGACCCGGGCACGTGGCGCTGCGAAGCCTTTGTCTCACAGGGGAAAATCACCATTCACGACCAGGAGATCCCCCTCGGGGAGATCCGCCTGACGTTCAGCGAGGGCCGGGTGAACGGCCAGTACGCGCAGGTCTTCGGCACGCTGCGGCACGCGCCGGTGCGCGTCCCGGGCCTGGCGGGCACGACGCTCCAGCTGCGCTACGGCGGTTACTCGGACTTCCAGAGCAACGACGAGCGCCGGGGCGAACTGGACGTCTACGCCGTGCTGCGCCACCCGTTGCTGCGCAAGGACTGCCGGATCGGCGTCCTGCACACGGTCGTCCACGACGACCCGGCCGTGCCGCCGACAGTCATCTCGAAGACGCCGACAACCGTGCACTTCGGCGTCGTGGACACGACTCTGGCCGTCCCCGCGACCACCGGGTGCGGCCCGCTGGGCAAGCTCGCCGACCGCCGGCTCGGCCTGCCGTCGCCGTCCGGCGAGAACGCGTTCCACCAGACGACGTACGTGCAGTACAAGCCGCTCTAACGCTTCTTCGGCGTCACCCAGATCGTGATCGTCCCGGTGACCACGGGCTTGCCGCTCGTGTCCGAAATGGTCACCGGGACCTCGAGCTCGAAGCCGTCGTCGCCGAAGTCCGGCAGCCCGGGCAGCGACGCGACCGCACGCAGGCCCGTCTCGGCCTTCGCGACGTACTGGACGTTCATGCCCTTCGGCAGCCAGCGGTGCGTCGGCGGGACGGTGGCTTCGGCGAGCATGCCCATCGCGATCTCGGCGAGGTTGCAGGCGGCGATGGCGTGGAACGTGCCGATGTGGTTGTAAACACCCCACCACTTCGGGGCGCTCACTTCGCAGTGGCCGGGACGCAGCTCGCGCACCGAGGGCAGCACCGTGCGGAAGTACGGCACGCGCAGGCACATCGCGGCGCTGAACAGCTGCTTCCCGCCCGGCTTCGCGGCCAGCTTGTGCCACAGCGCGAACGTCGGCGTCTCGGCCATTTCGGGTCTCCTCGAGCTAAGCTACTGCTCAGTAGCTAAGCAGACGACCTGCTGGCGCGCAAACCGCCGGATATATTCGCCCGCGTGGCGAACCGTCTCTTCCTCCTCCGGCACGGCCAGACCGAGTGGTCCCTGAACGGACGGCACACCGGCCGGACCGACATCCCGCTGACCCCGGCGGGCGAAGGCCAGGCGCTGGCCGCGGGCGGCACGCTCCGGAGCCTGGTCGGCGGGCCGTCGCTGGTGCTGTCGAGCCCGCGCGGACGGGCGCTGCGGACGGCCGAGCTGGCCGGCCTGCGCATCGACGAAGTCACCGAGGACCTCGCCGAGTGGGACTACGGCGACTACGAAGGCGTCACCACCGCGGAGATCCGCGAAACCGTGCCGGGCTGGACGGTCTGGACGCACCCGGTCCCCGGCGGCGAAAGCGCCGCGCAGGTGTCCGAGCGCGCGGACCGAGTCCTGGCCCGCGCGCGCGAGGACATCGAGGCCGGCGACGTGATCCTGGTCGGGCACGGGCACTTCAGCCGTGTGCTGGTGGCCCGCTGGATCGGCCTGCCCGCGACGTCCGGTGTCCACTTCGGACTCGACGCGGCCGGCATCGCGGTGCTCGGCGACGAGCGCGGCGAGCCCCAGATCGAACACCTCAACCTGCCACCCGCCCTGGAGGACTGACGTGCCCGACGACCGCATCCGCCGGATCAGACCCGACGACGTCGAGGCCGCCGTCGGCCTGGCGTACGCGCTGGCCGACTACGAGCGCGCCCCGGACGAGTGCCACCTGACCGCCCCGCAGCTGCACGAGGCGTTGTTCGGCGCCGCGCCCAAGCTGTTCGGGCACGTGGCCGAAGTGGACGGCGAAGTCGTCGGCTTCGCGGTGTGGTTCCTGAACTTCTCGACCTGGCGCGGCGTCCACGGGATCTACCTGGAGGACCTGTTCGTCCGCCCGGCCCACCGCGGGTCCGGCCTGGGCAAGGCGCTGCTGGCCGCACTGGCGGCGGAGTGCGTCGCGAACGGCTACGGCCGCCTCGAGTGGTCGGTGCTGGACTGGAACCCGGCGACGGAGTTCTACAAGGCGCTGGGTGCGGTGGCGATGGACGAGTGGACCGTCAACCGGCTCACCGACGAACCCCTGCGCGCCCTGGCCGCCCAGGCGTAGAAGAGCCGGTTCAGTCCTCTTCGCGGCCTTCGCGCTCGGCGCGGCGTCCGGCGAGACCGCCGCGCTCGGCGGCTTCTTCCTCGGACTCGCCTTCGCGCACGCCCAGCGCCCAGGCCCGCGAAGGGGCGCGGAACAGCAGCACCAGCGCGGCGATGCCGAACAGCGCGACCGGCACGCCCCACACCGGCTCGCCCGACGGGCCGAGCAGGTACCAGCCCAGCCCGACCACGATCAGCGCGATCACCACCCCGGGCGAGCGCGCCCACGTGTGGCCGAGCACGAGCCCCGCCGACGCGGCCAGGAACGCCAGCGCCACCACGATGAACGTGCCGGACTCGACGTAGACGTTGTTGCCCGGCTGCACGGCCGACCCCAGGCCGTTCACCAGCACGACCACCCCGAACACCAGCAGGGCGAGCGACGGCACCGCGGTGACCACGCCGGCCAGCCGGACCTCACGGGGAGCGGGCGAGAGCTTCACTGCGGCGGCCTTCCGGGGAACTGGTCGAGGTGCTTTGCGGGTGCACAGTGGACGCGACCAGGGCGGGTCACCGTGCGTGAGCCAATTCGATCGTATGCCACCCGGTCGGCCGTTTTCGCGAGACCGCCCGGGCACTGAGAATTCAAGGGTCGTCGATGAGCGGGCGGTCGGCCCGGGTGCACTTGTCACGACGAGCGGACACTCGCAGGCAAAGGAGGGCCGCCCGCCACAGGGTCTCGAAGGTCTGTCCCGAGGGGTCGCCGCCACCACTTCCGCACCGGTGCGCGCGGGCGGGTTCGCCACTGAGCTTCCCGTCACCTTGCGCGGCCGGAAGGTTCTCGGGTGCCCGGAAGTCACCTACCCTGCGGTAGTGCGCGCAATCCTCGTCGTGAACCCCCAGGCCACCTCGACCACCGCCGGTGGCCGGGACGTCCTGGCGCACGCGCTCGCCAGCCAGGTGAAGCTCGACGTGGTCGAAACGGACTACCGCGGGCACGCCATGGCCGTCGCGCGCTCGGCCGCGCGGGATGGGATCGACCTGGTCGTGGCCCACGGCGGCGACGGCACGGTCAACGAGGTCGTCAACGGCCTCCTGGCCGATTCCGATGGCGACCCGACCCAGATCGGCCGTATCCCGGCCTTGGGCGTCGTCCCCGGCGGCTCGGCCAACGTGTTCGCGCGCGCCCTCGGCATCTCGTCGGACCCCGTCGAAGCCACCCACCAGCTGCTCAGCGCGCTGGAGGGCGAGCGGTCGCGCCGGGTCGGGCTCGGCCTGGCCGACGGGCACTGGTTCACCTTCAACTCCGGCCTGGGCTGGGACGCCGACGTCGTCGGCCGGGTCGCGAAGCGCCGCGGCAAGCAGACCACCGCCGGCCTCTACATGCGGGCCGCCGTCCGCTCCTACTTCCGGCCGCCGCTGGGCCGGCCGGCCCTGACGATCCGCGTCCCGGGCGAGGAACCCGCCGAAGCGCTGACCGCTTTCGTGTCGAACACCGATCCGTGGAGCTACCTGGGCGAGCGTCCGGTCCACCTCAACCCGGGTTGCTCGTTCGAGACGGGATTGGGTCTGTTCGCGTTGAACGGTCTCGGGTTGCCCACGGTGTTCAAGCATGTACGCCGTGCTTTGGCTACGAAGAGCAACCAAAAAGGCAAACGTCTCGTGCGTCACGACGACCTGCCGATGATCCGCATCGACGCAGCTGAACCGGTAAACTTCCAGGTGGACGGCGACCTCGTCGGCCAGCGGACCAGGGTGGAATTCTTCAGCGTCCCGAATGCACTCACGGTAATCGTGTGACGACGGGACCACTGATCGCCTGCGGCAAAGTGCACTTTGCCGTTCGTCGACGCAGAACCTCCACTCACCGCATCAGCCTTCCCTTCGGCGGGCTGTTTCGGAGAGAAACCGCAGGTCAGAGGGGTCGCTCGGCCGGGTGACCTGACTCACCGATCTCCAAGAAACCCTTGTCGAAAGCGGTGCTTCGTGAAAGCATTCACAAGCACCCAAAAAAACGACCGCCATGACGACTGTGGCGCGGCCCTCCCGCGCCGTATGAAGGAGCTCACGAACATGGACTGGCGCCACGACGCGGCCTGCCGAGACGAGGACCCCGAGCTGTTCTTCCCGGTGGGAACCAGCGGTCCTGCTCTGTCGCAGGTAGCGCAGGCGAAGGCCGTGTGCCACCGCTGCACCGTTGCTTCCGACTGCCTGGCCTGGGCTTTGGCCAGTGGCCAGGACGCCGGCGTGTGGGGCGGTATGAGCGAGGACGAGCGACGCGCGCTCAAGCGCCGCCGTACGCACATCGGCACGCGTACCAACGCCTGACATTTACGTAGCAGCACCAGGACCGCGGAAGAAAATCTCCCGGCAGGCACCTCTGTGCCACGCC
Source organism: Amycolatopsis sp. NPDC004378 (assembly GCF_053602455.1). NCBI lineage: Bacteria > Bacillati > Actinomycetota > Actinomycetes > Pseudonocardiales > Pseudonocardiaceae > Amycolatopsis > Amycolatopsis sp. NPDC004378. The sequence goes on from NZ_JBSGDR010000001.1 coordinate 358,901, forward strand.
GTCTGGGGCGATACCTACCCGGTCCGAGCTTAACAAGCGAGGCGAAACCACCTGGCGACGGGTGTCGTGAACCCTCACCAGGGCTTTCGAAGTCCTCCCGCGAAGCGCTGAACGGCCCGGCACCTCTGCACCAGGTGCCGGGCCTTCATCGTGTCGACCCCCCAATCACGCGTGATGCCCCTCCAATCACGCGTGATGCCTCCCCAAACACACGTGATGCCCGCCCGATCACGCCGCCGCGGCGGGAATGCCCCCGTTCGAACAGGGGCAAACCACCCGTTCGGGCAGGCGGAACGTCAAAGGCGACGCGAAAGCGGGATGCGCAACGCAGCTTCCGTCCCCGTCACCCGGGTCGACGACGCCTCCGTCCGCACCTTCCGCAGCGAAAGCGACCCCCGCAGCTCGGACTCCACCAGCGTCCGCACGATCTGCAGACCCAGCCCGTCCGAACGCTCCAGCGAGAACCCCGACGGCAGCCCGCGGCCGTTGTCGCGGATCACGACGTCCAGCCAGCGCGCCGAACGCTCCACGATCAGCTCGACCTTGCCCGACCGGCCCGCCGGGAACGCGTGCTCGACGGCGTTCTGCACCAGCTCGGCCAGCACCATCACCAGCGGCGTCGCGATCTCCGCGACGACCACCCCGAACGAGCCCGTCCGCTTCAGCCCGACCTGCGACTCCGCCGTCGCGACCTCGCCGACCATCGGCAGCACGTTGTCGAGCAGCTTGTCGAGGTCGACGCGCTCGTCCACCGAGATGGACAGCGCCTCGTGCACCAGCGCGATCGACGTCACCCGGCGCACCGACTCGGCCAGCGCGAGCCGCGCCTCCTCCGACGTCGTCCGCCGGGACTGCAGGCGCAGCAGGGCCGCGACCGTCTGCAGGTTGTTCTTCACCCGGTGGTGGATCTCCCGGATCGTCGCGTCCTTCGACAGCAGCGCCCGGTCACGCCGCTTGACTTCGGTGACGTCGCGGACCAGCACCAGCGCGCCCGCCGCCTGCCCGGCCGGCCGCAGCGGCAGCGCGCGGAACAGCACCACCGCGCCGCGCCGCGAGTCGGCCTCCGTGCGGCTCGACGGCTTCCCGTCGAGGGCCTCGATGATCCGGTGGGACACCTCGGTCGCGTCGAACGGGTCGCGGATCAGCGACCGCGTCAACGGCGCCAGGCGCGTCCCGACCAGGTCGGACTCGTGCCCCATCCGGTGGTAGGCGGACAGGCCGTTCGGGCTGGCGAACACGACCGTGCCGCTCGAGTCGAGCCGGATCAGGCCGTCCCCCACCCGCGGCGACGTGTGCGTGTCGGTCGCGTTGCTGCCGCTCGGCGGGAACGTGCCGTCGACGATCATCTGGCACAGGTCGCCGGCGCTGCCCAAGTACGCGATCTCCAGCGGCGAGGGCACCCGAGGCGCGGCCAGGTTCGTCTCGCGGCTCATCACGGCGATGACGTCGTCGTGGAAGCGCACCGGGATCGCTTCGCGCCGCATCGGCAGGTCGCGGTACCAGTGCGGGTCCTCTTCGCGGCAGATCCGCACTTCGCGCATGGCCTTGGCCAGCTGCGGGTGCTCGTCCACGGTGAACCGCGTGCCGACGACGTCCTCGGGGTGCGCGGTGGGCGCCGTCGTCGGCCGCGCGTGCGCGACGCAGACGAAGTCGCCGCCGTCGGGCTGCAGCTCCTCGGTGACCGGGACCCAGAGCAGGAAGTCGGCGAAGGACAGGTCGGCCAGCAGCTGCCACTCGGCGACGACGGTCTGCAGGTGGTCCGCGGCCTCCCCGGGGAGTCCGGTGTTGTCGGCGAGCAGTTCGGCGAGGGTCGACACGGCGTTACTCGACCACCCCGAGCAGGTCGCCCTGCTGGACCCGGTCACCCTTCGCCACCGCGAGGCTGGTCAGCGTGCCGGCCTGCTCGCTCACGGCGGGCAGCTCCATCTTCATCGACTCCAGGATCAGCACGGTGTCGCCGGCGGCCAGCGCGGCGCCCGGCCGTGCGACGACCTGCAGCACGGTGCCGACCATTTCGGCCCTGATCTCGCCCATCGACACCCTCCTCGCGCCCGGCTCGCCCACCCCATCCAACCAGAACGGGACGTCATGACACACTTGAGAGGTTGACCAGCTTTGACGACGAGGAGTGAACATGTCGAAGCGCGCCCGCAAGCGTCGCAGCCGGAAGAAGAACGCCGCGAACCACGGCGGCAAGCCCAACTCCTGAGCCTGCGCCGGCACGCAAAAGGCCCCCGCACCGAAGTGCGGGGGCCTTTATCGTGCTCGGGCGCTATTCGGACCGCTGCTCGAGGGTGATCTCGGTGCGTTCCACGGTGACGCCGCCGCGCGTGGCGACGGTCTGGCGGATCGACGCGCGCAGCCGGCTCTTCAGCTCGGCCGGGGCGTGGTCACCGCCGCACTTGCGGGCCAGCAGCTGCTTGATGTGCTCGTCGATGCCGTACTCCTCGAGGCACGGCGGGCAGTCGTCGATGTGGGCGCGCAACGCGGCGTCCCGCTCGGGGCTGCACTCGCGGTCGAGGAGCAGGTAGATGTCGGCGAGCGCCTCTTCGCAGCGGACCTTGTCCGACGCGCCCTCGCACATGTCGTTCATCGCCCGGCCACCTCCTCCTTGGCCCCCCGGATGAAACCGCGTTCACGGGCGACGTCGGCGAGCAGGTCGCGCAGCTGGGCGCGGCCGCGGTGCAGGCGGGACATCACGGTGCCGATGGGCGTGTCCATGATCTCGGCGATCTCCTTGTACGCGAAGCCCTCGACGTCGGCCAGGTAAACGGCCAGCCGGAACTCCTCGGGCAGCTTCTGCAGCGCGGCCTTCACATCGGTGTCGGGCAGGTTGTCCATCGCCTCGACCTCGGCCGACCGGAGCCCGCTGGAGGTGTGGCTCTCCGCCTTGGCGATCTGCCAGTCGGTGATCTCCTCGGTGGGCTGCTGCACCGGCTGCCGCTGCCGCTTGCGGTAGCCGTTGATGTAGGTGTTGGTCAGGATGCGGTACATCCACGCCTTGAGGTTCGTGCCCGCCTTGAAGGAGGCGAACGCGGCGTAGGCCTTCAGGTAGGTCTCCTGGACCAGGTCCTCGGCATCGGCGGGGTTGCGGGTCATCCGCATCGCGGCCGAGTACAGCTGGTCGAGCAGCGGCATCGCGTCCCGCTCGAAGCGCTCGGCGCGCTCGGCCTCGGTCGCTTCTTCCGACGCTGGGTTCTGCGTGCTCGGCAAACCGTTCCCTTCCCGCTCGGCGTCGATGCGCGTACGCGCATACGGCAGACCCGAGTTTACGCGGGGGCCGGGCACACCGCGGTTCGCCGGGGCCTCAGGGCGGCGACGGCTGCGAGAGCGTGTGGTGGCGAGCGTTGTGGTCACGCCCGGTACAACCGATCGGGGGGTGCGCGCATTCCCTAGACTCCGGCCCATGGCTGGCAAGGGCACCCCGGCGACAGCGTTGTTGGGCAAGCGGAAAGTGGCCCACACGCTGCACGCGTACGACCACGACCCGCGCGCGGAGTCGTACGGGCTGGAGGCGGTGGAGGCCCTCGGCCTCGACCGCGCGCGCGTGTTCAAGACCCTGGTGGCGGACGTCGACGGCCGCCTCGTCGTGGGTGTGGTCCCGGTCACGGGCCAGCTGGACCTGAAGGCCCTGGCGGCCGCCGCGGGCGGCAAGAAGGCCAAGATGGCCGACCCGGCGGCGGCCCAGCGGGCGACCGGGTACGTGCTGGGCGGCATCTCGCCCCTGGGTCACCGGAGCCGGCTGCCGGTGGTGATCGACGTCTCGGCTTCGCAGTTCGAGACGGTGTTCTGCTCGGCCGGCCGAAGGGGTCTCGAGGTGGAGCTGGCCCCGGCCGACCTGATCGAGCTGACGGCCGCCGTGGTGGCGGCGATCGCGGCCTGACCTGCGGTTCGGGTCAGGCCAGCGGGCGCAACACGCGGGACAGCCATTCCGTCGCCGCCCGCGAGACCGTCTCCAGGTCCTTGCCCAGGCTGTGGTCGCCGTCCACCAGGACCAGCTCCTGGTGGGGGCCCGGCTTCGGGCGGCCGAACGGGTCGCGCTCGCCCTGGATGACCAGGGTCGGGACCTCGACCGCGTCGAACTCCGGCTGGCGCGTCTTCTCCGGCCGGCCCGGTGGGTGCTCCGGGAACGCCAGGCAGAGCACCGCCACCGCCTGGCCCGCGGACGCCGTCCGGCAGGCCACCCGCGCGCCCGAGGACCGGCCGCCGAACACGAACGGCAGGCCGTCGAAGCGTTCCGACAGCTCGTCCGCGATCGTCAGCCAGGCCGCGTCCAGCTGGTTCGCCGGGGCCGGGGCGCGGCGGCCCGCCACCTTGTACGGCTGCTCCACCAGGGCCACGTGCACGCCGGCCGCCTGGGCCGCGCGCGTCACCGCCACCAGGTCCTTCGCGCCCAGGCCACCGCCCGCGCCGTGGCCCAGCATGAGGACCGCCGTGCCCTCCTCGGCGCAGTGGAGGTAGACCCTGGCCAGGCCGTGCGCGGTGTCGATCTTGAGCGCGGTCATGACTGCGGCACGTCGAAGAGAGCACCCTCTTGAGCTGGGTCGACGCGCTCCAGCAGCTCGGGCCCGTTGTTGCGGACGTTGTTCACCAGCGTCGAAATCGGCCGCAGCTCCAGCGACGCGACGATGTCGTCCGGCGTCGGGACCAGCAGGTCCTTGATGTCCTCGCGGTCCGGGTCCAGCCACCCGTCCCAGTGCGCCTTCGGCACGATCAGCGGCATCCGGTGGTGGACGTCGGTGAGCTGGCCCGCCGCGTCGGTCGTGATGATCGAGAACGTGATCAGCGGCGACGCGTTGTCGTCGTCCTTCGGCCGCCAGCTCTCCCAGATCCCGCCGAACGCGATCGACGAGCCGTCCGGCTCCGTCATGTAGAACGGTTCCTTCTCCTTGCCGGTGCGGCGCCACTCGAACCAGCCGTCCGCGGGCACCAGGCAGCGGCGCGACACCAGCGCGCGGCGGAAGGCGGGCTTCTCGGCGGCCGTCTCGGCGCGGGTGTTGATCATCCGCGAGCCGACCGACGGGTCCTTGGCCCAGAACGGCACCAGGCCCCACTTCATCATCCGCAGCGAGCGCACGGCGGGCTCGTCCTCGAGGACCTGGCCCTCGTCGTCGCGCGGGTGCCGCTGCACGACCGTGACGACGTTCTTCGTCGGCGCGACGTTGTGGTCGGCGCGCGCGTGGCCCTCGGTGAGGTCGATCGCGTCGAACTCTTCGATCAGCTTCGCCGGGTCCTTCGTGGCGGCGTAGCGCCCGCACATGGGCCAACCTCCTCCGCGGGACAGGACGCCATCGTTACACGCAGGCCAGGGCCGTGGCGAGCGGCATGGGATCATTCGGGTGGGCATCGGCGCACGGGAGGACGACGGGTTTGGCGCGCAACGACTGGAGCAAGCTGGACGAGTCCGACGTCCGCGTGCGTCCGGGCAAGGGCACCCGGCCCCGCAGCAAGCGCCGTCCCGAGCACGCCGACGCCGTCAACGCCATGGTCATCGGCAAGGACCGCGGGCGCTGGACCTGCGCGGTCGACGCCGATCCGGAGCGGGTGGTCACCGCGATGCGGGCCCGCGAGATGGGCCGGACGCCGGTGGTGGTCGGCGACCGGGTCGGGATCGTCGGCGACGTCTCCGGCAAGCCGGACACCCTCGCGCGCATCGTCCGCGTCGACGAGCGCACCAGCTCGCTCCTGCGCACGGCCGACGACACCGACCCGTACGAACGGCTGGTCGTCGCCAACGCCGAGCGCCTGCTGATCGTCACCGCGCTCGCCGACCCGCCGCCGCGCACCGGCTTCATCGACCGCTGCCTGGTCGCCTGCTACGCGGGTGGCGTCGAGCCCGTGCTCTGCCTGACGAAAGCCGACCTGGCCAGCCCGGACGAGCTCCTGGCGGGCTACGCGGGCCTCGACATCCCGGCCATCGTGACGCGGTACGACGAGGAGCCCGAAGGCCTCGCCGAGATGCTGAAAGACCGCGTGACGGCCTTGGTCGGCCACTCCGGTGTCGGCAAGTCGACTTTGGTGAACCGCCTGGTTCCGGACGCCGACCTGGCCGTCGGCGTGGTGAGCGGGGTCGGGAAGGGGCGCCACACGTCCGTCGCCGCGGTCGCGCTGCCGCTGCCGGACGGCGGCTGGGTGATCGACACCCCGGGCGTCCGGTCGTTCGGGCTGGCCCACGTCACCGCGGACGACATCGTCGACGCCTTCGAGGAGTTCGCCGAAGCCGCCGAGGAGTGCCCGTCGGGTTGCGGGCACCTCGGGCCGCCCGAGGATCCGGACTGCGCGCTCGACGACGTCGTCACCGAGGGCCGCGCGAGTGCCGAGCGGCTCGCGTCGCTGCGGCGGCTGCTGGCGTCTCGCGGCGGCCACGATGTGACTCGCACCACAGAGCCTTGAGACAACCGGGAACCGACACCGGACCGTCACCGTCTCAGTGGTAACTATTCGCCCGTTCGGGCGATATGCCGAACGGAAGATCCGAATCTGAGGGGAACTACATGCGCAAGACCACCTTGGTCGCCGCGGGCGCCGCGCTGGTGCTGACGCTGACGGCGTGCAGCAACTCCGGCACCGCCCAGCCGGCCGCCGCGGGCAACCAGCAGCAGGCGAACGGCGGCAGCGGCCTCGCCTCGCCGTTCACGGACGCGATCCAGCTGGCGTCGGCGTCCAAGCAGGGCACCGAGAAGTCCAAGTCGGCGAAGTTCACCATGGAGGGCTCGGCCGGCGGCCAGACCCTCAGCGCCAGCGGCGCGATGGCCTTCGACGGCGCGAACACCAAGTTCTCGATGACCATGACCGCGGCCGGCGAGACGACCGAGATGCGCATGGTCGACAAGGTCATGTACATCAAGCTGCCCGCCGACCAGGCGAAGCAGATGGGCACGGACAAGTCGTGGGCCAAGATCTCGGCCGACGGCACCGACCCGATCTCGCAGGCGATGGGCGCCGCGATGTCGCAGTCGGCGGAGCAGAGCGACCCGAGCAAGATCCTCGACCAGGTGTCGAAGGCGGGCCGGATCATCTCGTCCGACCAGACCGAGCTGAACGGCCAGCAGGTCAACCACTACAAGGTCGAGCTGGACGTCGCCAAGGCCATCGACCAGTTCACCGGCCAGGTCCCGGCCGCGCAGCGCGACAAGCTCACCGAGATGCTCAAGGGCAAGGACCTCAAGATCCCGGCCGAGCTGTGGCTGGACAAGGACAACCTGCCGGTGCAGGTCACCATGGACCAGGGCCCGATGATGCAGGCGATGGGCGCGCCGGCCGGCGACGCGAAGTTCACCATGAAGTACAGCGACTGGGGCACCCAGGTCGACGTGACGGCCCCGCCGGCCGAGCAGGTCGTCGACCTCGGCGAGCTGATGAAGAAGGCCGGTCGCTGACCGGACGACGCTGAGTAGCAGCGGCTCCCCCGAACGGGTTCGGGGGAGCCGCTGTGTTTTTGTTGCGCCATGCGCAGAACCGTCGTCGTGCTGCTGGCCCTGCTCGTCGGCGCGTGCTCCAGCCCGCCGCCACCGCCGTCGTTCACCGACGCGCGGACGCTGGCCGACGCCGCGACGGCGGCCACCACGAGCGGCGGCTCGGCGAAGTTCGCCACGGACGTCGCCGTCGGTTCGGTCCGGTCGAAGAGCCAGGGCCAGGCGAAGTTCGGCGCGGGCGGGACGGCGCAGGTGATGACGACGGACTTCGTCGGCGAGCCGATGGAACTGCGGCAGGTCGCCGGGAAGCTGTACGCGAAGGTCCCGGAGGGCTCGCGCGACGAAGTCGGCGCCGGCAAGCCGTGGGTGACGGTCGCGGCGGACGGCAGCGACCCGTTCTCGCAGGTGCTGGGCGGCAGCCTGGCGCAGCTGGCGGCGCAGAACGACCCGGCCCACACGCTGGGCGAGGTCCGGACGGCGGGCTCGATCGTCTCGGCCGAGCGCACCGACCTCGACGGGGTGGCCGCGGAGCACTACCGCGTCGACCTGGACCTGGCCCGGCTGGGCACCGACCTGCCGGCGGGCCTGTCGGCCGACTCGGCCGGTCAGCTCGGCGGCAAGTTCCCCCTGCAGCTGTGGCTCGACGGCACGCACCGGCCGTTGCAGATCGTCCTGGACCTTTCGCCGATCCTGCAGGGCTCCGAAGCGCGGATCACGACGCGCTACAGCGACTGGGGTGTCCCGGCGGACATCCAGCCGCCGCCCCCGGGCGAGGTGGGCTAGTCACGATTCGCCGGGACGCCTCGTCCGGCTCGGATGGTCGGGCGGCCGTTCCGAGATCGGACTGGTTCACGGAGGACTGAGCCGGGTGGCCGCCGCCACCACCAAGACACCCCCGCCACTCCCAGGGGGGCGTGCCCTGGTCCAGTCTATCGGCCACCCCTGACGGAAAGCCCCGCTGTCCCCAGGTTGTCCACAGGCCTCTCCCCCTGTGGACAACTCAGAGCAGCTCCAGCAGGAACGGCAGTTCCTGCGGCGCGTACCAAGCCAGTTCGTGGTCCTCGGCGTCGCCCAGGGTGAACTCCGCGTCCGGGTCGCCGAGGTCTGCCGCGTCGATCACCGCCGCTGCCGCCGCTACCGCGTCCGCTGCCTCGGCCGCGTCCACGTGGATCGCCGCCACCGCCTTCAGGGGGATCGGGCCGCCGATGCGGACCACCGGGGCGTCCAGGTCCGGGCGCAGCGTCACGCCCTCGACGTCCGCCGAGACCACCACCCGGCGCGGCTCGCCCTTCTCCTCCGCCGCGATCAAGCGCAGCGATGCGCGGGCCGCGTCCAGCAGGGCCGCGTACTCCAGCTCCTCGTCCGTGCCGCTCACGTACGCCTCGCGCAAGGCGGGCGTCAGCGCGAACGCCGTTCCGCTGCGGGCGCGGAACTCCCCCGACGATTCGAGGTCGCGAAGCATCGCGATGGTCGCAGGCAGATAGACCCTCACCAGTGCGCACCCTTCAGCTCTTCCAGGGACTCTTCGATCATCCCGGCCACGAGGTCGACGTCGAACGCGGCCTTGCGGTCGCCGTTGAGTCCGAAGTAGACGCCGCCGTGGTAAGACGTCACCCCGATCGCCAGCGCCTGGGTGCGCATCAGCGGCATGACCGGGAACATCTCGACCAGTCTGGCCTCTCCCGCGTACATCGGCACCTGCGGGCCCGGTGAATTGGTCACCATGACGTTGAAGATGCGCCCGGACAGCGACCCCGCCGCTCGCGCGCCGAGCGAATGGAGCGTAGCCGGGGCGAACCCGCCGACCTTGAGCAGCCCGCGCGCCGCCACCGGGCGGCCGGAGTCCAGGTGCTCGGCCATCGCGTGCCCGACGTGCTGCAGCCGCAGCACCGGGTTGGGCTCGCCCACCGGCAGGTCCACCAGGTACGCGGCGACCTGGTTGCCGACCAGCGCCGGCGTCGAGTACTCGGCCGTCTCCGCGTCGCGGACCGCCAGCGGCACCAGCGCGCGGACCGTCGCGTTCGGGGTCAGGGGTTCCTCGCGCGAAAGCAGCCACTCGCGCAGCGCGCCGGTGATCGCGGCGAGGACGACGTCGTTGACCGTGCCGCCGTGCGCCGCGCGGATCTTGCGGAAGTCCTCCAGCCGGGTGCGCACCACCGAGAACACGCGGCCGCCGGACACCCGGACGTTCAGCGGCCCGGTCGGCGCCGGGTGCACCAGCGTGCGCAGGGTCGACGCCACCCCGCCGACGGTCTCGGCGAACTTGCCCGCCGCCGCGAACGCGTCGTTCGCCGCCGAGCGGACGTTCTCCACCACCTCGCCCGGGCGCTGGACGCCTTCGCTGACCGCGTCCAGCACCAGCTGGGTCCGGCTGGGCTCGCGCCGCGGCGTCCAGATGTCCTCGAACGGCTCCGGCTCGGCCGGCGTCGGGTCGAGGATGAGCTGGCCGAGCTCGATCGTGCCGACACCGTCCACAACGGACTGGTGGGTCTTGGTCACCAGCGCGACGCGGTCGCCGGCCAGCCCTTCGATGAAGTACGCCTCCCAGAGCGGCCGCTCCGGCGCCAGCCGCCGCGACATCAGCCGCGCGACCAGGTCGAACAGCTGCTCGTCGCTGCCCGGCTGCGGCAGCGCCGAGCGCCGGACGTGGTAGTTCAGGTCGAAGTCGACGTCGTCCACCCACACCGGCCGCGCCAGGTGCCCCGGCACCTCGAGCACGCGCTGGCGGTAGCGCGGCAGGTACGCCAGCCGCGCCCCGACGAGGTCGAGCAGCTGCGCGTAGCTGAACCCGGACCGCGGCCGTTCGAAGATCGCCACCCCGCCGACGTGCATCGGGCTCGCGTGGTCCTCGACGTAGAGGAACGAGGCGTCCAGCGCGGAAAGGCGGTCGGGCATGAGCCGATCGTTGCACAGTGCGAGACTGCCCGGTGTGGGTGATGAGTCGACGATCTCGCCGAAAGACCGTTTTTTGACCGTCTACGGCCGGAAGCCGGTGCTGGAGGCGCTGGCCGACGACGGCCTGCGGGTGGACAAGGTCATCCTGGCCGACACCGCCCGCGGCCCCGGCGCGGCCGAGATCCAGCGCGCGGCGAAGGCCGCCGGCGTGCCGGTGCAGCGCGCCAGCGCCCACCGCGTCAAGGTCCTCGCCGGCAACGGCAAGCAGGACCAGGGCGTGCTCGCCGACGTCGTCGCGCCGCGGATGCGCGCGCTCGCCTCGGCGCTGGACGACCGGCGGCCGCCGTCCCGGGTGCTGCTGCTCGACGGCATCACCACGCCCGCGAACGTCGGCATGATCCTGCGCACGGCGACGGCCGCCGGGCTCGACGGCGTCATCGTGCCGCGCCGGGGCGTCGCGGCGCTGGACCCGCTCGTCGTCAAGGCGTCGGCCGGGGTCGCGTTCCGCGCGCCGGTGCTGCGCTGCGGCTCGGCCCGCGAGGCCGCCGAAATGCTCACCGAAGCGGGCTACGGCCTGTTCGCGCTGGGGGCCTCGGCGAAGGCGACGGTGTTCGACGTCGACCTGCCGCAGCGCGCCGCGTTCGTGCTCGGCGGTGAGACGGGCGGGGTCGGCGCGGACGTCGGCGAGCTCGTCACGGAATGGGTGTCGATTCCGATGCCGGGTGACGTCGAGTCGCTGAACGTCTCGGCAGCGGCGGCGGTCTTGTCGTTCGAATTGGTCCGCCGGGGCCGCTGACGTTCACGGTTCCGGGAACAGGGCGCCGAGCTCGGTGAGCGTTTCGTCGACCGACCGGTGGTGCACGCCGACCATGCCCGCCTCGACGGCGCCGCGGATGTTCGCGGCGGAGTCGTCGACGAACGCGCAGCGCGTGGCGGGCAGCCCGAGCCGCTCGGCCGCGATCAGGTAGACCGCCGGATCCGGTTTGGCGACCCCGACCTCCCCGGAAAACACGAGGGCGTCGAAATAGTCGAGCATCGTGTTCTTGACCTCGGCCGACGCCCCGGGGGCGTTCGACAGGAGGGCGGTGCGGACGCCTCGCTCGCGCGCGGTCAGCAGGTAGTCGTAGAAGCGGCCGGCGTCGGGATCCGTGAGAACTCCGGCGAAATCGACCAATAACCCCTTCAGCACCCGGCACACCATAGCCGGGGCGCCGACGCGTTGTCTCGCATGACGCAACAAAGAGCCGGGTGATTACCGCACGTGCGCACGCGAATCCACGGGTTCGGTGACTCTTTCCCGAATCGGGCGATTCCCGTGGCCTTTTGACCCGGTTCGGCCCTCTAAGCGGTGGAGGCGGCGAAATGCCGCGGCCGGGGAGGGGAGGAAATGATCGAGGAACACCGCGTGAGAACGCTGACGCAGTGCGAAGCGGCGCGTCGTGCCGAACGGCCGTCGACGGTGGTCCCGCAGGGCCACCGCCGGGGCGACGCCCGCTGGCCGGTGCCGAGGAAGCTCGAGGCGAGCGAGGTGAACCACCTGCTGAACATGCTGCTGGAGGCCTACGACGGCCGCCGCCCGCTGCCGCAGATCCGCGGGCTGGTGGGGCCGGAGGTCTACGCCGGGCTGGCCGGGCCACGCCCGATCCGGCGGCGGCACCGGCTGTGCCCGGTCCACACGTGCACGCCGGTGCCGGGGGTGGTGGAGGCGTGCGCCCGCGTGGAGGCGGACGGCCGGTCGTTCGCGCTGGCGGCCCGCTTCACCCGAACGCCGTCGGGCTGGCAGTGCGTGCGCTTCGCGCTGTTGAAGCCGCGGCGGACGGCCCAGCCACAGCGTCGGCGGGCGGCGGCGTGAGAAAGGCAGGTTCGACGCGCTCCCCGCCTCCCGAGCCGGGCGGCCCGACTGTGGCGTTAGGACACACCTGACGCCACAGTGGACGCGTCCGTCTCGTCGCCCGCGACCACAAAAGAAGGGGCGCGCACGGAATCCCGTGCGCGCCCCTCCTCCGGGTCACGTCAGCGACGCGGGCCCTTCTTGCCCTTCTTCGACGCGTCGCGCTGGGCGGCACGGCGCTCACGCCGCGTGCCGCCGGCACCACCCGCGGACTGGTCGGAGCCATCGCTGTGGGACTCGACCTCGCCGTCCTCACCCGGGCCGGACAGCGTCATGCCGGACTGCTGGCCACCGCCGCCGAGGCCCTTGCCGCGCAGCGCGGCCGGGACGGACTCGGCGTCGGTCGTCGGCGGCTGCGGCGGTGCCGGGCGCGCGTGGCGCCCTTCCGAAGCCTGGCCGTTGCCGTTGCCCGAAGCGACGCCCGTGGGCAGCGCGGCGGCCTCCTCGGCCGGCGGCGCCTCGGCCCGCTCGACCTGCAGGTTGAACAGGAAGCCGACGGCTTCCTCCTTCAGCGAGTCGAGCATCGCGCGGAACATGTCGAAGCCCTCGCGCTGGTACTCGATCAGCGGGTCGCGCTGCGCGAGCGCCCGCATGCCGATGCCCTGCTTGAGGTAGTCCATCTCGTAGAGGTGCTCGCGCCACTTGCGGTCGAGGACCGTCAGCATCACCTGGTGCTCCAGGGTCCGCATGCCCTCCGGGCCGACGAGCGCGTTGATCTCCTCTTCGCGCTTGTCGTAGGCGTTGCGCGCGTCCTGCAGCAGCGCCTCGCGCAGGCCGTCCGCGTCGAGGTCGCCGTCCTCCACCAGGTCGTCCCAGTCGAGGCTGACCGGGTAGAGCTGCTTCAGCGCCGTCCAGAGCTTCTCGTGGTCCCAGTCCTCGGAGTAGCCGCTGGAGGTCGCACCGTCCACATAGGCGTTGACGACGTCCTCGAGCATGCCCTCGATCTGGTCGCGCAGGTTCTCGCCGGCGAGGACGCGGTGGCGCTCGGCGTAGATCACCTTGCGCTGCTCGTTCATGACCTCGTCGTACTTGAGGACGTCCTTGCGCTGCTCCATGTTGATCTGCTCGACCTGGGTCTGCGCGCTCTTGATGGCCTTGGAGACCATCTTGTGCTCGATCGGCACGTCGTCGGGCAGCCGCATGGTCGTCATGACGCGCTCGACCATGGTCGCGTTGAAGCGGCGCATGAGCTCGTCACCGAGCGAGAGGTAGAAGCGGGACTCGCCCGGGTCGCCCTGACGGCCGGACCGGCCGCGGAGCTGGTTGTCGATGCGGCGCGACTCGTGCCGCTCGGTACCCAGCACGTAGAGCCCGCCGGCCTCGCGGACCTCCTCGGCCTCGGCCTTCGACTCGGCCTTGACCTGCTCCAGGACCTCGGGCCACGCGGCCTCGTACTCCTCGGAGTGCTCGACCGGGTCCAGGCCGCGCTCGCGCAGCACCTGGTCGGCGATGAGGTCCGGGTTGCCGCCGAGCACGATGTCGGTACCGCGGCCCGCCATGTTCGTGGCGACCGTGACGGCGCCCTTCTGGCCCGCGCGGGCGACGATCAGCGCCTCGCGGTCGTGGTGCTTCGCGTTCAGCACCTCGTGCGGCACGCTCAGCTTCACCAGCAGCTTCGACAGGTGCTCGGACTTCTCGACGCTCGTCGTGCCGACCAGGACCGGCTGGCCCTTCTCGTGCCGCTCGGCGATGTCCTCGGCGACGGCTTCGAACTTGGCCTGCTCGGTCTTGTAGATCAGGTCGGCCTGGTCGACGCGGATCATCGGCCGGTTCGTCGGGATCGGCACCACACCCAGCTTGTAGGTCTGGTGGAACTCGGCGGCCTCGGTCTCGGCCGTACCGGTCATGCCGGACAGCTTGTCGTACAGGCGGAAGTAGTTCTGCAGCGTGATCGTGGCGAGCGTCTGGTTCTCGGCCTTGATCTCGACCTTTTCCTTGGCCTCGATCGCCTGGTGCATGCCCTCGTTGTAGCGGCGGCCGACCAGGATGCGCCCGGTGAACTCGTCGACGATCATGACTTCGCCGTTGCGGACGATGTAGTCCTTGTCCTTGTGGAAGAGCTCCTGGACCTTCAGCGCGTTGTTCAGGTACCCGACCAGCGGGGTGTTCGCGGCCTCGTACAGGTTCTCGATGCCCAGCTGGTCCTCGACGAACCGGACGCCCTTCTCCGTGACGGCGACGGTGCGCTTCCGCTGGTCGACCTCGTAGTGGTACTTCGAGTTGATCAGGTTCGTCTTCTCGGTGCGCTCGCGCGACCCCATCGTGGTGGTGTCGATGCCCTGCATCAGCGGGGCGAGGCGGGCGAACTCGACGTACCAGCGCGAGGACTGGTCGGCCGGGCCGGAGATGATCAGCGGCGTCCGGGCCTCGTCGATGAGGATCGAGTCCACCTCGTCGACGACGGCGAAGTTGTGCCCGCGCTGCACGCAGTCGTCGAGGCTCCACGCCATGTTGTCGCGCAGGTAGTCGAAGCCGAACTCGTTGTTCGTGCCGTAGGTGATGTCGGCGTTGTACTGGGCGCGCCGGACGTCCGGCTGCTGCTCCGACAGGATCACGCCGACCTCGAGGCCGAGGAAGCGGTGGATGCGGCCCATCCACTCCGAGTCGCGCTTGGCGAGGTAGTCGTTCGTCGTGACGACGTGCACGCCCTTGCCGGGGATGGCGTTCAGGTAGGCCGGCAGGACGCAGGTCAGCGTCTTGCCCTCACCGGTCTTCATCTCGGCGACCTGGCCGAGGTGCAGCGCGGCGCCGCCCATCAGCTGCACGTCGAAGTGGCGCTGGCCGAGCACCCGCTTGGCCGCCTCCCGGACGACCGCGAAGGCCTCCGGCAGCAGTTCGTCGAGGGACTCGCCCTCGCCGTTGCGCTTGCGGAACTCGTCGGTCTTGGCCCGCAGCTCGGCGTCGGTCAGGTCCTTGACGTCGTCTTCGAGGGTGTTGATGTGATCGGCGATGTTGCGCAGCCGCTTCACCATCTTGCCCTCACCCGCGCGGAGCAGGCGGTTCAGCACCATCCGGTCGACCTCACTAGCTGATCATGAGTGCGCCCAGGCCGGTCCCAGGCAGGTTTTCCCGTGGCGGCGGCCGTGGTCGGCGCCACCTTCCCACCCCATCGTAGGGAACGGTGGGCGTCGTGTGCACACGCCGTACGTCCTGACATGCGGAAGGCCCGCACGCGAGCCGCGTGCGGGCCTTCCGGCAGGCCTCCTTAAGACCGGCTCAGCCGAGCCGGATCACGCCGTAGTCGAAGCCTTTCCGCCGGTAGACCACGCTGGGCCGGCCCGCGTCGGAGTCGTTGAAGAGGTAGAAATCGTGGCCGACCAGCTCCATCTCGTAGAGAGCCTGGTCCACCGTCATGGGCTCCGCGGTGTGCTGCTTCTCGCGAACGACGCGACCGGGCTGGTGACCGAGGTCGTCGTCGGCCCAGCTCTGCTGCTGGGGCAGGTGTATCTCTTCGGCACTCGCGAAGCCGTTCGTCTGCGGTTCGGCTTCGGGTGCGTCCAACACCGCGGTCCGCGCGGCGGGACTGGCTGCGGCCGGGGATCCGCCACCCGGCAGCGCAGAGGTCGCTTCGGCGACCGATTCCGGGCGGCTGCGCCCGTAGTGCACGCGCCTCCGGTCGTGCGTCCTCCGCAGCCGGTTCTCCAGCTTGGTGACTGCGGAATCGAGCGCTGCGTAGAAGTCGGCGGCACACGCTTCTGCGCGTACGGCCGGGCCCCGCCCCTTTCCGGTGATTTCGACGCGCTGGCAGCTCTTGGCCTGGCGCCGGTTGGGTTCGTGGAACAGCTCCACGTCGTACCGGATGACTTTCCTGT
This sequence comes from Amycolatopsis sp. NPDC004378, assembly GCF_053602455.1. Lineage (NCBI taxonomy): Bacteria > Bacillati > Actinomycetota > Actinomycetes > Pseudonocardiales > Pseudonocardiaceae > Amycolatopsis > Amycolatopsis sp. NPDC004378. Next base: position 374,914 of record NZ_JBSGDR010000001.1, read on the forward strand.
CGTAGCGCTCGAGGCGGGCCAGCTTTTCGCTGACAAGCGCCCGGTAGTGGTCGGGCACCTCCACGTTGCGGCCCTTTACGACGATGTCCATACACGACCTCCCTCGCTTCGAAGACTGCGAGCTGTTGAGTTCACACACGGCGCCGGTATTGCGGGGACGGAAGCCCGGATCGCGGGCTGAGAAGGAACTCGGGGCGGACCACGACGTCTCGTGCCGGTGCCCGAACGCGGACTCAGCGCACCTCCGGCGCCAGGGACATGGGCTCGTCACCTCCCTGCCTGCGGGGATTGCTGATTGCGGAGCACGTTAGCTTCCTCACGCCCGTTACAACAGCCCCCGAGCCGGGGGATGTCGAGGAATGAGACTCCGTCACCCCGCGCAGTGAGCGGAGGGTGAACACCAGAAAACACCCGCTGGTCGGACGCGGCGCGAAGACCGCGCTTTCACACGGACGGCGCATCGCCGCCCCACGCTGGACGCCGAGGGTGACGGCCCCGCCCACCGCAGCCGCCACCCCGGTGGAGTGGCGCGGCGGCCGAGTGGTCTTGATCGACACCCTCATGCCCGGACAACGGGCGCGGGCGTTCTCGCGTTCCCGGCCGATGTCACTCGTGTAGGTGACGGGCGGGTCACCCGGGCGTTGGTGGAGTCAGGGGTTCGGGGGTGGCCGGGGTTCGTGTGGTGACGGAGTTGCGGTTGTGGCGTGTGGGTTTCACGGGATTCGCGATGCGAGCCGTTGCGGGCGACCGCTTCAAAGCCCGCATTGCATCGAGCGCAACGGAGTCCCCCACGGCGCGCAAGTGGTTGCCGCGAACCGGGTGCGGAGTCGGACGAGCGCGGTGGGGCGGTGGCCGTGGATCACCCCGCCGAGAGCAGGGTCAGGACCGCTGCCACCGTGAGGCCCTCCGCCGCCAGCGCTCGGACGCAGGCTGCCGCCGTTGCTCCCGTGGTGATCACGTCGTCCAGGACCACCACCGTGCTTCCCGGTGGCGGGCGGCCTGCCTCGCGGAACCGGAGGCGGCCGGCGAGGTTCGCCGCTCGCTGGGCGCGGTCCAGGCCCACCGCGTCGCGGACTCCGCCGGCCAGTTCCAGCGCTGGGGCCACCGTCACCTCGAAGCCGCGCGCTGCCAAGGTTTTCGCCGCCGACTTGGCCAGGCGCTCCACGTGGGGGCCGCCGCGGGTGCGGGATGCCGGGCGGCGGCTCGGGGCCGGGACCAGGCACAGTGCGGGAACGGTTCCGGTACCGGTTTCCGCTCGCCACGCCCCAGAGCCGCTTGACACCGAGGGCCGACCAGCAGAAGCAGCGACACCCGGCGCAAACCGCGCAACCGGCGCGGCCGCCGCAACCGGTGCGGCCGGCGCAAACCGCGCAACCGGCGCGGCCGCCACAGCAGGCACAACCCCCGCAGCCGACGCCGCGACCTGGGCCCTCAGCGGCAGAACGGCCAGCGCCTCCGCCAACGCCCACCCCAGCGAGGGCGCCAGATCCCGCCGCCCGCGTTCCTTGTACGCGATCAGCAACCTCCGGGCCACGCCTCGGTACCGGGCCAGCGAGAACACCCTCACCAGCCCCGCCGTCGGCACCCGGACGACCTCGGACACCGCGCCCCAAACTCCCGCGCACCGGGCGCAGCACGGGGACCCTCGGGCTCCGCAGGCCGCGCACCGGGCCGGGATCAGCATTTCGAGCAGCATGCGGACAGTGTCGCGGCCACCACCGACAGTTTCGAACGTCCGGACGTCACCCGATCAAGTGATCTCAGCCCGGGTAGAACGGATCCGCGTCCTTCATCGAGTGGTCCTGCGGCCGCCACACCTCGCCCAGCACCGACGCCGTCCACAGGCCGCTTGCGTCCGCCACCACGATCGGGCGGCCCGCCGCCGCCGTCACGCCGTGGACCGTCGGGGTGAGGTTGGAGCTGTTGAACGCATCCAGCCGCTGGCCGTCGACTGTCACGCGGACCACCGGCTGCGAGGGCGACTTCGTCACCGCCACCAGGGTGTCCTGGGCCAGCCAGTCGACGTCGAGCACTTCCTGCAGGTCGTGGGGCTGGAGGACCCGCGGCTCGCGCAGGGACACCGAATCGCCGGTGCCGACCACCGAGGCCACCCACAGCCGGCCGCCGACCACCGCTGCCACCCGGGCGCCGTCGCGGGAGAAGCGCAGCTCGGAAATGGCGCCCTGCTGGAGCAGGTCCGCCGCGTTGACCGTCAGCGCCGTCCACTGGCCGTTCGGGTTCAGCACCATCCGGCCCACCGTCAGCTGGTCCGCGACCGTCCACACTTCGCCGCCGCCCGGGCGCCACGTCGGGCGGCTCAGCGTGGTGCCGCCCAGGCTGACCGGCGGCAGGTCGTGCCCGACGTCGCCGATCCGCAGGCGGACCTTGTCGCCGTCGCGCTCCACCACCGCCAGGCGCTTGCCGTCGAGGGACTGGGCCGCGCTCACGATGTCGTAGCCGCCGTTGCCCGCCGGGCCCGGGACCGGCGCGCCGTCGCCCAGCGACCGCAGCCGGCCGCCGACCGTCATCATCCCCAGCTGCGTCAGGATCGGCGACAGCGAGGCGTTGTACGCGGGCAGGTCGGTCGGCCGCCAGTCCGGGTGGTTCGCGACCAGTGGGGCGCCGTCGGCGAGGATCCGGATCCGCGCCGACGTGACGTACTGCAGCGTCAGGACGATCTGGGCGGCGATCAGGTTCCGGGTGTCGTCGGCGACGCCGGAGAGCCCGCTCAGCGACACCACCAGCGTCCCGTCGTCGAGGCTCTTGACGTTCGTGTCGATCTCGACCGGCTCGACGAGCAGGTTCTTCACCGACCCCGCCAGACTCGTCGACGGCCCGCTGACCAGCAGGTTCAGCACCTTGCTCGGCAGCCCGGACTGCGGCTTCGCGACGACGTACCGCCGGTCGGGGACGAACGTGGCCGACTGCTCCGAGTAGAAGCTCACCGGCACCGGGGTGTAGTTCTCGCTGAAGTCGGACTCGGTCGCGTACAGGTCGGGCGGCGGGTCGACGATCCGCCACTGGCCGTTCGCCTGCTTGCGCACCTTCACCTGCAGCGCCGCCCCGGTGTAGTCCGACACGAACGCGCTGTTCTGGTCGAGCGTGCCGACGTCGATGCCGCGCACGTTCACGAGCACCGTGTTCGGGTCCGGCTGCGGGGCGGGGTCGAAGACCGTGCCGAAGGTGTTCTGGATGATCGTGAGGCTGCGGCTCGGGTGCCAGTTCGCCCGGCTCTGCTCGTCCAGGTAGGCGCGGGCGGCCGCGTTGTTCTGGCCCGGCTTGAGCGTCGCGCCGATGTAGTCGCGGACCAGCGTCAGCGCGTCGATGTTCGGCTTGGGCTCGGGCACCACGTCGCCCGAGCCCTGTCCCTGGCGCTCCCCGGAGACGACGACCGGCTGCGACTCCAGCGGGACGTTCGCGCACCCGGCGACCAGCACCAGGCACAGCACCGCGAGACCGAGCTCTTTCCACCGACCTGTCACTGACCGATTTCCTCACGTTCGGCGAAGATCGCCTCCGGCGCCGGCGTCACCTCGATGATCCCGAGCGGCACTTCGGCGGCGACGCGGTCGGGCGGCGGCAGGACCAGGGGCGGCCGGCCGGCGGGCACGTCCTGGCGGCGCGGCAGCAGCAGCCGGAAGCAGGCGCCGTCGCCGGGTTCGCCCCACGCGTCGAGCTCGCCGCCGTGCAGGCGCGCGTCCTCCTGGCTGATCGCCAGGCCGAGGCCGGTGCCGCCGGTGCGCCGGTTGCGCGACGGGTCGGCGCGCCAGAACCGGTTGAACACCAGGTCGGCCTCGCCGGGCCGCAGGCCGACGCCGTGGTCCCGGACCGTGACGGCGACCGCGGTCTCGTTGGCCCCGACCGTGAGCACCACCGGCTTGCCTTCGCTGTGGTCGACGGCGTTGCCGAGCAGGTTGCGCAGGATCCGCTCGACGCGCCGGGCGTCGACCTCGGCGATGACCTCTTCGTCGGGCAGCACCAGTTCCACCGAGCTGCCCGCGTTGCCGGCGATCACCCGCACCTGCTCGACCGCGCGGGTGGCGATCGGGCGGACGTCGATGAACTCCGCGGAGAGCTCCTCGACGCCGGCGTCGAGGCGGCTGATCTCCAGCAGGTCGCCGAGCAGGGACTCGAACCGGTCGAGCTCGTCGACCAGCAGCTCGGTCGAGCGCGCGAGGCCGGCCGGGAACTGCTCGCGGGACGCGTGCAGCACGTCCGCGGCCATCCGGACGGTGGTCAGCGGCGTGCGCAGCTCGTGCGAGACGTCGGAGGTGAACCGCCGCTGCAGCCCGCCGAACTCCTCGAGCTGGCGGATCTGGCGCTGGATGCTGGCGGCCATCCCGTTGTAGGACACCGCGAGCTTGGCCAGGTCGTCTTCGCCGAGCACGGCGAGCCGCTGGTCGAGGTCGCCGCCGGCGAACTGCTCGGCCGCCGCGGCGGCCTGCCGGACCGGGCGCACCACCTGCCGCGTCACCAGGTTAGTGATGCCCGCCAGCAGGAGCAGCAGCACGAGCCCGCCGACGAGCAGGGTGTTCTGGACGGTGGCGACGGTGTTCTGCTCGGTCGTCAGCGGGAACAGCAAGTAGAGCTGCAGCGGGCTGGCGACGGTGTTGAGCGGCGTGCCGACGATCAGGTACGTCGTGCGGCCGCCGTCGGTGTCGGTGACCGTGTGCTCGAGCCAGCTCATCTCGTTGGCTTCGACGAACTGCCGCAGCCGGGGCGGCACGCTGTCGAACGGGCCGGCGGAGGAGGGCGGGTCACCGGACTGGTCGCGGCCGCCGCTGGCGAGCACCGGGACGAACGTGCCCGCCGCCGAGCCGGCCGCGTCCTGGCTGGTCGGGGTGATCGCGATCTTCTTCAGCGCGTTCTGGAGGCGGTTGGTCATCGCCTCGTCCGTCTCGCCGCCGAGGCCGACCAGCTCACCCGCGGCGGTGTCCGCGGCCGCGCGGGTCTGCGCGATCGCGGCGTCGCGCTTGGTGTCCAGCAGCCGCTCGGTGATCTGGTTCTGCAGCACCATGCCCAGCACGAACACCACGGCCGAAGACAGCGCGAGCGTCGACACGGTGACGCGGAACTGCAGCGAGTGCTTCCACAGCTCGTTGAACGCGATCGCGCGGCGGCGCGCGAAAACGACGACACGCCGCACCAGGCGTGCCGTCGAACGCGCGAACGCGGGGAGCCGTCTGCCGGTCTCCGTCGTCATGGAGCGATCACGGCGGGCCGGCCTTGTACCCGACGCCGCGAACGGTCAACACCACCTCGGGGTGCTCCGGGTCCTTCTCCACCTTGGAACGCAGGCGCTGGACGTGCACGTTCACCAGCCGGGTGTCGGCCGCGTGCCGATAGCCCCACACCTGCTCGAGCAGCACCTCGCGGGTGAACACCTGGCGCGGCTTGCGGGCCAGTGCCACCAGCAGGTCGAACTCCAGCGGGGTCAGCGGGATGGCCTTGCCCTCGCGGGTGACCTCGTGCCCCGGCACGTCGATCGCCAGGTCGCCGATCGTGAGCGACTCCGCCGGTTCGGCCTCGGTGCGGCGCATGCGGGCCCGCACCCGCGCGACCAGCTCCTTCGGCTTGAACGGCTTCACCACGTAGTCGTCCGCACCGGACTCCAGGCCGAGCACGATGTCGACCGTGTCGCTCTTGGCGGTGAGCATGACGATCGGCACCCCGGACTCGGCGCGGATCGCCTTGCAGACGTCGATCCCGTTCATCCCGGGCAGCATGAGGTCGAGCAGGACGAGGTCGGGCTTCAGCTCGCGCAGCGCGGGCAGCGCGCGGGAACCGTCGGCGACCACGGCCGTGTCGAACCCCTCCCCACGGAGCACGATGGTGAGCATCTCCGCGAGGGCGGGGTCGTCGTCGACCACGAGAACACGTGCCTTCATGTCCACATATTCGCACTAGTTGCGACGCCCGTACGCGCGACCCGCGTGTTTGACCACCAGAAAGATCAAGATCGCGACGGGTTCCTGCTCCATACGGGTGCCGCTGGACGGTCCGTGAAGGCCGGCACCCGGCCTTCACGGACCTGCGGAAAGGGGCTCAGGGAACGGCCGGGACGGGCGCGTCCACGAGGACGGCGTCACCGTCGACGACCACGCGGTACGTGCGTACCGGGTGCTTCGCGGGCAGGCACGTGGGCAGGCCGGTGCGCAGGTCGAACTGCGCGGCGTGCAGCGGGCACTCGACGAAGCAGCCCTCGAGCCAGCCGTCGGCGAGCGAGGCGTCCTGGTGGGTGCAGGTGTCGTCGACGGCGAAGAAGCCGCCTTCGGTGTGGAACACGGCGATGGGTACCGGGCCGTCGAGGCGCAGGGCCTCCCCCACGGGCAGGTCGGCGACGGCACACGCTCGGATCATCGAGTCCTCCGGAGAACGTCTGACGGGATGCCGGGGCGGTTCGTGAAAGTTGCGCATTGCGCGACGCTGCGCTCCCTGCGCAACAATCAGGCGCCGACGGCACCCACGTCAAGAGATTCGCCCACTCAGCCGATAGGAACGGCTCCGAGCGGATAGTGTTGCGCTATGCGGAACCAGGACTCTGCTGACGCAACCTCGGCGGGAAAGCACGCCGCGGCCGGCGGCAACGCAACTCAGAGCCAGGTGCAGTCGGTCGACCGGGCGATCAGCGTGCTGGAACTGCTCGCCCGCAACGGGGAAACCGGCATCACCGAGATCGCGGGCGAGCTGGGCGTCCACAAGTCGACGGCGTCGCGGCTGCTCAGCGTCCTGGAGTCCAGAGGCCTCGTCGAGCAGCTCGGCGAACGCGGCAAGTACGCGATCGGGTTCGGCATCGTGCGGCTGGCCGGGGCCGCCACCGGCCGGATGGACCTGGCGAAGCTCGGCCGCACCAGCTGCCTGTCGCTCGCCGAGGAGCTGGGCGAGACCGTGAACATCGCGATCGCCGACGACGGCGTCGCCATCAACATCAGCCAGGCCCGTGGGTCGGCGGCGATCACGACGCAGAACTGGACCGGCCAGCGGACGCCGCTGCACGCGACCTCCAGCGGCAAGATCCTCTTGGCGTACATGGGGGATTCCGAACGCAAGCGGGTGCTGAAGCGGAAGCTGGAGCAGTACACGCCGCGCACGACGGTCGAGCCGGAAGAGCTGATGACCGAGCTGGAGCGGGTGCTCGAAGACGGCTACGCGGCCTGCTACGAGGAGCTCGAACTCGGCATGCACGCGGTCGCCGTGCCGATCCACGGCCCGGGCGGCGACGTCGTCGCCGCGATGAGCGCTTCCGGGCCGTCGTACCGGCTTTCGAAGCAGCGCGTGAAGCAGATCGTGCGCCCGATGACCGAAGCCGCGGACGACCTTTCCGCGCAGCTGGGCTACTTCCGGGACTAGGGGTACAGCCGCGCGGACCGCGTTTCCCGGGTACGCCACCAGTTCCGGGGCGCGAGCGCCCGCGCGTCTACGCCGAGCCGCAGCAGTCCCCGCCGCCACGTGGGCACACTCTCCGGCGGCACGGGACCGAGGATGTCCTGCCGGGCCACCTTTCGGGCGCTTGACAGCGCGTCTCGCATGACGCACTTTGTTGCCGAAGACGCAACCTCGTCGCCCGGAGGAAACGCGATGGCAGCACGGCCCCGGGTGGTCGTCGTCGGCGCCGGCCTGCTCGGCTGCGCGCTCGCCGACGAGCTGACCGAGCGCGGCTGGACCGACGTCACCGTGCTGGGCGACGGCGAGGCCGGCGACCACCCGGGCCTGGTGTTCCGGACCCACGCGGACCGCACGCTGACCGAGTTCGCGAAGTACACCGCCGAGAAGTGCGGCGGCCTGGACGGCCAGTGGTGCTTCAACCCGGTCGGCAGCCTCGAGGTCGCGACGACGCCGGAGCGTCTCGACGACCTGAAGCGGCGGCACGGCTGGGCGACGTCGTGGGGCGTGCGCGGTTACCTGCGCACGCCCGGCGAGTGCGCCGACCTGCACCCGCTCCTCGACGCGGACCGGGTGCTGGGCGGGTTCCACGTCCCCGGCGACGGCCTGCTGCACCCGCGGCGCGCGGCCGAAGCCCAGGCCCGGCGGGCGAAGGCCCGCGGTGCCCGGTTCACCGCCGGGGAGGTCGTGGCCGTCGACCGCGCGGGCGGGCGCGTGACCGGCGTCGTCACGTCGGTCGGGCGCCTGCGCGCCGACGTCGTCATCGCCTGCGACGGCTTCGGCGAGCCCGAGCCGCCACGGCTGCCCCACCGGTACGCGCGGACATCGCCGCTGCCGGAGCTGGCCGGGCACAACGACGAACACGTCCAGGCCGGGTTGCCGGTGCTGCGCCACCTCGACAGCGGGATGTACGTCCGCGAGCACGTCGACCGGCTCGGCGTCGGCGCGGCGGAGGCGGACACGGCCGCCGCGCTGCTGCCCGCCCTGCGCGACGCCGGGTTCGAGGCCACCACGACGGTCCTGCGGCCCGGCACCCCGGACGGGATGCCGCTGCTGGGCGAGCACCCGGACCTCGACGGCTTCTGGCTGGCGAAAGCCGTCCTGGCCGAACACTCCGCCGGGGTCGCGCGCGAACTGGCGCGCTGGCTCGTCGACGGGCAGCCCGCACTCGCCCTGCACGGCTGCGACCTCGCCCGGCGCACCGCCGGGCCGCCGCGGACGAGTCCCTTCCACGAACGGCAGATCGCCCTCGGCGCGCACTTCGACGAGTCGTCGGGCTGGGCGCGACCGGCGCGGTACTCGGCCGAGGTCGCTGCCGAGGCGCTCGTCGCCCGCGAGCGCGTCGCGATGTTCGACCTGACGTCCGTACCGCGCCTGGCGGTCACCGGTCCCGGCGCGCTGCCGTTCCTGCAGGCGATGACGACCGCCGACCTGGCGAAACCGCCGGGCACGGTGACGGAAACGCTCCTGCTCGGCGAAGACGGTGGGGTGCGCGGCGTGCTGACCGTCGCCCGCCTCGGCGACGACCGGTTCCACGTCGGCGCCGGCGGACGGCTGGACTTCGCCTGGCTGAGGCGGCACCTGCCCGGCGACGGCACGGTGCAGGTGCACGACACCACACCCGGCACCTGCTGCGTCGGCGTGTGGGGGCCGCTCGCGGGCACCGTCCTCCCGGAACTGTCCACAACGGACTTCTCGGCCGAGGAGACCTTCGTCGGCGACGTCCCGGTCGTCGCGTTGCGACTGTCCACTGTGGGCGAACCGGGCTGGGAGCTGCACACGACGGCGGACCTGGGCCGCCCGTTGTGGGACGCGCTGCGGGAGCGCGGCATCGCCGTCGCCGGGCACCGGGCGTTCCTCGGCCTGCGACGGGAGGCCGGGGTGCGCACGCCCGGCGTCGACTTCACCGCCGAGCACGACCCGTACGAGGCCGGGCTCGGGCCCGCCGTCCGGATGGACAAGGGCTACTTCCTCGGGCGCGACGCCCTGGTGGGCCGCTCGGCGGCGACCGCGAGCCGGCGGCTCGTCCGCCTCACGACCGAAAACGTCCTCGAGGGCAAGGAACCGGTGTACGTCGACGGCCGCCCCGCCGGGTACGTCACGAGCGCCGGGTCCGGCCCCACCACCGGCAAGGCCGGCGCGTACGCCTGGCTACCCGCGGAGTACGGCCGGCTCGGGACGCCGGTGGAGATCGGGTACCTCGGCGGGCGCGTGCCGGGGAGGGTCGCGTGACGCACTACGACGTGATCGTGCTCGGGCTCGGCGGGATGGGCAGCGCCGCGGCGTACCGGCTGGCGCAGCGCGGGCAGCGCGTGCTCGGCATCGACCAGTTCGCGCCGGTGCACAACCGCGGGTCGAGCCACGGCGGTTCGCGGATCACGCGCCAGGCCTACCTCGAAGGCCCCGAGTACGTCCCGCTCCTGCTGCGCGCGCACGAACTGTGGGACGGCCTCGAGCGGGACAGCGGACGGCGGCTGTTCACCCGCTGCGGCGGGCTCATGGTCGGCACGGCGGGCTCGCGGACGATCACCGGCAGCGTCGCGTCGGCCCGCGCGTTCGGCATCCCGCACGAGCTGCTGGACGCCGGCGAGATCCGCCGCCGGTTCCCGACCATGGCACCGTCGGCGGACGAGGTCGCGTTGTACGAGCCGGGCGCCGGGCTGGTGTCACCCGAAGGCAGCGTCGCCGCGCACCTGCAGCTCGCCGCGCGCTGCGGCGCCGAGCTGCACCACGAGGAGAAGGTGTTCACCTGGAGCACGATGTCCGGCGGGGTGCGCGTCGGGACGTCGCACAACTACTACACGGCCGACCGGCTGGTGCTGTGCCCCGGCGCGTGGGCCGGCGAGCTGCTGCGCGACCTCGGCGTCGCGTTCGGCGTGCGGCGGCAGGTGCAGTACTGGTTCGCGCCGTCCGGCGGGATTTCGCCGTTCGAGCGGCATCCCGTGTACATCTGGGAAGGCGACGGCTACACGTTCTACGGGTTCCCGGCGCACAACGCGGCCGCGGACGGCGTCAAGGTCGCGTTCCACAGCGACGGCCGCGAGTGCACGCCCGACGGCATCGACCGGACGGTGTCGGCTGACGAGATCCACGAGATCGCCTCGGTCGTCAAACGGCACCTGCCGACGTTGCCGGGAGCGTTCCTCCGCGCGGCGACGTGCCTGTACACCGACACGGCCGACGAGAGCTTCGTCATCGCCCCGCACCCGGCCGAAGACCGGGTGGTGCTGGCGTGCGGGTTCTCCGGCCACGGCTTCAAGTTCGCGCCCGTGGTCGGGGAGATCATTGCGGACCTGGTGGTCGACGGCGCGACGGCGCACCCGATCGGCTGCTTCGACCCGGCTCGGCTACTCGGCCAGTAGCTCCGTGGCGAGGGCTTCGAGGTCGACGCCCGCGACGCCGTCCAGCACGTGCCACGGCGCCAGCCAGCCCGCCGCGGCCAGCTCGTCGTACACGGCCGCGCAGCGCTGCTGCAGGGCGTCGTCGGTCTCGAAGGCGTCGCGCTCCCGGTCGGTTTCGGCTTGTGCACGGCGTTCCGCGCGTTCGGCGGCGACAGCGGGCGCGACCCGCAGCAGCAGGTGCGCGTCCGGGCGGGGCAGGCCGAACCGGTCGACTTCCAGCTCCCACACCCACTTCACGACGTCGCCCGTCGCGTCCTGCTCCAGGCGCGCGGCCGCGTACGCGGCGTTGGACGCGACATAGCGGTCGAGGAGCACGACGTCGTGCGTGTCCCGCAGCGCGCGGATGTCGTCGGCCGCGCCGCTGCGGTCGAGCGCGTACAGCACGGCCATGCCGTACACCGAGTCGGCGAGGTCGCCGTGCCCGCGGTGCAGGGCCTCCTTGACGAGGTCGGCGTGCACGCTCTTGCCGTAGCGCGGGAACGCCAGCGACGCGATGCTCGCGCCCTTCGCCCGCAGTTGCGCTGTCAGCCCGTCGGCCAGCGTCCGCTTGCCCGCGCCGTCGAGCCCTTCGATGACCACCAGTCGACCCACGGCTCAATTATGTGGTGGACCGGCGGGCCCGGTGGAAGCGGATCGACACCGGGCCCGCCGGTACGGCTCACGCGGCGTGCCGCCGCAGGTGGAGGAGGTAGCCGGCGCCGCTGACGGCCAGCACCCCCACGAGGATCAGCAGCGGCACCCAGCCGGTGTCGTGGCCGGACGGCGCCGGGCCGCCGTCGCCGCGGGGCATCACCTGGGACGTCGCGTCGTAGCCGCCGGCCTCGCCCTTGCGGGCGTAGTCCGAGCCGGGGAGCTTGTCCCCGTAGCGCGCCGCGACGGTGCGCTGGTAGTCGGCGACGGTGATCACCGCTGCGCCGTCCGAAAGCGGCGTCACGCGGCCGCCCTGGACCGCGTACCAGGCGTCGACCTGCGGCTCGTGGAGCAGCTGGGCGCCCGCGGGCAGCTTGCGCGCGTAACCGCTCTCGATGTCGCCCGAGGCGATGTTGCCGACCTGCCAGGCGCCGTCGGCCCCGCGGACCGACCAGAGCGTCGCCGTCCGGCCGTCCGAGGCCCGGGCGGGCACGGCGAAGTAGGCGAAGTCACCGGGCGACGCGCCCGGCTTGCCGACGACGAAGTCCGGCGAGAGCTCGTAGACGGGGTACGCGTCCGCGTCGACCTGCACCGAGATCGGCCCCCGCGCGTCCGGGGCTTGGGCGAAGAACCGGACCAGGACGTCCTGGAGCCCCGCGGCCGCGGTGTGCGCGGCCACGGCGTCGGCGCTGCTGATGCCGGCGGCCTGGGCCGCGCCTGACACCGGGGCCGTCATCAGCAGCGCCGCGCCGGTCAGCACGGCGAGCACCAGCGCCCGCCTGCTCATCGGGCGATCCCGGTGAGCGTGTGCGTCCAGGTGAAAGACGAGTTCTGCGCGTAGTACCCGTAGGTCGACCAGTTGTAGCGCTTGGCCGGCCCCGGATCACCCCAGTACACCCAGTCGCCGCTGGTGTCGTAGCCGTAGAGGACGTGCGTGTGGCCGCCGCCCGAGCGGTACCCGACCCGCGTCTCGACCGGCCGGTTCGCCGAGGTCTGCTTCCGGACGTCGGCGAAGGAGATCTGCCGGTCGAGGTAGCGGCCCGGCGAGGCGAAGCCCAGCTTCGCGAAGGCGCGCTGCGGGTCGGCGAGCGTGCCGGGCAGGTTCGCGCAGTCCGGACCGGACTCGCCGTGGGCGAGCTGGCAGAACCGCGTCTGGCCGACGGCGGCGCCGTGGTAGGCCGCGATGGTCGCGCCCGAACCCGCCCAGCACCACTGGTTCTTCTCCTGGGCCTGCAGCGTGATCCGGTTCCGGAAGGTCGACGGCACTCCGGGCGCGGCTCCGGCGGTGACCGGCGCGACCAGGCACAACAGCAGGCTCACGGCCACTGCGACGTGAACCCGGCTCGACTTCACCAGCACGGACGGCCTCCTGCTCGAACGTGGGCGAACCAGCGGTGGTCACAACGGTGAACAACGTGGTCACCCGGAGCAAGAACGCCATCCGGAGGAACGGACCGTTCCGGGGCACAGCCGGAACGCGGAACAGTCACCATTACGTGGCCAACCACCCTGAACGGGGGTCGGCCGGGGCACTCTACGCTGCTAACGTGAACGTTCCGCGGTGTTCACGCCCAGCGCACACACTGGTCGGGTGAAGGGACGAGCGGTGGCACAAGACGGGAACCTCCCACTGATCATCGATGGCGCCCGCACGACCCGGGCATCGGTCGCCGAGTTGCCGAAAGAGCTGACCGAGGCGCTCCGCACCGGCGAGTTCCACCACGCCCTGAGACTGGCGATCGCCTACCGCGGCCTCTCGCTGGCGCGCCTGCGCGCGCACCTCGCGCTGCGCGGGGTCCAAATCGGACAGTCCACGCTGAGCTACTGGCAGCGCGGCCTGCGGCAGCCCGAGGTACCCAAGGCGCTCCCGGCGGTCCGGGCCCTGGAATCGGTCCTCCAGCTGCCCGCGGATGCGCTGGTGGTGCTGATCGGGCCGCGCCTGGTCCGGCGCGGCCACCAGCCGGCGGCGTCATTCCACGACCTGCGGTCCGGCGACATGGGGTCGATCGTCGAGGACCTGCTGGCCGAGCTCGGCGCGTACCCGTCGTCGAACCACTACAACGCCGACCTCGAGCTGCTGTCGGTCCACGACACGATCACGTTCGACGCCGAACACCGCCAAGTGAGCCTGCGCACGCGGCTGGTGACGCGGGCCCGGCGCCACGGCCCGGACCGGTACCTGACCGTCTACAACGGCGACCCGGGCTGCCGCATCGACGACGTCGAGCTGATCACCGACGAGGGCTGCCGCGTCGGGCGCATGAGGCGCAACCCGGACGCGGACACGATGGCGACGGAGCTGCTGTTCGACCGCAAGCTCGCCGAGGGCGACATCCACGTGTTCTGCTTCGAGGTCCGCGACGACTCGGGTTCGGCGTCGCCGGGGTACTACCGGATGCTGCGCGACCGCTGCGCGAGCTACCTGGTCCAGCTGCGCTTCGACCGCAACGCGCTGCCCGCGCGCTGCACGCGTCAGGTCCGGGCCCGCGACGACGCCCTGCCGGTGGTGGCGGAGGAGCTGGCGTGCGACATGGGCGGCGTGAGCAGCGCGTTCTTCAGCGACGCCGGCCCGGGTCTGGCCGGCGTCGCCGTCGAGTGGAACTAGCGCCCGCGGCGCTTGGCCCGGGACTTCGCCTTCGCCAGGGCTCGCCACACGGCCCGGTGGGTAGTCCGGGCGCACAGGGAAACCGGTGAAGCCAAGAACGGGCTCGAGGTTACGAGGGGCCGCCGCCGATGCCGAGCTCGTTTCCTTCGGGGTCGCGGTAGATGATCTTGCGCACGCCGTTGCCGTAGGTTTCCCGCTCGGCGGGCTCGATGCCGCGGGCGGAGATCCCGGCGACGCGCTCGTCGAGGTCGTCGACGAAGAGGGTGTGAAAGGCCCGCCCCGCCCGCTCGGGCCGCAGCTCGACGACGACCGACCCGTGCGAAGCGACTTGCCAGAGGGCTTCGGTATCGCTGACGACGTAGGTCGGCGGGGAGCCGAAGAGGCGTTCGTACCAGGCGAGGGCCGCGGGGTAGTCGCGGACGGCGATGCCGGCGAAGAGGTCGGCGGTCACAGGACCTCGAACCCGTTGGCCTTCGCGGCATCGGCCTGACGCTCGTCGCGGGTGACGAAGGTGACCGGCTCGCCGCCGGTGAGCTCGGCGGTGTCGTGCATCGCCACCGCGATGTGGATCGCGTCCAGGGTGCGCACCGGGTAGTTCTCCACGACCAGTCGCCGGGCGGCCATGATGACCCGGTTCGGGTTGAACGGGATCAGCATCAAGCCGCCGGCAGGCGACGCGAACTCATCAAGGTGCGCGAGCAGGATCGAGGCATCCGGGATCCGCCCGGTCCGCTTGGCGGCGGTCACCGCACCGGCGAACTCGATCCGGGTGAAATCACTGCTCAGGATGAAGTCATCGCCGTCGAGCAGCAGCTCGCGGAACCTCGCGTGCTCCGGCTCGTCCGGGAGGTAGGCCGTGACCAGCGCGCTGGTGTCGGCGTAGAGCACGGTCACCATTCACCTCGCGTCCAGTCGAGAGCTTCGCTGACGGCGGTGCCCCAGCCCCGGGCGTGTTCCTCGATCTCATCGAGGGTCGGCACCCGAGCGGGCGGCTCGACGTGCACCACCTTGCCTTCCGCGATCATGCGTTGTTTCCACTCCGCGCGGGTTTCGGTCTTCGCGACCACGCCCCGCAGGGCCTCGGTGACCAGGTCGTTCATGCTGCGCCCCTCGGCTTCGGCTCTCGCCTTCAACCGAGCGTGCAGCTCGTCGTCGATCCGGGCGATCAATTGTTTCACCGGTTCATGATAACACTAACCCATTAGTGTTATCACTGTTCAATACGCACAACAAAGGGCCGCCCCGAACACTTTCGGGGCGGCCCTGACCTGCGGAAACGCTAAAACCTCAGTACCGGTAATGCTCCGGCTTGAACGGCCCTTCGACGTCGACGTCGATGTACTCGGCCTGTTCCTTGGTCAGCTTCGTCAGCTCGCCGCCCAGGGCGTCGAGGTGGATCTTCGCGACCTTCTCGTCCAGCTTCTTGGGGAGGCGGAAGACCTCCTTGTCGTACTCCTCGTGCTTGGTGAACAGCTCGATCTGCGCGATCACCTGGTTGGAGAAGCTGTTCGACATCACGAACGACGGGTGCCCGGTCGCGTTGCCCAGGTTCAGCAGGCGGCCCTCGGACAGCACGATGATCGTGTTGCCGTTCGGGAAGATCCACTCGTCGACCTGGGGCTTGATGTTGATGCGGCGGATGCCCGGGTAGCGGGCGAGCCCCGCCATGTCGAGCTCGTTGTCGAAGTGGCCGATGTTGCCCAGGATCGCCTGGTGCTTCATCTTCGCCATGTGCTCGACCAGCACGACGTCCTTGTTGCCGGTCGTCGTGATGACGATGTCGGCTTCCGGCAGCGCGTTCTCCAGCGTGCGAACCTGGTAGCCGTCCATCGCCGCCTGCAGCGCGCAGATCGGGTCGATCTCGGTGACGATCACGCGCGCGCCCTGGCCGCGCAGGGACTCCGCCGCGCCCTTGCCGACGTCGCCGTAGCCGCAGACCACCGCGACCTTGCCGCCGATCAGGACGTCGGTGCCGCGGTTGATGCCGTCGATCAGAGAGTGGCGGATGCCGTAGCGGTTGTCGAACTTCGACTTCGTCACCGCGTCGTTGACGTTGATCGCCGGGAACAGCAGCTCACCGGCCGCGGCCAGCTGGTACAGCCGCAGGACGCCGGTCGTGGTCTCCTCGGTGACGCCGCGGATGCCCTCGCCGATCTTCGTCCACTTGCCGGTGTCGGCCGCCACCGAGTCGCGCAGCAGCTCGAGGAACACCTTGAACTCGTCCGAGGTGTTCTCGTCCGGGGTCGGCACGACGCCGGACTTCTCGAACTCGGTACCCTTGTGCACCAGCATCGTGGCGTCGCCGCCGTCGTCGAGGATCATGTTGGGACCCTCGCCGTCCCAGGTGAGCATCCGCTCGGTGCACCACCAGTACTCCTCGAGCGACTCGCCCTTCCAGGCGAAGACCGGGACGCCCTTCGGTTCCTCGGCCGTGCCGTGCGGGCCGACGACGACCGCGGCCGCCGCGTGGTCCTGCGTCGAGAAGATGTTGCAGGAGGCCCAGCGCACCTCCGCGCCCAGCGCGACCAGCGTCTCGATCAGGACGGCCGTCTGCACGGTCATGTGCAGCGAGCCGGAGACGCGCGCCCCGCGCAGCGGGTAGACCTCCGCGTACTCGCGCCGGAGGGCCATCAGGCCCGGCATCTCGTGCTCGGCGAGGCGGATCTCCTTGCGGCCGAACTCCGCGGCATCGAGGTCGGCGACGGCGAACTCGACGCCGTTGCGGGTCTCGTGCCGCTTCGCAACGCTTTCGGGGGGCATAGTGGCGATTCCTCCAAGACTCGATGACACCGGAACACTACCGTTGTCCGCTCGACCTTCCCTAGAACGGTTAGGAGACCCTTACCGTGCCCATGCCCGGCCCGGACACCCGCGTCGTCGAAATCCGCGTCGCCGGGCTCGTGGGCACCAGCGGCGAGACCCTGCTCGACGCGGTCTCGACCGTCGACGTCGCCGGCGACGGGCTGGGTCGCGTGATCCGCCCGGCGGACCGGCTGCGGCGGCCGGCGCCCGGACCCGTGCTGCCGGCGCTGGGCCGGTCGATCCCGCGGACCCTCGAAGGCTACCTGTGGCACGGGATGACCTCCGGTGGCGCCGCGAAGGCCACCTGGGCCCTGCTGTTCCCGTTCTCGCTCGCCAACGTCGCCTTCTGGATGCTGCCGCCGGCGGCGCCGGGCCGCCGTCTCCCCCGCGTGCTCGGCGGGATCTGCCGCGGCCTGCTGCGCGTCGGCGCGCTGCTGCTGACCATGCTGCTGATGGGCCAGCTAGCGACGATCGCGCTCGACCTGTTCGCCGCGCAGTGCCTCGCGCCCGCTTCGGGCTGCCTGCCGGTGGTCCCGGACGTCCTGCGCTCGGTCCCCGCGCGGATCGCGGTCGGCGTGCTGCCCCTGCTGGCCGTGATCTTCGTCCTGCACCGGATCTCGAGCGCGACCTGGGCGGTGCACGCCGACGGCGACCTGTCCGAGGGGCCGCTGCGGATGCGCGCCGACCCGGAGACGCCGGCGTTGCGCTGCCTCCACACCGTCGCGGCGCTGGACTCGATCGCCCTGCTGATGCTCGGCGGGCCGTTCCGCGTGCCGGGGAACGTCTTCGACCTGGTCGTCTGGATCGTGACGCTGGCCCTGGTGCTCGCGACGATCGCGGCCGCGGCGGTCGGCGCCGACACCGGGCGCTGGGCCCGCCCGGGCGTGATCGGGCTGGCGGGCCTGCTGGTCGTCGTGGCCGCGGTCCGGATGCGGCCGGGGACCGGCCCGCTGCCGGGGACCAACGGCGTCGTCGAGGGGCTCGGCGCTGCCCTGGTCGCGGTCACCGTGCTGTTCGCGCTGTTCCTGCTCCCGGCCGCGCTGCTGGCCCGGCCTGGCTGGCAGCACAAGCCGCGGCGGCTGCGGCCGTGGCTGGGCGGCTGGGCCGCCGCACCGGTGCTAGCGCTCGCCGGCCTGCTTGGCGGCGGGTTCGGCGCCGGCCTGGCCGAAGCCGTCCGGCGGCTCTCCGGTGCGGGCCTGTTGCGGGTGCCCGACACGTACCTGCTGGTCACGGTCCTGTGGGGGGCCGGGCTCGCGCTGGCCGCCGTGCTCGCGGTGCTGGGCTTCGCGGTCGCCGTCCCGATCCGGCGGCTGCGGCGGGGCATCCCCGAGATCGTCGAGCTGATGGAACACGACGAGCGGCAGGAAGCCCAGGCCGCGGCGGCGTGGGCGCGTTCGGCGTGGGAGCGGCGGCACCTGCACCACCTCGCGCTGGCGGTCGCGTCAGCGATGTCCGTGGGCGGCGCGGCGCTGCTGGTGCTGCGCTTCGGGTTCCGGGTGGTGCCCGGCTGGTTCGGTCCTCTGTCGGCGATCGGCGTGGTCGCGCTCGGCGCGCTGGCCGCGGGCCTGTTGCGCGTCGTCTACACGGCTGCGCGGACGCCGCAGCGCAGCCGTCACCTCGGGGCATTGGCCGACCTGGTCTGCTTCTGGCCGCGGGCCGCGCACCCGACCGTGCCGCCGTGTTACGCGCTGAAGGTCGTCCCGGAACTGGCCGCGCGGGCGCGCGAGCACCTCGCCGAGCCGGGGACGCGGGTGGTGCTCTCCGGCTACAACCTCGGCAGCCTGCTCACGGTCATGGCCGCGGCCCGGCTGGCGGCCGAGCTGCCGGAGGAGGACCTGGAACGCGTCGGCGTGCTCACCGCCGGGTCACCGCTGCAGTGGGGCTACCAGCGCGCCTTCCCGGCGTTGCTGCCGCAGGAAGCGCTCGAAACGCTCTTCGCCGACCTCGGCGGCCGGTGGCGTGCCTTGTGCCGCGGCACCGACATCTTCGGCGGCGGCGTGACGACCTGGCGGCACGAGGTCTCCGACCGCTGCCTGTACGGCGTCGGCTACCAGCCCGAAGGCGGCTCGGGGCCGCTGAAGGCGAAGGCGGACCGGAACGGCGTCCTCATCCTGGGCGGCGACCACTGGCTGCCGGACCCGCTGCGCGGCCCGACCGGCCGGCACCGCTGGGCGCCGGGAGTGCTCAAGCACCAGGACTACGTGGTGGACGCGGAGTGGGACCACGCCGTCGCGATGGCCGCCGGCCTCGGCAAGCCCGCCGGCGGTGAGCAGGGCCTGCTCTTCGGGGACTTCCTCGGAAAGCCGTGAGGGCCACATCGAGTCCTTCGATGCGGCCCTCACGGCACTTCAGGTCCGGCTTACTCGGAAGCCTTGCGACGGAACTTCAGCAGCGCCAGCAGCCCGCCACCGGCCACGAGCAGCAGGCCCGCGACCCAGATCAGCCAGCTGTTGTCGAAGCCGGTGTTGGCCAGGCCTCCACCGGTACCGGACTCGTTGCCGGCCGGAACGACCGCGGCACCCGTGGTGCTGGTCGGCGCGACCGAGGTGTCCGAGGTGGCCGGAGCACTGGGCTTCGTGGTCTCGGTCGGCTTCGTCGGCTTGGTGGGAACGGTGCTCTCCGGCGGGGTGTCCTTCTTGACACCGCAGGCGAACCAGTGGCTGATGGTCGGGACGTTCCTGTAGTCCTTGCCGACCATGGGGGCGTGCAGCTTCTCCCACGGCACGGTGGCGGACAGGCCCTTCTTGCCCGGCACGTAGGTGTTGTACTCGTTGCCGCCCTTGACCACGATCGCGGCCACGGTGACACCCTTGGCCACACCGGTGACGGTGAGGAACTGGTCCTTCGTCGTGCCGCCGGTGACCGTGAGGAAGTCGGACACGTCGATGGCCTTGCCGAGGCCGATGTCCTCGCACTTGGTGGCGTTGCCGACGGTGCCTTCGGCACGGTCGTCACCGGGGACGCAGGCCAGCGCGGAGCCGGCGGTTCCCATCAGGGCGGCGGTGGTCAGCGCGACGATCGCGATCGCGCCGCGGAAGGTACGACTACGCATACAGAACTCCTGTACCGGCGGGGGAAGAGCACTGGTGAAATCTGTGATCGCGAGGCCACCGAGAGTGTGAATCACGCTGCTGTAATTCACCCGTCAGTGCCACACGAAGGATCGAAAGGTATCGCACGTCACGTCACCCGCTACACGGGGTCCCCTTTTAGGCACCAAAAGCAAGATCGTCCGATGTGAAGGCCACCAAAAAAGCCCCGCCGACCAGGGAAAACCTGGTCGGCGGGGCCTACACGATCGAGTTATGCGTCGGGGGCCTTGACCGACTCCTCGACCCCGTCCGCCTGGCGTTTGCCGAGCAGTGAATGCCGGCGGCTGTAGCCGAAGTAGATCAGCACGCCCAGCACCATCCAGGCGATGAACCGCAGCCAGGTCAGCACGGTCAGGTTCAGCATCAGCCACAGGCACGCGAGGATCGCCAGGATCGGGATCAGGGGCACCAGCGGCACCTTGAACGCGCGGGGCAGGTCGGGGCGCGTCCGGCGCAGGATCAGCACGCCCGCGGAGACCAGCACGAACGCGAACAGCGTGCCGACGTTGACCATCTCCTCCAGCTTGTCCGCCGGGAAGAAGCCGGCCGCCAGCGCGACCAGGCCGCCGACGATGAGCGTCGCGCGCTTCGGCGTGCCGTGCTCGCCCGTCTTGGCGAGCCCGCGCGGCATCAGGCCGTCGCGCGACATCGCGTAGATGATCCGGACCTGGCCCAGCATCAGCACCATCACCACGGTGGTCAGCCCGGCCAGCGCGCCGAAGGAGATGATGTTGGCCGCCCAGTCGACGCCGTTCGCGGAGAACGCCGTGGCGAGGGTCTTGTGGCTGCCGTCGCCCGCCTTCGTCGCGAGGTCCTTGTACGACGTCATGCCGACGACCACCAGCGACACCGCGACGTACAGCACGGTGACGATCGCCAGCGAGCCCATGATGCCGCGCGGCACGGCCTTCTGCGGGTTCTTCGTCTCCTCGGCGGTGGTCGCCACGATGTCGAACCCGATGAACGCGAAGAACACCAGCGAAGCACCGGCCAGCAGGCCGAAGACGCCGAACGAGCTGCTCGCGCCGCCCGCGATGAGCGAGAACAGCGACTGGTCGACGCCGGTTTCGCCCGAGCCGCCGGTCGAGCCCGGCGGGATGTACGGCGAGTAGTTCGCGCCCTTGATGTAGAAGAGGCCCAGGATGATCACGAACAGCACGACGGCGACCTTGATGCCGGTGATCACCATCGAAACCCGCGACGAGAGCTTCGTGCCGACGGCCAGCAGCGTCGTCAGGATCGCCACGACGAGCAGGGCACCCCAGTCGACGGTGACGCTCCCGATGTCGAACGTCGTCTTGGCGCCCTTGCCGAAAAGGTAGCCGAGCACCGTCTCGAGGTAGACCGACCAACCCTTGGACACGGCGGCCGCGCCGACGGCGAGCTCCAGGATCAGGTCCCAGCCGATGATCCACGCCATGAACTCGCCGAACGTGGCGTAGGAGAACGTGTACGCGCTGCCCGCGACCGGGACGGTCGACGCGAACTCGGCGTAGCACAACGCGGCCAGCGCGCACGCGATCGCGGCGAACACGAAGGCCAGCGAGACCGACGGGCCGGCGTAGTCACCGGCGGTGCGCGCCGTGAGCGTGAAGATACCGGCGCCGATGACGACCGCGACCCCGAAGACGGTGAGGTCCCACGCGCTCAGGTTCCGTCTGAGCTTGGTGTCCGGCTCGTCCGTGTCCTTAATGGACTGTTCGATCGATTTAGTGCGCCACAATCCCGTTCCGGGCACCGTTGACCTCCTGCCGCTGGCCTGCATGTATCGCGGTAGGTCACCCTATCGGGTCAAGTCCGTGACGGCTCGCCGAACGCCCGGAAGTGGATCTTGGACCTACTTCGCGAGGCTGCGGTCCAGGTCGGGCTCGAGGTAGATCAGCTTCGCGACCGGCACCTTGGCGCGCACGCGCGCCTCGGCGTCGTCGATCGCGGTGGCCACCTCGGCCGTGTCGAGCCCCGGCACCATCGCCAGCTTCGCGGCGACGAGCAGCTCGTCCGGGCCCAGGTACTGGGTGCGGATGTGGATGACGCGCTCGACCTTGCCCGCGGCGAGCTCGTCGACGATCGTCGCGAGCACCGGCTCGGTCGCGCCCTCGCCGATGAGCAGGCTCTTCATCTCGATGATCAGGATGACCGCGATGACGCCGAGCAGCAGGCCGATCGCGAGGGTGCCGACGCCGTCCCAGACCGGGTCGCCGGTGAGGACCGAAAGGCCGACGCCCAGCAGCGCGAAGACGAGACCGAGCAGCGCACCCGCGTCCTCCAGGAGGACGACCGGGAGCTCGGGTTCCTTGGCCTGGCGGATGAAACCCCACCAGGTCGCGTCGCCCTTGATCTTCCGCGACTCGCCGATGGCGGTGTAGAAGCTGTAGCCCTCCAAGCCGACCGCCACGAGCAGGATGATCACCGCGACGATCGGCGAATCCAGCGGCTCGGGGTGGCCGATCTTGTGGATGCCTTCGTAGATCGCGAAGGCGGCGCCGAGGGTGAAGAGCATCAGCGCGACGATGAAGGAGTAGAAGTACCGGTCGCGGCCGTAGCCGAAGGGGTGCTCCTTGTCCGCCTCGCGCTTCGACGTCTTCTGGCCGAGCAGGAGCAGTCCCTGGTTCGTGGTGTCGGCGAGCGAGTGCACGGACTCGGCCAGCATCGACGACGACCCGGTGACGAGGAAGCCGACGAACTTCGCGGCCGCGATCCCGGCGTTCGCCCCGAGCGCCGCGATGATCGCCTTGGTTCCGCCTCCAGCTGACACGACCGCTCCCCTGGTTGGTCCTGTATGTCCGGGTGGAGCCTAATGGGGACGGCCGGGCCGGGCCGCCACCGCCCGGGGATCCCGCGGGGACGATCAGCTCACACCCGGGGTGGCCGCGTCGGGTCCTCACGAACCGCCGGATTCTGTCGTACCCCTCCGCTAACGTGACTCTCCCTGCTCACCAGCCTGGGGAAGGTGACTCGGTGGCGTCCTTCGCCGTCCTCGGTCCGCTTGCGATCGAAAGCCCGCCGGGGCAGTGGCCGGTCCTGCGCGGCGACCGGCAGCGCACCCTGCTGGCCGTGCTGCTGCTCAACGCCAACCAGCACGTCCACGTCGACGTGCTGGTCGAGGCGCTGTGGCCGGAGCGGCCGCCGAAGTCCTACGCCTCGAACCTGCACACCTACCTCTCGCGGCTGCGCGACCGGATCGACGGCCTGCGCGTCGAGCACGGGCCGCTCGGCTACCGGCTCCGCGTCGAGACCGAGGAGCTCGACCTGCTCGTCTTCCGGTCGGCCGTCGCCGAGGGGCAGCGCGCCGGGGACGCGCTCGCCGCGGCGGGGCACTACCGGCGGGCGCTCGCGCAGTGGCGGGGTCCCGTGCTGGCCGGGCTGCACGTGCCGCGGCTCGACGCCGACGTCGCGCGCCTGGAGTCCGAGCGGCTCGCCGTGTTCGAGGACTGCGTCGACGCCGAGCTCACGGCCGGGCGGCACGGGGAGCTGACCGGCGAGCTGCAGGCCATGATCACCGAGCACCCGCTGCGGGAACGCCTCGCCGCCCAGCTGATGATCGCCTTGCACCGCGCCGGGCGGCAGGGCGACGCGCTGGAGGTCTACCGGCGGCTGCGGACCACGCTGGTCGACGAGCTCGGCGTCGAGCCCGGCGCGGAGGCCCGGCGGGTGCACGCGGCCGTCCTGCGCGGCGAAGACCCGGTGCCGCGGCTGCCGCCACCGGTGTGGCCGGTCTGCCAGCTGCCCCCGGACGTCGCGGACTTCACCGGCCGCGAAGCCGAGCTGGCCGAGCTGACCGGGGTGCTCGGCCGCGGCGACGGCGTCCCGGTCGTGGTGCTCAGCGGCGAACCGGGCGCGGGCAAGAGCACCCTGGCCGTACGGGCCGCGCACCGGCTGCGGGCGCGCTTCCCGGACGGCCAGCTGTACGTGCCGCTGGCGGGCCGCGACATCGGCGACGTCCTGGCCGACCTGCTGCGCGCACTGGGCGTGCCCGGCCCCGCGGTGCCGGACGACGGCCGGGCCCGCGCGGCCGTGTTCCGTGGTCGGCTCACCGACCGCCGGGTCCTGGTGGTGCTCGATGACGCCGTCGATCCGGAGCACGTGCGCACGCTGCTGCCGGGCACGCCGGGCTGCGCGGTGCTCGTGACGAGCCGGCGGCGGCTGAGCGGCCTGGCCGGCGCGCACCGGCTGCCCCTCGGGCCGCTGTCCGAAGGCGAAGCCGCCGAGCTGCTGAACCGGCTCGCCGGCGCGCGCGTCGAGCGTGAGCGCGCCGACGCCGGCCGGATCATCGCCGCGTGCGCGCGGCTGCCGCTCGCCCTGCGGATCGCGGGCAGCCGGCTGGCCATCCGGCCGCACCTGCGGCTCGGCGAACTGGCCGACCGCCTCGAGGACGAGGTCCGCCGTCTCGACGAGCTGACCGTCAGCGACCTCGCCGTCCGCAGCAGCATCGCGCTGAGCTACGAAGGCTTGCGGCCGCCGGCGCGGCGGGCGTTCGGGCTGCTCGGGCGGTGTCATCTCGCCGACCTGCCCGCGTGGGCCGTCACGACGCTCATCGGCACGCCGGACGCCGACGAGGCGGTCGAGGAGCTCGTCGAAGCGAGCCTGCTGGAGGCGCGCGGGCCGGACCCGACCGGCGAAGGCCGCTACCGGATGCACGACCTCGTCCGGCTGTACGCCGCGGAAGGCCCGCCGGAGACGGGCGGTGCTTCGACGGTCCTGGCCGCGACGCTCGCCCTCGCCGACGCCGCCGCGGCACGCCTGCCGCGCACGGTGCCGATGCCGGCCGTGGCGCACGGGCCGTTCGCGCAGCCGTTGCCGGACGAGCTGGTGGCGCGGCTGCTCGAGCGTCCGGAGGCGTGGTTCGCCGCCGAACGCGCGAACCTCGTGCTGCTCATCGGGTCGCTGGGCGCGCGGGAAGCGTTGCTGCTGCTGGACAAGCTGAGCGTGTACCTGTACCTGCACGGCCACTACGCCGACATGCGCGCGGCCTACGAGACGGTGCTGGCCGCGACGGACGACCGGCACTCGGCGGTGCTCGCCGAGGCGAACCTGGCGCTGCTGCGGCACGCGCGCGGGCACTACGAGGAGGCGGCGTCGGCGTACCGCGAATGCGCGAAGGAGCTCGAGGCCCACGGTGACCGTCGCACGCACGCGTGGGTTTCGGCGAACCTGGCGCACTGCCTGATCGGGCTGGGCCGCGCCGAGGAGGCCCTGTCGACCGCCCGCGGACTGTGCACTGTGGACGGTCAGGAGGAGGCGCTCCTGGTCCGGGCGGCGGAATCGGCCGCGCTGCTGCGCCTCGGCCGGGTGGGCGAGGCTCGTGAGGTCGACCGGCTGGCCCTGGCGTCGGCCCGGGAAACCGGCGACGCGCGGCAGATCGGCTCGGCACTGCACGGGTTCGCGTGGTCGTCGCTGCTGACGGGCGAAGACGCGGCGGCGGCGACGGCGATCGAGGAGTCGGTGGATCTCCTGCGCACGACGGTGGCCCGTTCGGCGCTGGCGAAGTCGTTGCGCACGCTGGGCGCGATCTCGGCGGCGACCGGTGCCCGCCACCGCGCGACGGCGGCGTTCGAGGAGGCCCGCGACCTCGCCCGCGACCTGGACGAGCGTCCCCGGGAGCTGTCGTGCACGCGCGCGATCGCGGCGAGCTGGATCGGCGAAGGCCGTGCGGCGCAGGCGATCCCGGTGCTGCGCGCGTGCCTGGACGAGTTCCGCGCCATGGGCGGCAAGCCCGCGACGGGCCTCACCTGGCTGGTCTTGGCACGGGCCTGCGAAGCCACGGGAGACGAGGACGCGGCGGCGGAGGCGGCGGCCGAGGCGGCGAACCTGGCGGAGCCCCGCGACGCGAGCGCGGCCGCTCTGCGGCGCGCCTTGCTGGCACTGACCGAGCCGACCTGATCCCCACGGCCGATCCCGGCACCGGAAACGGGGTGGTGCCGCCCCCTCGCGGCACCACCCCAGCCCACGGACGCCGGGCGCACGCCCGGCGTCACCCCCAGGGGGCTAGTGGCCCTTGCGGGCCTTGGCGTACCGGTTGATCGCCGGCAGCCACGCCAGTACGACGGCCACCAGGCCGGTCGCCAGCGCGAGCCAGGCCGTCCCGCGGACCGCCGCCGTCCCGCCCTCGACGTCGGTGGCCAGGCGCAGTGCGACGCCCGCGTTGGCCAGCGCCGCCAACGTCAGCAGCACGCGCACCCACACCGCTCCCCGCAGTGCGAGCAGGCCCCAGACCAGGAGCACCACGCCGAAGAACACCGCGACGCCCCCGCGCACCTGCAGCATGCTCTGCACCTCGTCCAGGGCCGCCTCGAACAACGCGCCGCCGTCGGCCTTCACCGAGTCCGCGGACGCGCCCGTGATCGACGCGATCGTCCGCGCCGCGACGTCCAGGGCCATGTCCCGCCCGCCGGCGATGAGCAGCACCCCGTCGACGATCGCGGCCAGCGCCGACACCACGGCCACCGCCACCAGCGCCGGCAGCGCGCCGGGCCGGGACGGGGCCGCCGCGACCGGGGCGGGCTGGGGCAGCCCGGTCGCGGCCTGGGGATGGGAAGTCACCGGCTCGTTCTCCTCGGAAATCGACGCGAAGGGGCGTAACAACCACCCCTGCGAGCGATAGTGGAGAAGAGCACCACACGGAACGCACACAGAACCGCGCGGAAGTCAGTCCTCGCAGGTTCCCGCGGTGGCGCGGAACAGCTGCGACCGCGCGCCGTCCAGCGGGCGCACGCGCACCGGCGGGTCCGCCGCCGGCAGCCACACCGACTGGCCCCGCCGCAGCTCGACCTTCTCGCCGTCGTCGGCCGTCACCAGCAGGTCGCCGGCCGTGCACAGCAGGATCTGCGGGCCGACGCTGTCGACCGCGATCTCGTCGTCCTCCCCGGCGGCCCACTCGACGCGCGACAGCTCGAACTCCGGCGCGTCCGTGCGGTACACCGCCATCCGGTCGCCCGCGTCCCCGCACTGGACCGGCATCTCGCCGCACGCGAAGTCGACCACGCGCAGCAGCTCAGGGACGTCCACGTGCTTCGGCGTCAGGCCGCAGCGCAGGATGTTGTCCGAGTTCGCCAGGATCTCCACGGCCGTGCCGTGCAGGTACAGGTGCAGGTTGCCGGCCGGCAGGTAGATCGCCTCGCCCGCGCGCAGCGTCAGCCGGTTCAGCAGCAACGCCGCCAGCACGCCCGCGTCACGCGGGTGCCCCTCGCCCAGCTCCAGGATCGTCCGGCACTCGACGGCGAACTCGCCGTGCTCCTTCACGTGCCGGACGCACGCGTCGAGCACCTCCGGCAGCAGCGAGTCCAGCGCCGACTGCGGCAGCGTGATCCACGTCGTGAACAGCGCCCGCAGCCCGGACGGGTCCGGCTGGGCCTCGAGCAGCCCGGTGTACTTCGCCAGCCCCGGCGTCTCGATCGCCTTCAGCAGCTTCACCGTGCGGTCCGGCGCGCGGAACCCGGCCAGCGCGTGGAACTCCGTCAGCGCGCAGACCAGCTCCGGCTTCGCCGTCGGGTCCGGGTAGTTGCGGTTCGGTGCGTCGCGCGGGATGCCCAGCTGCTCCTCGCGGGCGTGCCCTTCCGCGGCCTGCGCCGCCGACGGGTGCGCCTGCATCGACAGCGGCTCTTCCGCGGCGAGGATCTTCAGCAGGAACGGCAGCCGCCCGCCCCAGCGCGTCGCGCACCGCTCGCCCAGCTGCCTCACCGGGTCGGCGTCGACCAGCTCCAGCAGGCTCCGTTCGGTCCCGTCGGGGCCGATGACGTGCGACGGGTCGCCCGGGTGGGCGCCCATCCACAGCTCGGCCTCGGGGTGCGGCGCGGGTACCGGACGGCCCAGCAGCTCGGGGATCGCCGTCCGCGATCCCCAGGCGTAGGGCCGCACCGCGTTGCGCAGCAGCTCCACTGTCACCTCAACTCCACTCCTTCGGGCGCCGGCCGTGGCCGGCGCTCGGCAGCTCTCAAGCCGTCGCGGGCGCGAACCGGCCCGCGCCGCCGATGCTGCCCGCGGCGAGCCCGAGGTAGACCGCCGCCAGTTCGAACCGCAGCGCCAGCACGGCGGCCCGCACGATCTCGTCGGCCTCGATCTCCTCGGCCGGTGCGATGACGTCCGCACCGGGGAGCAGGTCCTCGGCCTGGTAGCGCGCCGCGTCCGTGGCCGGACCGGTCCGAACCGAGAGCAACAGCACCCGGGTCGGGATGTCACCTGATGGATCGTCCGGATCAGCGAAGATGTCACGCTCCGCGCCACTCGACTGCGCTGCCCGCCGCAATGCGGGACGCGCCAGCGCCTGACGATAGTCCTCGACGTCGCACACCGTGGCCGCGTGGGCCGCGAACGCGTGCGCAGCGTGTTCGCCCACGGCGACCGCGACCGGGTCCAGCCCCCACAGCAGCGGGACGCGGTCGGCGACGCGCAGCGCGAGCGCCTTGGCCGGGTTCGCGAACGACTCCCGGGCCAGGTAGTCCTTTTCGGCTTCCAGGTCGAGCTGGTCGGCCAGCACCTGGACGTCGGAGATCAGCAGGCCCAGCGCGTTCGCGGTGAGCAGCCCGGCGGCCAGGCCGCGCGGGAACGCCAGCTCCGGCGGCACCGGGATCCGCGGCGCCAGCAGCACGCCCTTGCCCGCCACGGCGGCCGCCACCGGGCCTTCCGCAGGCGCGGAGAGCACCACCGACGCGCCGTAGCGCGCGGCGCGTTCCAGCGACGCGGCGAGCTCGCGGTCGCCCGGGTCGTCGGTGTGCGCGAACACGACGTCGAGCGCGCCGATCCAGCTCGGCACGACCTCGGCGATCACGACCGGCACCGGGCACGACGGCGTCAGCAGGGCGGCGAGCAGCCGCGTCAGCGTCCGGCTCACGCCCGGCCGGTCGATCAGCACGACGGCGCGCGGCCGGCCCATGTCGAGCCGTTCGGCCAGGTCCAGCTCGGCGGCGGTCTCGGCGGTCGCGCGCACCTGGGCCCCGGCCATCGCGGCGGCCCGGAGCAGCCCCGCGCTGTCGGCCTCGGCCAGCCGCGCGGGGTCGTCGAGCAGCGAGTCGTCAAGCACTGTCGGCATCGGAGTTTCCGGTGTCGCCGGGAAGGGTCGCCTCGTCGAGGAGCAGCACCGGGATCCCGTCACGGACCGGGTACACGCGGCCGCATTCGGTGCACGTCAGTGCGTCGGCCTCCGGGTCGTCCGGCGCCCCGGGACGCAGGGGGGCGTGATCGGGCGACGGGCACGCCAGGATCTCGAGGAGCTGGGCGTCGAGCGTGATGGCCATGGTTCCTCCATACCACGCGATGAGGTGTGATGAAGGGCACCTTCGGGACACAGTTCGGCCCGGTCGCCCTCCATCGGCGGACGGTCAGTTGCGGATGATCGCGAGTACTTCGTCCACCAGCCCCTGCACCGCCTCGGCGTTCGCGGCCTCGACGTTCAGCCGGAGCAGCGGTTCGGTGTTCGACGGGCGGAGGTTGAACCAGGCGCCGCCCGGCAGCTGCACGGTCAGGCCGTCCATCTCGTCGATCTCGACGCCCGGGCGGGTGCCGAAGGTGTCCTTGACGGCCATCATCTTCGCGACCTGGTCGTCGACCGTGGAGTTGATCTCCCCCGAGGCCGCGTAGCGCGAGTACGCGCTGGTCAGCTCGGACAGCGGGCCGCTCTGCTCGCCGAGCGCGGCGAGGACGTGCATGGCCGCCAGCATGCCGGTGTCGGCGCGCCAGAAGTCGCGGAAGTAGTAGTGCGCCGAGTGCTCGCCGCCGAAGATGGCGCCGGTCTTGGCCATCTCGGCCTTGATGAACGAGTGCCCGACGCGGGTGCGGACCGGCTTGCCGCCGTGCTCGGCGACGATCTCCGGGACGCCCTTGGACGTGATCAGGTTGTGGATGATCGTGCCGCCCGGGTCCTTGGCCAGCTCGCGCACGGCGACCAGCGCGGTGATCGCGCTCGGCGAAACCGGCTCGCCGCGCTCGTCGACGATGAAGCAGCGGTCGGCGTCGCCGTCGAACGCGATCCCGGCGTCGGCGCCGACCTCGCGCACCTTCGCCTGCAGGTCGACGATGTTCTTCGGGTCCAGCGGGTTGGCCTCGTGGTTCGGGAAGGTGCCGTCGAGCTCGAAGTACATCGGGACGACCTCGATCGGCAGCCCGGCGAAGACCGTCGGGACGGTGTGCCCGCCCATGCCGTTGCCGGCGTCGACGACGACCTTCAGCGGCCGGCTGCCGGACAGGTCGACGAGGTTGCGCAGGTAGGCGGCGTAGTCGGCGAGGACGTCCCGCTCGGACACGGTGCCGCGCTGGCCCTCGAAGCCGGGCACGCCCTGCTCGACGGTGTCGCGGATCTCGGCGAGCCCGGTGTCCTGGCCGACCGGGGACGCGCCCGCGCGGCACAGCTTGATGCCGTTGTACTTGGCCGGGTTGTGGCTCGCGGTGAACATCGCGCCCGGCAGGTTCAGCGAGCCCGAGGCGAAGTACAGCTGGTCGGTGCTGGCCAGCCCGATGCTCACGACGTCGAGGCCCTGCGAGGTCACGCCCTCGGCGAACGCGGCCGACAGCTGCGGCGACGAGTCGCGCATGTCGTGGCCGATCACCACCGACGGCGCCTCCGGCTTGATGAGCAGGGCGAACGCGGCACCGAAGTCACGGACGAGCGCCGCGTCGAGCTGTTCGCCGACCACGCCGCGAATGTCGTAGGCCTTCACGATGCCCGAAAGGTCTGGCACGCCGTCTCCCCGCGAATAGTCGTCCCGGCGCCCGCTGCGCCGCGCGGAAAGCCTACCGGCGCCGGAGGTGGGTTACGCGCTCAGGCGCGGCCCGGCAGGACCCGCAGGTGGCCGCGGCGCCCGGAAGGGCCGTCCGGCTCGGGCGCGGGGGCCGGTTTGTCGGAGCGGCCGGCCTCGCGCACGGCCTCGGCCAGCGCCGTCAGCTCGTCGGCCGACGGGTCCGGCGCGGCGAAGGCGCCTTCGTGCCGGACGACTTCCCAGCCCTTGGGGACGGTCAGCCGCAGCGCGTGGGCTTCGCAGAGGTCGTACGAGTGCGGCTCGGAGGCGGTGGCCAGCGGGCCGACGACGGCGGTGGAGTCGCTGTAGGCATACGTCAGCGTGGCCACAGCCGGCTCGAGACAGCCGGTACGCGAACACTTCCGTACGCTCCGCACGATCCGAAACGATAGCGTGTCGCCGCAAGCTCGTACCGGCGACACGCGCTGCGACCCGCCGACCGCATAGACTTCGGGGGTGGCGACGGCTCGTGACTACCGACAGCGGCGGCGCCTGCGACGGGACCGGCACGGCCGGGGCCTGCGCGGGACGCTGTACCCGGCGACCCTGCCCGCCGCCGCGAGCCGCGCGGAACGCTTCGACGCGCTGGTGCTGGACGCGCTGGAGCCGATCGAAGCCCGCTGGCGCCACGAGCTGACGAAGCTGGACGTCGCGGTCGACGACGTGCCGGAGGTCCGCGAGAACGGCCGCGCCCCGGCGGACGGCGTCCTGCACGACGGCGCGGTCCCGCTGTCGCGGCTGGTCCCGGCGGGCGTCGACCGGACGGGCATGCCGACGCGCGCCCGGATCGTGCTGTACCGGCGGCCCCTGGAGGCCCGGGCGAAGGACCCGTCGGAGCTGGCGGACCTGGTGCACGACGTGCTGGTGGAGCAGGTCGCCGGCTACCTGGGCGTGGAACCGGACGTCATCGAAGGCGAGTAGGGCCGACGCCGGGCCGGGACCGCCGTCAGCAGCGTGAACAGCACCGCCGCCAGCTGGGCGAGCAGCAGCAGGTTCCGTTCCGTGCCCGGGAACTCCACCGTCACCTCGGACGACGCCGGCGGCACCGAAACCGCGACCTGGTGCCCCCACGCCGGGACGATCGGCACCGGCTTGCCGCCCACCGAAGCCTTCCAGCCCGCTTCCTGCTCGGCCGCCAGCACCAGCAGCCGCCCGGTCGGGCCGTCCGAGACCCGGACGCGCACGTCCGGCAGGCCCGCCTGCACCGGCGCCACACCCGGCGCGTTCCCGGGCGCGCTGCCGCCCGTCACGGCCGCCTTGGCCTGCTCCGGCGAAATCAAGATCACTTGCCCCGCCGGGGAAAGCAGCTTCAGGACGCCGCGGCCGTCGGACGTCGGCGCGGCCACCGAGACCATGTCCTTGGCCAGCGGGAGGTACAGCTGCGGGTCGACGCCCGCCGGCAGCACCACGAACTGCACGCCGGCCGCGGCCGCGGCGGCGAACGTGCGCTGGACCGCCGCCGCGTCACCCTGGCCGAGGTCGCGGCGCCAGCCGGCCAGCCGGGTCGTGGTGCCCGGCGTCGGGGCCAGCTCGTCGTCGCCGTAGTGGGGCAGGCGGCCGCCGGTCTGGCGGGTCGCGTCCGGGGCGAGGTCCAGCACGGACCGGCCGGACGCGGCGACCTCGGCCGCCACCTCCGGCGCGAGCGAAGGCCGGGCCCCGGCCCGCAGCGGTCCGGCCGAGCCGACCACCACCGCGCCGGCGGCCAGGGCGAGGAACACCACGACCCCGGCGACCGCGAACACCTTCGGCAGCCACGTCGCCGGCACGCCGGCCGAGCCGCCGCGCTGCCACGAGCCGAGCACGACCCACAGCAGCCCGGCGCCGACGATCAGCAGCGGCACGCCCGCGTGGCCGTGGGCCGCCGGGCCGCCCTGCATCGGCGTCGCGGTCACCAGCCGCACCAGGACCAGCCCGCCGGCGCCCAGCGCGGCCAGGGCGAGTCCCCCGGCGGCGAGCTTCGTCGGCCGGACGACGATCGCGATCAGGGCCGCCGCGATCACCGCGACGCCGATCGGCCACGCGCCCGGCCCGCCGGGGTCGAGCCCGGCCAGGTCGGTCCCGGACACCGCCGAGGCCGCGCCGCCGAGGCCTTGCACGAGCAGTTCCGGGTGCCGGAGCAGGACCGTCGGCCACGGCAGCAGCAACGCCAGCGGCAGCAGCACCACGATGCCGACCGACGCGATCCGCCGCGCCAGGCCCGTCGGCGCGGGCAGCACGACGAAGCCGACCAGCAGCCCGGCGAGCGCGAGCCCGTGCGCCAGCGGCGAGAAGGCGCCGAGCAGCGCCACGCCGAACGCCGACAGCGCGGACACGTGCAGCCAGCGCGTGTCTGCCCGGGTCAGCAGCCCGGCGATGCCCGCGGCGACCGGCGGCAGCACCAGGTGCACCACGACGACGTCGAGCCGGCCCTGCGCCACCGCGGCGGTGGCGGCGGGCAGCAGCGCGTACGTCGCGGCGACGACCGCGCGGACCCACCGGCGCACGCGAAGCCGTCGCGTGGCCACGTACGCGCTCAGCGCGGCCAAGGGGATGTCACCGAGGACGAGGATCGCCACCAGCGCGGCCGGGCCACCGATCGGCGCGAACACCGCGCCCAGCGTGCCGAGCACCGGCAGGGCCGCCGACGTCGGCGCGCCGGTGCCGCCCGCGACCGCGTGCCACGGCTCGAGGTACGACGACCAGATCTCCCCCAGCCCGCCGACCGGCAGCAGCTTGCCGCCGAAGAGGTCCAGGCCGAGGCGGGCACGGTTGACGACCAGCCCCAGCGCGGTCAGCACGACGAGCAGCACCACCGGCGGCGCGAAGATCGTCGCCGCCAGCACGCGCCGGCGGTTCACCTCGACGAAGACGAGCTCCGGCTCTTCCGCCGGTTCCTCGGTTTCGGAGACCGGTTCGGGGGCCGCGGTTTCCGGCAGCGCGACGGCGACGAGCGTGCCCGGCCGGCGCAGCCCCGACCCCCGCGAGCTGAGCCCGCGCAGCGCGCCCGCGGGCAGCGCGTCCGGCCCGACCGGGCGGGTTTCGCGCGCGTCGAGCGCTTCCGGCGTCACCCACGCCGATTCGGTTTCGACGGTCTCGGGCACCCGGCCGAGCGCGACGTCCTCCTCGACGCCGCGGCGCACGAGCCCGACGACGCCCGCGCGGACGGCGTTGCGCAGCCGCGTCACGCGTCCGGTGAAGAGCCCGCGAACGCTGCCCGGCCGCGGATTCCGCCGCCGGTGGGCCCGCGCGGCGCGCAATCCGCCGCGTCCACTGAGGAGGTACACCGCGGCGCCGAACTCGGCCCGTGCTTCGCCGGTGCGGCGCAGCACGAAGAACGCCAGCGCGCGCAGCAGCGAAAGCAGCGGGAGCCGGAGCATCCCCAGCCAGAAGGAAAACGCCGGGCAGTTGACCAGGAAGACGCGCAGCCCGTGGGCGCGGTTCGCGGCGGCGAGCGGGGTGGCGACGGCGTCGGCCGGGCGCTGCCCGGTCGTGACGGCGCGTGCGTGCCGCACCCGCGCGGTGGGCACGGAGAGAACGAGGCCGCCGGCGGCGTTCGCGCGCCAGCCGAAGTCGAGATCCTCGCGCAGCAACGGGAATTCCGGGTCGAAGCCGCCGAGCTCGTCCCAGGCGTCGCGGCGCACCAGCGAGCCCGCGCTGGGGACGGCGAGCACCTCGGCGGGTTCTTCGCCGAGGGCGGCGATCTGCTGGCGGTGCCCGGAGGCGTCGGTGGAGAGGCCGGCTTCGACGATCAGGCGGGGGTCGGTCCAGTCGAGGCCGAGCGAGCCGAGCACGGTCGCCGACGGTGTTTTGGTGGCGACGCGCAGGAGTTCGTCGAGGCAGTCGGGTTCGGGTGCGCAGTCGTCGTGCAGCAGCCACAGCCAGGATCCGGGGTCGCCCCACCGCTCGGTGGCGTGCGCGACAGCTTCGGCGATCGCGGCGGCGAAGCCGGTATCACTCGAAAGTGTGATCACCCCGGACAGGACGGGGGACGAACCGGGGCCGGGGTCTTCGGCCGCTTCGGCGAGCAGCCGCGCGGTGGCGTCGGTCGATCCGGTGTCGACGGCGAGCACGTGCCGGGGCCGGACGGTGCTGCGGCGCAACGAGGAAAGCGCCAGCGGTAACCAGTTTTCGCCGTTGTGACAGACCACAATGGCCAGAACGGGCGCGGTGCGCAGGGCGGGCGGCGCGGCGGTGCGGGGCAACGAGGACTCCGGATCAGGCGGCGGATCGGTGCGGCCACCCTACGGCCCCGGTCCGTCACCCGGCGGTGAACCCACGCCGTGCGCCCACGCAGTGGAACCACGTGGGCGCACGGACGGAGACACGATTTCCGCCGAAGCCGCGCGCTCCACGCCCAACGCGAGCCACGGCGGGGGTCCGGGGGCCTGCCCCCGGGCGGGGTCTGGGGGTTGCACCCCCAGAAGACGCTGAAACGAGCGATCGCGGTTCGCGCGTTCCGCGAACACACCTCGCCCTAGATCGCTCGTTTCTTCAGCTTCCGGCGCTCCCGCTCGGACAGACCGCCCCAGATGCCGAAGCGTTCGTCGTGGGCCAGCGCGTACTCAAGGCACTCGTCCTTGACCTCGCAGCCCAGGCAGATCCGCTTGGCTTCGCGGGTGGAGCCGCCCTTCTCGGGGAAGAACGCCTCCGGGTCCGTCTGCGCGCACAGGGCGCGTTCTTGCCAGTCCTGCTCTTCCTCGGTGGCATCGATGAGCTCGGTGAGATCGCCCAGAGCCTGCTCCGGGATCTCGCCCCAACCCATGACGTGCCCCCATTCCTTACCATCGGCTTCCAACCGCACGTCCGCCTCCTCGCTCCCTAGCACTCCCCAGGCTGGCGGTGGTGAAACGACACTCGCCGTCCCCTCTCGGCGGCGAATGACATCACTGTGATTACACCCGTGTAGTGCGGTCAGGTCAAGCGGAGTAGCGAGTTCGGGGGACGGTCGGGCCCGTTCGCGCAAGGGGACACGCCGGTAACTTCACACCGGGCATACGGAAGACTGGAACCGTGCAGAAGTCAGCAGTGCGCCCCAGCCCGGTCTTCCTCGGCATCCTCGCGCTCACCGTCGCGGGCGGCGTGATGGCCGCGTTCGGGGACATCAACACGGTTTTCGTCCGCGACCGCGATCCGCTCCTCATCGCCGGTGTGGTGATCTTCGTCGCGGCCGGCTGGGTGGCGTCGCTTTCGCTGCACGAGTTCGGCCACGCGATGGTCGCCTACCGCGGTGGCGACTTCAGCGTCGCCCACAAGGGTTACCTCACCCTGGACGTGCGGAAGTACACCGATCCGGTCCTCTCGATCGTGCTGCCGCTGATCTTCCTGATCATCGGCGGCATCCCGCTGCCGGGTGGCGCGGTGTGGATCAACCGGGGTGCGCTGCGCAGCCGCGGGACGTCGACGTGGGTGTCGCTGGCCGGCCCGCTGAGCAACCTCGCGGTCGGCGCCGCGCTGGCGCTGGTCGTCTCCCTGGTCCCGATGGCGGGCGGCCTGGTGATCGCGATGTCCTACCTGGCGCTGCTGCAGGTCGTGACGTTCATCCTGAACATCCTGCCGATCCCGGGCCTCGACGGCTGGGGCGCGATCGAGCCGTACCTGCCGCCGCAGGCCCGCGCGTTCGGCGCGCAGGTGCGTCCGTGGGCGCCGATCCTGCTGTTCGCGCTGCTGTTCTTCTTCAAGCCGGCCAACGCCGCCCTGTGGGACGGTGCGTACGCGCTCTTCAACGCGTTCGGGGGCTATGTGGACGGTGCGCAGATCGGGGTCAGCGTCTTCCAGTTCTGGCGGTGAGGCCGAGCGCCGCGCGGGGAGGTCACGTGCGGCGCTCGGTCAGCCAGACGTGTGCCCGCTTCCACACCACGCGCAGGCCCGACCGCTCACCGAGGTAGTCCCCCGCCGCGCCGACGACCGGCAACATGCCGATCGCACGGTGCAGGAAGTTGCCGCGCGGCCGCTTCTCCAGCTCTCCGGTGATGCCCAGCAACCCGCGGCCCAGGCGCCACAGCGTGCCCGCCGCCGCCTTG
Source organism: Amycolatopsis sp. NPDC004378 (assembly GCF_053602455.1). Taxonomy (NCBI): domain Bacteria; kingdom Bacillati; phylum Actinomycetota; class Actinomycetes; order Pseudonocardiales; family Pseudonocardiaceae; genus Amycolatopsis; species Amycolatopsis sp. NPDC004378. Next base: position 411,553 of record NZ_JBSGDR010000001.1, read on the forward strand.
ATCGTCGCCTTGCCGTGTTTCTTCTCCGACGCCGTCAGCTCTTCGGTGAGCTTCGCCGCTTCGTCCGCCTCCGCGGCTTCGTCGTGGTCCGGGTGCTTGCCCGCCGCGAGGTCCACGTCGATTTCGCGCTCGAAGAGCACCCACGCGATGAGCCGGACCCGGGTGCCGACGTCGGTCACGCCGTACTCGCCCGCGATCGCGCACAGCAGCAGGCCCTGCGACGCCGCCCCCAGCGCGTCCTGCACCGGCAGCCGGTCGGCCAGCGCGCCGCCCAGGCCCGGGATGGACGTCAGCAGCGCCGTGAAGCGGCCGACGCGGTTCATCCACCAGCTCGACCGGTCGTAGCCCGTCATGCGCGCCCACGCCGCCGTGCCGGGCACCTTCACCGACGTCACGCCGTTGATCAGCTTCGCCTTGAGCCCCGGCTCGACCTCGGCGAGGTCCTCGCGCGCCCGCGCCTGCAGGCCGAACGGGTCGGACTCGCGCAGTGCGTCGAGCACCGGCCCGCACGCCCGGACGAACGGCCGCAGCACCGCCACGACCTGCTTGTCGGAAATCGCCTCAGCCACGTCCCGGTTTCCTTCCCGCCGCCCGGCCCAGCCCGCCGCCGAGCACCAGCGCCGCCGGCAGCGCGCTCGCGCCGAGCAGCACCAGCGCGCGCCAGTCCTGGATCAGCACCAGGTCGCCGCCCGGGCCCAGCATGCCGAACCCGAACACGACGACCACCCACACGGCCAGGGGTACCCACGAAAGGCCGGGCCGCACCAGCTTGCCCGCCGTCGAGACCAGCCACGGCGTGGTGACCGCGCCGACGAGGACCGTCACCGGCAGCGGCACGACGCCGATCCGCAGCGGCAGGAAGAACAGCTCCAGCACGGCCAGCAGCACCGCGTCGAGGGCGAGCAGCACCAGGAACAGGACCTGCTCGGTCGTCAGCCGGTCCGGCACGGTCACAGCCCGCCGAACAGGTCGTGCGCCGCGCCCTCGGCCGGGCCGTGGGCGAGGACGAAGGCGTCGCGGGCCGGGATCGGCTGGGCGAGCTCGTTCGTCAGCGCGAAGTACGGGACGTCGCCGTCGACCACGGCCAGCTGCGTCGCGTGCGCGCGCAGGGCCGCCAGCTTCGCCGGGACGTGCGCGGCGACGTCGAGCACCGTCGTGATCTCCTCGTCGGCCGTCGTGGGCAGCTCGTCGTCCGGCGGGACGCGGTGTTCGGTGCCCCGCGCCCGCAGCGCGGCCAGCCCGGTGCGCACCGCGGTCCGGGACGCCACCGTGTGGAACACGCGGGCCACGGACTCCGCCCGCGGCGCGGCCGCCATGGTGATCTCGTGGGCCCGGATGTGGTCGGGGTGGCCGTAGCCGCCGAAGGCGTCGTAGGTGACGACGACCTGGGGCCGCACCTCGTCGAGGATCTCCGCGAGCTGCGCGGCCTGCTCCTCGGCGCTGCCGCCGGTGAACGCCCGCGGGTGCGACGCCGACGGGGTGCCCGCCATGCCCGAATCGCGCCACCGGCCGATCCCGCCCAGATAACGATGTCGTGACACCCCCAGCGCGGCGCACGCGGCCTTCAGCTCGGCGACGCGGTAGCCGCCGAGCTGGTCGGCGGCCCACGAGCCGAGCCCGGCCAGCTCGGGCAGGCCGGCCATGATCTCGCCCTCCTCGCCCAACGTGCAGGTCACCACGGTCACCTCGGCGCCTTCGGCGGCGTATCGTGCGATCGTGGCGCCGGTGGTGATGCTTTCGTCGTCGGGATGGGCGTGGACGAGCAGCAGCCTGCGCGGTACCGGGGAGATCACGGGTTGAGCGTAATTCCCGTGCTCCGACCTAAGTCGGGGACACCCTCGGTTATCCTCGCGCGAGTCGCGACCGCCGCGTCGCGCCTCGTTGTACCCCCACGAAGGGCATCTGGTGAGCACTGAAGCAACTTCGGCGGACGTCGCCGGCGTGTCAGGATCGGTTCTGTCGATCTCCGACCTGAGCGTGTCGTTCCGGACCGAGGACGGCATCGTCGAAGCCGTCAAGGGCATCGGGTTCGATGTCAAGCCCGGCGAGATCGTCGCGGTGGTCGGGGAGTCCGGGTCCGGCAAGTCCGTCACGTCGATGTCGGTGCTGGGCCTGCTGCCCAAGACCAGCAAGATCGCCGGCGAGCTGCGCCTCGGCGAGCGGAACCTGGCCAGCCTCTCCGAGAAGGAGAAGCAGAAGATCCGCGGCAACCAGGTCGCGATGATCTTCCAGGAGCCGATGACCGCGCTGAACCCGGTCTACACGGTCGGCTGGCAGCTGCGCGAGGCCCTGCGCGCGCACCAGGACATCTCGAAGGCGGCCGCCGACAAGCGCGCGGTCGAGCTGCTCGACATGGTCGGCATCCCGAACCCGCCGCTGCGGTTCAAGCAGTACCCGCACCAGCTCTCGGGCGGGCTGCGCCAGCGCGTCGTCATCGCCATGGCGATCGCCTGCGACCCGCAGGTCATCATCGCCGACGAGCCGACCACGGCGCTCGACGTCACCGTCCAGGCCGAGATCCTGGGCCTGCTGCGCAAGCTGCGGGACACCCTCGACACCGCGATCGTGCTGATCACGCACGACATGGGCGTCGTCGCCGACATGGCCGACCGCGTCATCGTCATGTACCAGGGCGAGATCGTCGAAGAGGCGCCGGTGCGCGAGCTGTTCGCGTCGCCGAAGGAGGACTACACCCGGCGGCTGCTCGCCGCGGTGCCGGTGCTCGGCCAGCGTCCCGAGGGACGCCGCCTGCTCGACGACGCCGGCGTCACCACCGACAGCTCCGAGGCGGCCAAGATCGCCGAAGAGATCCGGCTGGCGGACGAAGAGCTCGAGGCCGTGATCGAGGAGGCCGCGCCGGCCCTGGAGATCAAGAACCTGGTGCTCGAGTACCCGGGCCGCCGCGGTCAGGGCAAGAACCGCGCGGTCGACGACGTCTCGCTGACCATCGCCAAGGGCGAGATCGTCGGCCTGGTCGGCGAGTCCGGCTCGGGCAAGACGACGGTCGGCCGCTGCGCGATCCGCCTGCTCGACCCGACGTCGGGCACGGTCTCGATCGCGGGCAAGGACATCACGAAGATGTCGGCGAAGGAGCTTCGCCCGCTTCGCCGGTACTTCTCGATCGTGTTCCAGGACCCGGCGTCGACGCTGGACCCGAAGATGACGATCGGCGAGTCGATCGCCGAGCCGATGGTGCTGCACAAGGTGCTCTCCGGCAAGGAGCTCGCGGCTCGCGTGCGTTCGCTGCTCGACAAGGTCGAGCTGGGCGGGCACTACATGAACCGCTACCCGCACGAGCTCTCCGGCGGCCAGCGCCAGCGCGTGGCGATCGCCCGCGCGCTCTCGCTCGACCCGGCCCTGCTCATCGCGGACGAGCCGACGTCGGCGCTGGACGTCTCGGTGCAGGCCCGCGTGCTGGACCTGTTCCTCGACCTGCAGCAGTCGCTGCAGTTCGCGTGCCTGTTCATCAGCCACGACCTGGCGGTGGTCGACCTGCTGGCCGACCGCGTCGCGGTGATGCAGCACGGCAAGCTCGTCGAGGTCGGCACGCGCGACCAGGTGCTGCACTCGCCGCAGCAGGACTACACGCGCCGCCTGCTGTCCGCGGCGCCGGTCGCGGACCCGGTGCTGCAGGCCGAGCGCCGCGCGGCCTGGGAGGCGGGCAGGCTGGCCCCCGTGGCCGACTGAGGCACTCCGGCACGCGGAAGGCCGCCACCCGGCTCGGGTGGCGGCCTTCCGGCGTTCCGGGACCTCAGCCGACGCGGATGCGGGGGTCGAGGATGCCGTACATCAGGTCCGCGATCAGGTTCGCCACCACGACGCTCGCCGCGATCACCACCAGCCAGCCCATCAGCACCTGCGGGTCGTTCTTGTTGACCGCCTCCACCAGCAGCGTGCCCATGCCGTGCCAGGTGAAGACCGTCTCCGTGATGATCGCGCCCGTGACCGTGGCGCCGAAGTTGACCGAGAACAGCGTCATCACCGGGATCAGCGCGTTGCGGAAGGCGTGGCGCCAGATCACGCGCGTGTTCGAGACGCCCTTGGCGCGCGCCGTGCGGACGAAGTCGGCGTTCAGGACCTCCAGCATCGACGCCCGCTGGAAACGGCTGTACGCGGCGAACGTGATCGCCATGATGGACAGCGTCGGCAGCAGGAACGCGCCGACGTACTTCGCGAGCGCGTCGCCGACGCCGGTCGCCGAGAGGCTCTCCGGGCTCGTCGTGCGCAGCCACGGGTCGCCCAGGACGTCGGCTAGGCCCAGGTCGCGCACCCAGCTGTTGAGGCGGATCGCGTAGCCCTTGAGGACGATGGCGACGCAGAAGATCGGCATCGAGAACATCAGGAACGCCAGCGTCGTCGCGAGGTAGTCCCAGATCGAGTACTGCTTGACCGCGGCGAGGACGCCGACCAGCACGCCGAAGACCAGCGCCAGGACCGACGCGGCGACCACCAGCTCGAGCGTGACCCGGAACGCCGCCATCACCTTCGGCTGGACCGCCTGGAGCGCGTTGCCCTGGGCGATGGAGATGCCCCAGTCGCCGGTCAGGAAGTGGCCGAGCCAGGTGAAGTACCGCGCGACGACGCTCTGGTCGAGGCCGAGCCGGTGTTCGGTGTCGGCGATGGCCTGGGCGCTGATCCCGGGCTTGCTCCGCAGCTCACCGAGCGGGTCGCCGGTGTTGGCCACCATGACGAAGCAGAGGAAGGTGCCGACCAGCAGGACCGGGATCGAGACGGCCAGCCGGCGGAGCACGTAGAGCACGAGATTCATCCGAAACCCCCAGGTCCGGCGATCCCCGCTGGAAACGGACGCGGGGGCGACCGGAACCGGTCACCCCCGCGTCGCGCGTTCAGGCCTTCATTCTCCGCTGCCGCGGGTCGAAGGCGTCGCGAAGACCGTCACCGATGAAGTTGATCGTCAGTGAAATCAGCACGAGCACGATGAACGGGCCGAAGAACAGCGCCGGCCGCGTCTGCAGCTGGGCGTAGTTCTCCAGGATGACGCGGCCGAGCGAGGTGTCCGGCAGCTGGACACCGAGGCCGATGAACGACAGCGCGGCTTCCGCCAGCACGGCCTGCGCGACCGCGAGGGTCGCGTTGACCGTGATGCTGCCGACCATGTTCGGCACCAGGTGCTTGAAGATGATCCGGAACGTGCCGGCACCCGAGGCGCGGGCCGCGTCGACGAACTCGCGCTGGGCGAGCGACATCGCCTCGGCCCGGGTGATCCGGGCGATCTGCATCCAGCCGAACGCCGCCAGCACCAGCGCGACGATGTACCAGGAACCACCGCCGAACACCTTCGCCAGGATGGCCGCGGCGGCGATCTGCGGGATGATCAGGAACAGGTCCGTCACCCGGGAGATCGCCGAGTCGGTGAACCGGCGCAGGTAGCCCGCCAGGGCCCCGAGGACGACGCCGACCACGGTCGACAGGATCGACACCGTCAGCGCGATCAGCAGCGAGAACTGGGTGCCGCGCAGGATCTGCGACACCATGTCCTTGCCGACCTGGGTGGTGCCCAGCGGGAAGTCGGCGCTCGGCTTGGCGAACGACGGGAACGAGCTGTCCTCGTAGTTGTGCTTCCAGAAGATCGGCAAGATGATGCTGAGCAGCACGATCAGGATCAGCACCGCCGTCGACGCCATCGCCAGCTTGTGGTGCAGGAACTTCCGGAGCACCAGCTTGCCCTGGCTCCGGGGTTCGGGCAGGGACTCCGCCGGCAGGGTGCCGTCGGCGGCCGCGGTCTCGCTCGCGAGAAGAGAGTTCAAGTCAGCCAACGCGAATCCTCGGGTCCAGGATGCCGTACATCAGGTCGGCGATCAGGTTGGCGACGATCACGCTGGTGGCGATCACCACGAGCCAGCCCATCATCACCTGAGTGTCGTTCTTCCCCACGGCTTCCACCAGCAATGTGCCCATACCGTGCCAGTTGAACACCGTTTCGGTGATGATGGCGCCGGCGAGGACCGAGCCGAAGTTCACCGAGAACAGCGTCGTGACGGGGATGAGGGCGTTGCGGAACGCGTGCCGGAAGATGACCCGGCCGTTCGCGAGGCCCTTGGCCCGCGCGGTGCGCACGTAGTCCGAGCCCAGGACCTCGAGCATCGAGGCGCGCTGGAACCGGCTGTAGGCGGCGAAGCTGATCGCCATGATCGAGAGCACCGGGAGCAGGTAGGCGCCGATGGTGCTGGCTATGAAGTCGCCGACGCCGTCGGTTTTCAGCTGCTCCGGGCTGGTCGTGCGCAGCCACGGGTTGCCGAGGATGTCGGTCAGGCCGAGGTCGCGCACCCAGCCGTTGATCTCGATCGCGTAGTTCTTGAGCACGATCGCCACGCAGAAGATCGGCATCGAGAACAGCAGGAAGGCCAGCGTCGTGGCGATGTAGTCGATGATCGAGTACTGCTTCACCGCGGCGAGCACGCCGACGATGATCCCGATGATCAGCGCCAGGATCTCGGCTCCGACGACCAGCTTGAAGGTGACGCCGAAGGCGGCCATCACCTTGGGGGCGACCGGCGCGAGGGCGTTGCCCTGTGCGATGGACGTGCCCCAGTCACCCGTGAGGAAGTGCCCGAGCCACTGGAAGTACCGCGGCACGATGCCCTGGTCCAGCCCCATCTTGTGGGAGAGGGCGTCGATGGCTTCCTTGCTCATCTGCGGGTTGTGGCGGAGCTCGCCCAGCGGGTCACCGGTGGCGGCGACCATCACGAACGACAAAAAGGTCCCGACCAGGAGGACGGGAATCGATATCGCCAGACGGCGAAGGATGTAGATCACCAGGTTCAACGAACTGCTCCTCATCCGGGCCTGGTCGTCAGAAGTGCGCTGGACCGCTACCCGGTTGTCTACCGTAGTGGGGGTAACCCTACGGTCAACAGCTACTTCCGGTGGGTACCGGGGCCCGGCTCGTGGCCGGACCCCGGTACCTCCCAGGTCATCTGGAACGAGGGGAACGAAGAGGCAGGGCGGACCCTACTTCTTCTGCTCCCACTCGCCGGCGTTCCACAGCACACCGTTGTAGGACTGCATGTACACGCGGTCGATGCCCTTGAACGCCCACATGCTCGGCGTCTGGAACAGCGGCACGGTCGCGTACTTGTCCGCGATGGCCTTGTCGGCGGCCTGGTAGCTCTGCGTCTTGACCGTCTCGTCGGTCGCCTTCACCGCGGCGTTGAACGACTCGTTGATCTTCTGGTCGCAGAGGTTCTGGTAGTTCTGGTCACCGCCGTCGTTCGGGCAGACGTAGATCGAGCGCGACTGCGACTTGAACGGCGCCGAGGACCAGCCGAACAGCGCGACGTCGTAGTCACCGGTCGAGACGCGGCCGCCCTTGAGGAAGTTGGCGTCGGTCTCGTCCTTGACCTCGATGCCGGCCGCCTTGGCCTGCGAGATGATGATCTCGACGGTCTGGCTGCGGCGGGCGTTCTGGTTGTGCGTGATCTTGAACGAAGCACGCTGGCCGCCCTTGGCGAAGATGCCGTCGGCACCCTTGACCCAGCCGGCGTCGCTCAGGGTCTTGGCCGCCGCCTCGGCGCCCAGCCCGGCCTTGCTGCTGTAGAGGTCGGTGTAGCCCTCTTCACCCTGGAAGAACACGACCGAGTTCAGCGGAGCGGCGTCGGCCTGGACTTCCTTGAGCAGCTTGTCGGTGATCGCCTTGCGGTCGATCGACTCGAAGAACGCCTTGCGCAGCGCGTCGTCCTTGAACATGCGGTTGAACTGCAGGTCAAGGTGCTCGTAGGTGAGCTGCGGGGCCGAGCCGTAGGTCACGCCCTGCGGCGCGAGGCCCTTCATCGTGTTGGCCGCGGTGGCGTCCGGCTGGGTCGACGCCGCGACGTCGATCTCACCGTTCTGCAGCGCGGTCGCCATGGCCTTGGTGTCTTCCATGGCGCGCACGACGATCTTCGCCGGGCCGCCCTTGCCGCCCGCCCAGTTCGGGTTCTTCACGAGCGTGACGGACTTCTGGTTCGCGTCGAACGCGTCGATCATGTACGGGCCCGAGGCCGGCATGATCGACTTGTCGAAGCCCTTCCACTTGTTCGTCCAGAAGTCACCGGCCTTGGAGAGCTGGGCCGGGTCACCGGTCGGCGCGAGCTTGGTGATGTCCGCGATGCCGGTCTTCTGCTCGAGGATGTGCGCCGGCAGGATCGAGACGCCGCTGAACAGGCCCTTGTAGTCGAGGTACGGCTCGCTGAAGTCCGTCTCGAAGGTCAGGTTGTCCTTGCAGGTCGCGGTCTTGATCTTGTCGTAACCGGTGGTCGAGGCCGAGTTGAACGGGTTCTTGCCGTCCGTGCCCTTGGCCTGGCCGCTCTGCGAGAGCCAGTTCAGGTAGAAGTCCTTGCAGTCGAACGGCTGGTTGTCCGACCACTTGAGGTTCGGCTTGATCTTGTACGTGACGACCTGCGGGTCCTTGGAGGTCACGTCGACCGAGTCGAGGATGTCCTTGTTGAGCAGCACCTTGTTGTTGCCGTCGAGGACGAACGAGTCTTCGAGGACGGCGGTCAAGATGTAGGTGTTGTACGAGCTGTTGGTGTCCGGGGTCTGGTTGTTGTACCCCGAGTACCCGTCGTCGATCCCGACCGTGACCGTGCCGTCCCAGCCCTTGACGTCCGCGAGCTTGAACGAGTCACCCTGCTCGGCCTTGCCCACCGCCATCGCCTTGACGTCGGTCGACGATCCGTTCTGGTCGGTGCTGCCCGAGCCCGAGTCGCCACCGCTGCAGGCGCTCAGCAGCAGCGAAGCGCCTGCGACGAGCGACAAGGCGGAGACTGCTTTGGTTCTCCTCATGAAGTGTGCCCTCCTAGCACTGAGCCCCTGAATTGTGACAAGGACCCACACCGCTCCGGTTTGGTGCCGGAGCCTACGACACGCCAAGCGACACTCAACTGGCGCACTGCGGGAGCACGCTAGAAAGGAAAAGCACCGACAGTCACCAGTTCAGGGTCGATCGTGACCAAAGGGTGACTTCCAGCCGACATCCAGAAATACGACGGTTACCTCACGGATTCACTGCGTCCCACTCGAAGGCGTGTGTCAAGATCACCCGGTAGTACTGAATGCGTAGCCGAGCGATTACTTCGGGCCGCGAGTCCAGTTCACGGCGGACCCGAACGGGCCCACCATGGGGGGACCGGGTGTGACACCCGAGATACCCGAACCGATCGCCAGGGTGTCAGCCAATTGGAACAACGGGATCACCACGTTCTGACGCCAAAGTTCAGGCTCAAGGGTGGTCAGGGCCTCCCCGGCGGGGGTCGCCCCGGACAGCGCCGCGTCGATCGAGGGCTGCAGCGCCGGGTCGCAGAACCCCGCCGAATTGCCCGGTACGACGGGTTTCGTCTTGTCCGCGCCCGCGGCCGTCTGCTCGGGGCGGCAGCCGAAGGTCGACGCGAGCACCGAAGCCGAGTCGCCGCCGGCGGCCTGCGGCACGACCGCGATGTCGACGCCGACGTTGCCCGCCGAGTCGCCGGTCGGCTGCTGGACCCCGTTCACGACCGGCATCGCGAGCAGGCCGCTGAACAGGTCGCGCGGCTGCGGCGTGATCGCGTTGACCTCGATGCCCTGCGCGGCGAGCTGGCTGGTGAGCTCCTTGGCGATCGTCGCGTACGGCTCCTGCGTGCCCGGCGAGGCGATCACCAGCGAGAGGGCCTTGCCGTTCTTGCGCCAGGTGCCCGCGGTCTTCGCGTAGCCGGCCGCCTTCAGCGACTCTTCGGCCTTCGCGACGTCGGGCGCGGTCGGCGGGCCGGGCGGGATGGTCGCCGCGTAGCCCTTCACCGACGGCGCTGTCACCTGCGCGTCCGCGTGCAGCTGTGACGACGGGCCGCCGTTGACGCCCTCGGTGACGAGCTTGGGCCGGTCGACCAGGGCGGCGATGCCCGCCCGCACCTGGGCGTCCTGCAGGGTGGCGCTGACCGGGCGCAGCAGCACGTCGGCCACCAGGGGCCGGGCGACGGTGTGCAGCTGCACGGCCGGGCCGAGCTCGCCCAGCAGCTTGAGCTCGTCGCCGGTGGTCCTGGCCAGCGCGAACTGGTCGTTGCCGCTGCGCAGCGCGGCCAGCAGCGTGTTCTGGTCCGAGCGGCGCAGCACGATCCGGTCGATCGCCGCGGGCTTCTCCCAGTAGCGCTCGTTGCGCTCGAGGATCACTTCGCCGCGGGCGGTGTCGAGGCTCTTGATCGAGAACGGACCGGCGACGGCCGGGAAGTTCGAGGCCAGCGCCCCGCGCCAGCCGTCGGGCGCGTCCTTGAGCAGGTGGGCGGGCAGCAGGTCCGAGAACAGCGTCTGCCAGCCGGGGTACGGCTTGGCGAAGGTGACCTCGACGCGCTTGCCGCCCTCGCGGGACTGCAGGTCGGTGATCTGCCGGTAGCCCGCCGGCTCGATCACGCCGGGCTGGTCGCGCATCTGCGTGCGCAGGTAGTCGAAGTCCTCGGCGGCGATGGGCGCGCCGTCGGACCAGGACGCGTCCGGCCGGATCTCGTAGGCGACCACGAACGGCTGCTGCGAGACCACCTCGGCGGACTTCATGAGGCTCTTGTCGAGCAGGGTGGCGCCGTCGTCCTTCTGCCGGAACACCGAGGGCAGCAGCAGCTGCGAGAGCGCCGAGGTGACCTGCGAGGAGTCGGCGAGGTTGTGCGGGTTGTACCCGCCGAGCACGTCGTCGACCCCGACGACGATCTGCGACGGCGTCTTCCCCGTGGTCGAGGCGGGCGGGACCGACGAGGACACCACCGGTGGCGGCGGGGTGTTCGAGCAGGCGGTGACCAGCACGGCCGCGAGCGCCAGCACCGGCACCGCCTTGCGTTTCACCCGCACGCCCCGTTCCTCCCCAGAAGTCCGCCGATCGGGTCAGCCATGCTCCCACGACCGCGTCCGCGGCCGGAACCGAGATTCCCATACCCGGATCGGCCGGTCCCGGCGCCCCATGGTGCCGGTACGGGGAAAGACGCGCGAAGGACCGTCCGGGTTCCCGGACCGTTCCGGAACGGCGGAACGAACACGCGCCGGACACGGGACGGTATTCACCGGGTGGTGAACACCAGGCGCCGAGTCCGCCGGCGCCCCTATAAAGATATAAGGAGAAGAACGGCGGAATTCGTGACTTCGTGTCGGTCGATTATCCACCCAGGGTGACAAACGGGCAACGAAAAAACCTCCCGGCGGGATATGCCGGGAGGTCTTTTCGGGTTTTTCGGCTCAGCCGTTGTCGCGGCTCTTGGCGCGAGAACGCTCCTTCGCGCGGGTATTGACGTCCAGGGTGACCTTGCGGACCCGGACGACCTCCGGCGCGACCTCGACGCATTCGTCGACCGAGCAGAACTCGAGCGCCTCTTCCAGGCCCATCTTGCGCGGGCGGGCCAGCGTCTCCATCACGTCGGCGGAGGACTGACGCATGTTGGTCAGCTTCTTCTCCTTGGTGATGTTGATGTCGAGGTCCTCGAAGCGCGGGTTCTCGCCCACGACCATGCCCTCGTACACCTCGGCGCCCGGCTCGACGAAGAAGGTGCCGCGGTCGGCCAGCTGGATCATCGCGTACGCGGTGACCGGGCCGGTGCGGTCGGCGACCAAGGAGCCGCTGTGGCGGGTGCGGATCTCGCCCGCCCACGGGAAGTAGCCCTCGAACACGTGGTTCGCGATGCCGGTGCCGCGGGTCTCGGTGAGGAAGTCGGTGCGGAAGCTGATCAGGCCGCGCGACGGGAGCACGTACTCCAGCTTGATCCGGCCGGTGCCGTTGCCGCTCATGTCCTCCATGCGGCCCTTGCGCGCGGCCAGGAGCTGGGTGATCGCGCCGAGGTGCTCCTCCGGCGAGTCGATGTAGAGGCGCTCGAACGGCTCGTGCAGCTTGCCGTCGATCGTGCGCAGCACCACCTGCGGCTTGCCGACGGTCAGCTCGAAGCCCTCACGCCGCATCTGCTCGACGAGGATGGCCAGCGCCAGCTCGCCACGGCCCTGGACCTCCCAGGTGTCGGGGCGCTCGGTCGGCAGGACGCGGATCGAGACGTTACCGATCAGCTCCTGGTCGAGGCGGGCCTTGACCAGCCGCGCGGTGACCTTGTCGCCGCCGTTGCGCCCGGCCAGCGGCGAGGTGTTGACGCCGATGGTCATCGAGATCGCGGGCTCGTCGACGGTGATCCGCGGCAGCGCGACCGGGTTGTCGACGTCGGCGAGGGTGTCGCCGATCGTGATGTCCGGGATGCCGGCGATGGCGACGAGCTCGCCCGCGCTGGCCTCGGTCGCCGGGACGCGGGTGAGCGCCTCGGTGACCAGCAGCTCGGAGATGCGGACGTTCTGCGTCGTGCCGTCCTCGCGCATCCAGGCCACGGTCTGGCCCTTGCGGAGCTTGCCGGCGTGGATGCGGATCAGCGCGATGCGGCCGAGGAAGTTGGACGCGTCGAGGTTGGTGACCAGCGCCTGCAGCGGCGCGTCGAGGTCGGCGGCGGGCGGCGGCACGTGCCGGAGCAGCGTGTCGAACAGCGGGTCGAGGTTCTCGCTCTCGGGGATCTCGCCGTCGGCGGGCTGCTCCAGGCTCGCCTTGCCGGCGCGCGCGGAGGCGTAGACGACCGGGAGGTCGAGGATCGCGTCGTGGTCGGCGTCCTCGATGTCGCTGGCCAGCTCGAGCAGCAGGTCGTGGGTCTCCTCGACGACCTCGGCGATCCGGGCGTCCGGCCGGTCGGTCTTGTTGACCAGCAGGATCACCGGCAGGCCGGCTTCGAGGGTCTTGCGCAGCACGAACCGGGTCTGCGGGAGCGGGCCCTCGGACGCGTCGACCAGCAGGACGACGCCGTCGACCATGGCCAGGCCGCGCTCGACCTCGCCGCCGAAGTCGGCGTGGCCGGGGGTGTCGATGACGTTGATCGTCACCTGGCCCTCGGGCGTCTGGCGGTGGATCGAGGTGTTCTTCGCGAGGATCGTGATGCCCTTTTCGCGCTCGAGCTCCCCCGAGTCCATCACGCGGTCCACGACCTCGGCGCGCTCGGCGAAGGCGCCGGACTGGCGCAGCATCGCGTCGACGAGGGTCGTCTTGCCGTGGTCGACGTGGGCTACGATCGCGACATTGCGCAGGTCGGGCCGGGTCTTACCGGTCGGCCGGCCGGTTTCGACGGTAGCGCTGGCTGCGGGCACGCGAGAACTCCTGAGCTTCAAGGGTTGGATGGCCGCGCAAGCCGTTCAGGCATCCCGTGACCGGCTCTGGTCACACGCGGACCTCACCCAGGATACCTGCCGCCCCGGTGTGAGCGGCCCCACGCCCCCCTGTCGATTAGGCTGACCTAACGTGGAAACCCGGTGACGGTCGCCGATCCGGAAGGTGCGTGCGCGTGGGCAAGAAGCACGACGACCCGCGGAAGGTCGTGCGCAAGCTGATGAAGGCCGGCAAGGTCAAGAAGAAGTGCTGCCGGTCGAAGCCGCGCTGCAAGAAGTGCCCCGTGCTTGCCCTCAAGAAGGCCAAGCTGGACCTCGCCGCCTAGCTCAGTGGGTCACGGCTTCGTTGACCAGCCTCAGCTCGGGCGCGGTCTTCGTCGGCGAGAACTCGATCACCTCGTACTGCGCCAGGTGCTTCACCGAGAACGGGTCCGACGCCAGGATGGCGTCGAGCTTCCCGCGGGCCATCGGCCGGGTGATGATGACGCCGCCGGTGCGGGGGTTCCGCCGCCCGGACGCCAGGAAGTGGCCGCTCTCGTACTGCTTGTTCAGCCACTCGGCGTGGTCCGGGAGCGCGTAGTCGATTTCCTCGATCGGGGCCGTGTAGTTCAGCAGGACGACATACATGGTTAAGAAGGTAGACCCGCTCGCGGGTTCCCGCGCCCGGACGATGCGAAGTGGTGACAGCCCCGGCTATAGTCGCGGCATGCACGCGCAGACCAGCAGCTGGTGGCCGCCCACGGCGGCCGTCTAGTCCTGCGCTGAACCCAGCGGCCGCCCCGGACGGGCGGCCTTTTTCGTGCCTTCTCCGGGGTGGTCCCCCGCGGAAGGAAGACACGATGAGCAAGCTCTCCGGCATCACGCCCTCCGGCCACGTCCACCTCGGCAACCACCTCGGCGCCGTGCGCCGCTGGGCGCGTGAGGGCGACGTGGACGACCTGTACTTCGTCGCCGACCTGCACGGCATGACGACCCCGCACAACCCGGCGAAACTCCGATCCTTGGCGAGCGAGCAGCTCGCCGTCCTCATCGCCGCCGGGATCGACCCCGAGCGCGTGTTCGTCCAGTCCGACCTCGCGCGCGAGCTGGGCGCGCTGACCTGGGTCCTCGAGTGCACCTGCAACTACGGCGAGGCCGCCCGGATGATCCAGTTCAAGGAGAAGTCGAAGGGCCAGGCGGGGGTGCGGCTGTCGCTGCTGACGTACCCGGCGCTGATGGCGGCGGACATCCTGCTGCAGGGCGCGGACGAGGTCCCGGTCGGCGAGGACCAGCGCCAGCACGTCGAGCTGACGCGGACGCTGGCCAAGCGGTTCAACGGCACCTACGGCGACGTGTTCACCGTTCCCCGCGCGGTGCTGCCGCCGGCCGGCGCGCGCGTCCGGGACCTCGCGGACCCGGCCCGCAAGATGTCGAAGTCGACGCGGGACGCGGTGGGCGTGGTGTTCGTGCTGGACGAGCCGGACCAGATCCGCCGCAAGATCCGCCGCGCGGTCACCGACGGCGGCTCGGTGCCGGTGCACGACCCGGACAACCGGCCGGGGATGGCGAACCTGCTGGAGATCCTCGCGGCCTGCCGCGGCGGCTCCCCGGCCGAGCTGGCGGAGGAGTTCTCGTCGTACGGCGCGGTGAAGGACGCCGTCGCCGACGCCGTGATCGAGGAGGTCGGCCCCCTGCGTGAACGAGCGTTAACGCTGCTCGACGACGTCGCGGAGCTGGACCGCGTGCGCAAGGCGGGCGCGGACCGTGCCCGTGAGCGCGGCTCCCACCGGCTCGACGCGGCGTTGCGGATGATCGGCGCCTGTTGAAGAGCCGTGAAGGCCACATCGAGGTCTCGATGTGGCCTTCACGGACTCGCGAGCAGTTCGCGGAAGGCCGGGAGCAGGATGCGGTCGGCGGGCAGCCAGTCGACGTCGTCGAGGTCGTCGGGCCCGAGCCAGCGGACGGCCAGGTGCTCGACGGCCCGCGGCTCCTCACCGGGCGAAACGAGCTTCGCGGCATAGATGCGGAGGACCTTCTCGCCGGGCAGCGGGACGTCTTCACCGACGCGCCGCCCGACCTCGATGACGACGTCGAGCTCCTCGCTGCACTCGCGGGCCAGCGCGAAGGCTTCGGACTCGCCCGCCTCGACCCGGCCACCGGGCAGTTCCCACTGCCCCGCGTGCCCCGGCGGCCAGGCCCGCTGCTGGGCCAGCAGCTTGCCGTCGCGCACCAGGGCGGCACCCACGATCACACCGTTCACAGCCCCGGAATCTACCCGGAAGCCCCCACGGCCGACCGTGTCGTCCCGCCAATCACACGTGATGCCCCTCCAATCACGCGAGATGCCTCCCCAATCACGCGAGATGCCTCCCCAATCACGCGAGATGCCCTTTCAGTCACCCGAAGCGGGCCGCCAGGTGACGACGAACCGGGCCCCACCGTCCGGCGACTCGCCCACCTGGACCCGGCCACCCCGCCGCCGGACGGTCTCCGCGACCATCGCCAGCCCGAGTCCCGTTCCCCCCGACGAGCGGGCCCGGTCGTCCGCGATGCGGTAGAACCGGTCGAAGACCTTCTCGCGGTGCTCCGGCGCGATGCCCGGGCCGTCGTCGTCGACCACCACGCGCACCGACGAACGCGACGCCAGCACCGAGACCACGATCTCGCCGCGCGCGTAGCGGCAGGCGTTGCGCAGCAGGTTGTCGAGCACCAGCTCCACCTCCGCGTGCGCCGCCGATGCCCAGGCCTGCTGGACCGCGTTGCTCACCCGCGCTTCCGGCGCCCCGGCCGGCAGTCGCGCGACGGCCGCGCGCACCTCGCTGACCAGCTCGACCGGCTCCGACGCGGGCACCTCCCCCGCGTCCGAACGCGCCAGCGACAAGAGCCCGTCCAGCAGCGACGACAGCCGCTCGGCCTCGGTGAGGATGTCCGAAAGGGTCTCCTGGGCCAGCTCCGGATCGGGGTTGGTGACCGCGACCTCGGCCTGCACCCGGATGGACGCGACCGGCGACCGCAGCTCGTGGGCCGCGTCGCCGGTGAACCGGCGCAACCGTTCGGCCGCCTGCTCCTGCCGCGCCAAAAGGGCGTTGAACTCCTCGGCGAGCGCGCGCAGCTCGTCGTGCGAGCCCGGCAGCGCCAGCCGCGACCCCGGCGGCAACGACCGCACCGAGCCCCGCATGCGCGCGACCGGACGCAGCGAAAGCCGCACCACCAGCCACGTCGCCAGCCCCGCGACCAGTGCCCCGACCGAGGCGACCACCACCAGCCACACCCCGCCGTAGTGCACCGCGGCGGAGAACCCGACCAGGCCCGCGCCCGCGACGACCAGCCGTTGCGACCCGTCGGGCGTGCTGACGACCGTGCCGAGGTACCGGGCGCCGTCGCGCTGCACCGGCTGGCCCGCCTTGAGCGTCGAGACGTCCGAGGGGGCGAGCCCGGTCGGCGTGCCGCCGTCCGCCGGCGCGCCCGAGATGTCCAGCACCCGCAGCGTCACCGGAGCCGTGCCGGCCAGCGGACGCCCGGCGCCCACCTCGGCGCCGGCCGGGCCGAGCGCACCCGTCAGCTCGCGGTCGACCGAGTCGATGAGCAGCGGCGAGAGGTTCGACGCGGCCAGCGCGGCCAGGCCGAGCAGGCAGCCGAGGGTGATCGTCGCGGCCAGCAGGGTGATCCGGACCTGCAGGGACCGGCCCCGCCACCAGGAGCTCACGGGGTGATGACCTCGTCGAGCTGCGCGTCGGAGGCCAGGTAGCCGTGCCCGCGGACGGTCCGCAGCAGCGCACCGGCGCCGACCGCGTCGAGCTTGCGCCGCACGTACCCGACGTACACCTCGACGAGGTTGCGCGTGACGGCCTGCTCCTCGCCCCAGACCGCCCGCAGCAGCTCGTCCTTCGTGACGACCGTGCCGGCCCGGCCGACGAGCACCTCGAGCAGGGCGAACTCGCGCGGGCTCAGCCCGACCTCCTCGCCGTTCCAGCGCACCTGACGCAGCCCGCGGTCGACCTCCAGCGCGCCGAGCCGCAGCGTGCCGCGGCCGGCCTCGGGCCCGGCACGGCGCAGCGTCGCGCGGACCTGCGCGACCAGCACCACGAAGGAGAACGGCTTGACGAGGTAGCCGTCGGCGCCGAGGTCGAGGCCGTCGGCCTGGTCGATCTCGCCGTCCTTGGCCGAGACGAGCAGCACCGGCGTGGTGACGCCGTCCTTGCGCAGCCGCTCCAGCACGCGGTAGCCGGACAACCCGGGCAGCATGATGTCGAGCAGGATGACGTCGAACGAGCCGGTGCTCGCCAGCTGCAGCCCGGTGGGCCCGTCCGCGGCCGTGACCACGTCCATGTCCTCCGCGCGCAGACCGCGCTGCAGCGCCTTCCGCACGCCCGGTTCGTCGTCGACCACCAGCACCCGAGGTTTCACGAGGTTCATCATGGCCGGTTTGCGCAGGTCGTGCGTCAGCTCTCAGCACGATCTCAGTGTTGGAGGGAGAACCTTCAGGGGTATCTCAGCCTCGAGAGGGAAGCGTCGTGGCCAGGGAGCCGGGCACACTCGAGCCCGGGACACCACAGGGAGAGACGCATGAAACCGAAGACGAAGGGCATCACGGCCGCGGTCGTCGGCACCGCGCTCGGCGCGGGCGGGCTCGCGTTCGTCGCGATGCCGGCCAGCGCCGACGACAAGCCGGCGCTGCCGCAGGTGAGCGCCGAGGACCTGGTCCAGTCGGTGGTCAAGGCGAAGCCGGGCGCGTTCGACGGCACGGTGAAGGTCAGCAACGACCTGGGCCTGCCCGCGGTGGGGAACGCGGTGCCGGGCGCGCAGGCGCTGAACATGGACTCGGCGCACATCTTCAGCGACGGCGCGGGCAAGAGCCGCCTGGCCGTGACGCAGGGGGCCAGCCAGGAGACCGTGGTCCACGACGGCACGACCGTCTGGGACTACAGCTCCAAGAACAACACCGCGACCAAGGTGACCATCCCCGCCGACGTCGCGAAGCAGAAGGGCGCCGGCAGCGAAAAGACGGCCGACCCGGTCGCGGCTTCGACGGAACTGCTGGCGAAGGTCCGCGAGAGCAGCACGGTGTCCGTCGACGGCACCGCGACCGTCGCGGACCGGCCGGCCTACGAGCTGGTCCTGACGCCGAAGCCGACCGAGCGGACGCTGCTGCGCGAGATCCGCGTGGCGGTCGACTCGCAGACGCGCATGCCGCTGCGGGTGTCGGTGCTGAGCAACGGCACGTCGACGCCGGCGCTCGAGGTCGCGTTCAGCCAGATCGAGTTCACCCAGCAGCCGGCCGACCTCTTCACCTTCACCCCGCCGAAGGGCGCGAAGGTGCAGGAGAAGACGCCGACGGTCGACCAGGCGGACAAGGACCGGGCCGAGCAGGCCAAGCAGGACGTCAAGGTCGTCGGCGACGGCTGGGACACCGTCGTCACCGGCAAGGTCCCGGCGGACGCGCTGAACGCGGCGCCGAAGCAGCAGCAGTCCGGTCGTGAGGGCCGCAACGCCGACCCGAAGGCGCTGCTCGAGCGCTTCGCCAAGAAGGTCAGCGGCCCGTGGGGCAGCGGCTACCTCGTCACCACGAAGGTCGGCACCGCGGTGCTGACCGACGACGGCCGGTTCGCGGCCGGCGCGGTGCCGGAGCAGGTCCTGTACGAAGCCCTGGGCCAGAAGTGACCAGCACAGCGGTCGAGTCCGGGGCGGACGTCTCTTCGGAGGCGTCCGCCCCGGCGGTCCCGCTGGCCGCGCGGACCCGGGGCCTGCGCAAGGTCTACCGCGGCACGGTCGCGGTGGACCACGTCGACCTCGACATCCCCGAAGGCGCGGTCGTCGGGATGCTCGGCCCGAACGGCTCGGGCAAGACGACCACCATCCGGATGCTGCTGGGCCTGGTGCGCCCGACCGAAGGCGAGGTCGAGCTGCTCGGCCGGCCGATGCCGGACGCCGCCGCGCACGCGCTGCCGGACGTCGGCGCGCTGGTCGAAGGGCCGGGCTTCCACCCGTTCCTGTCCGGGCGCGACAACCTGCTGCGCTTCGCCGCGGCCGAACCGCGGCTGACGTCGGCCGGGATCCCCCGGGCCGTCGATTCGGCGCTGGAGCGCGTCGGGCTGACGGACGCCGCGCGCCGGCGGTACAAGGGGTACTCCCTCGGCATGAAGCAGCGGCTGGGGCTCGCTTCGGCGTTGCTCGTGCCGCGCAAGATGGTCGTGCTCGACGAGCCGACCAACGGCCTCGATCCTGCGGGTACCAGGGAGATCCGCAGGATCGTGGCCGAGCTGCACGCCGACGGCGTCACCGTGCTGGTGTCGTCGCACCTGCTGGCCGAGGTGGAGGCGACGTGCACGCACGTGGCCGTGCTGCAGGCCGGCAACGTCGTCGCGCAGGGCGAGCTGGCGGAGCTGCTGGAGTCGGGGAACGCGGCCCTGCTGGTCCGCACGCCGGACGCCGAGCAGGCCGTGGAAGTGCTGCGGGAGCACCGGATCGGCGCGCGGCTCACGCCGGACGGCGTCCGCGCCGACCTCACCGCGGCCGAGGCCCCGCGGGTGCTGCAGGTTCTCGTGGGCGCGGGGGTCGCGGTCCACGAGGCGACGCGGGCCCGCACCGGGCTGGAAGACCTGTTCGCGCGGCTGACGGAGGGGGCGGAATGACGGCCGTACTGGAGGCACCGGCGGCCCGCACGGGCCACGACACGGTGCCCTTGCCGCGGCTGCTGGCCGCGGAGCTGCGCTGGATCTTCCGCCGGCCGCGCACGGTGGCGGTGCTCGGGCTGCTGGCCCTGATCCCGATCGTCATCGGCATCGGCCTGACGCTGGTGAGCGAGAACGCGCAGACCGGCGGCGGCCCGGACGGCGGCGGTGGCGCGCTGCTGGCTTCCGCGGTCAACAACGCCTTCGTCCTGCCGATCGCGGCGATCGTGATGACGCTGACCCTGCTGCTCCCGCTGGCCTCGGCCATGGCGGGCGCGGACGCGATCGCGGGCGAGACGGCGCACGGCACGCTCCGCGGCTGGCTGATCGCCCCGGTGAGCCGCGGCCGGCTGCTGGCGGTCAAGGCGTTCGGCGTCGCGACGGTGTCGGTGGTCGCCGTGCTGGCGATGTGCTTCACCGGCGTCGTGACCGGGCTGATCATCAACGGCACGGACTCGCTGTTCACGCTCTCGGGCACGACGTTGTCGCTGGGTGCCGCGCTGGCCCGGATCCTGCTGGTGGCGGGCTGGGTGGTGCTCCAGCTGTGGGCGGTCGGCGCGGTGGCGCTGGCGATCTCCAGCTGGACCGAGCACCCGATGCTGGTGGTGGCTTCGGTGCTGGCGGCCGACATCGTGTTCACCATCCTCGGGTTCCTGAGCTCCCTGAACTGGCTGCACCCGTTCCTGCTGACGCAGAACTGGTCGTTGGCCCCCGCCGAGGTGCTGCAGGACCCGATGGGGACGCAGATGCTCGGCGAGGGCGCGCTGCGGGCGGCGTGCTACATCGTGATCGGGCTGTCGCTGGCCTACGCGCGACTGTCCACACGGGACGGCTGAGTGAAGGCGAGGACGCGGCGCCAGGCGTCGTCGCAGGCCTCGCCCCACTCCGCGTACGAGCGGTCGAAGAACGAATGCGGCGCGCCCGCGTACACGTGCCGCTCGTACCGCACGCCGGACTGCTCCAGCCGCGCGGTGAAGGCGTCGAACTCGGCTTGGCCGGTCGCGACGTCTTCACCGGCCAGGAGCAGGAGCATCGGTACTTCCAGGTCGTCGATCACGTCGGTGACCAGCTTCGGCAGGCCGTAGAAGCCGATCACGCCGGCCAGGCCGAGGCCGGCCGCCGAGAGGCGCCACGACTGGCCCGCGCCGAAGCAGAAGCCCACCGTGTAGACGTCACCCTCGCCGAGGAAGTCCTTCGCCGCGGCGACGTCCGCGGCCACCTCTGCCGGTTTCACCTCCGGGAGATGCCGCTCCCAGTCGAAGCCGTCGCCGCGCTCGCCGAGGCCGGCGGTGCGGCCGTAGTAGTCGATCGCCACCGTCTCGAACCCCGCTTCGGCGAAGCGCCGGGTCAGGTCGCGGTAGAACGCGTGCACTCCGCGGACGTCCGGCAGCAGCACGACTTTGCGGCCGTTCGGTGCGGCCGGAACGGCGTGGTGGGCGAGGAAGTCGACGTCCGAAGTCAGCGTCACGGGTTCGTCCGCCGCCACCTCGCCCCGGGTCGGCGGCGCGGGCGGGCGGCTGTCGGTGCGGTGGCACATGGGGAAGTCCTTTCGTCCCGGCCGAGCCTGCCGCGCGCCGGGCCGCGGACCCAGCCCCTGTCCGGGGGTCGGTCCGCCGGTCCTGGTACCGGCAGGGCCAGGCTCGCGACGGCCCGAAGCCGCACACTGGCCCGCATGGACCGGGAACTGGGCAGCTTCCTGAAGTCGCGCCGGGAAGCCGCGACGCCGGCCGACAGCGGCATCCTCACCGGCCCCCGGCGGCGGGTGAGCGGCCTGCGGCGCGAGGAGGTCGCGCAGCTCGCCGGGATCAGCGTCGAGTACTACGTCCGGCTGGAGCAGGGCCGGGCGCGCGGCCCGTCCCCCGAGGTCCTCGACGCGCTGGCCCGGACCCTGCGGCTGGACGACGTCGAACGCGCGCACCTGTACGACCTCGCCGCGGCCCGGCCCGCCCGGCCGCCGTCGGCCCGCCGGGTGCGGCCCGAGCTCGCGGACCTGCTGGCGAAGCTGGACCGCGTCCCCGCGCTCGTCTTCGACCACCGGCTCGACGTCCTGGCGTGGAACCCGTTGTCCGCACAGCTGTTCTTCGACTTCGCGGCGACGCCGGCCCGCAACCTCGCCCGGTTCTGCCTGCTCGACCCGGCGAGCCGCGAGGTGTTCCCGGACTGGCCCGACGTCGCCCGCGCGACCGTCGGCCAGCTGCGGCTCGTCGCCGCGAAGTACGCGACGGACAAGGCACTCGCGACGCTCGTCGGCGAGCTGACCCTGCGGAGCGAGACGTTCCGGACGTTGTGGTCGGGCCGGGTGGTGCAGCAGCGCACGCACGGGCGCAAGCGGTTCCGCCACCCGGTCGCGGGCGAGCTGACGCTGCGGTTCGAGAACTTCGAGCTGCCGGACTTCTCGGGGCAGCGGCTGATCACGTTCACCGCGGACCCCGGCAGCCCGTCGGAGTCCGCGCTGGACCTCCTCGCGCACTGGGCCGGCTGAGTCAGCCCACCAGCGCGACGCCGTCCGGATCGAGTTCCAGCTCGACCGCGTCCCCGGCGCGCAGGTCGGACGCCGCCGGGGCGACGGCGTCCACAGTGGACTCTTCGAGCCGCACGACGAGCCGCACATGCTCGCGCCGGTGCACCGCCGCGACGACCTCGCCGGGCACGCCGTCGGCCGCCACCCGCAGCGCGTGCGGGCGCAGGCCGAGCCGCACCGGGCCGTCGTCGGCGTCCGGGAGCGGGACGTCACCCAGTGGCGTGTGCGCCACCCCGCCCGCCACGACACCGTCCACGAACGTCGTCACGCCGAGGAAGCGCGCCACGTCGTCGTCCGCCGGGTTGCGCCAGACGCGCCGGACCGCGCCCTCCTGGCGGACCTCGCCGTCGTCGAGGACGGCGACGCGGTCGGCCAGCGTGAACGCCTCCTCCTGGTCGTGCGTCACGAGCAGGGCCGTGATCTTGCTGCGCCGCAACAGGTCCGCGAGGTCGATGGCCAGCTGCTCGCGCAGGCCGGCGTCCAACCCGGACAGTGGCTCGTCGAGCAGCAGCAGCCGCGGCTTCGGCGCCAGCGCCCTGGCCAGCGCCACCCGCTGCGCTTGGCCGCCGGACAGTTCCGTCACCCGGCGCTTTTCGAAGCCCGTCAGGCCGACCAGGGCCAGCAGCTCGGCGACCCGTGCCGCCCACTGCGCGCGTGACACGCCGTGCATCCGCAGGCCGAACGCGATGTTCGCGGCGACGTCGCGGTGGCCGAACAGCTGGCCGTCCTGGAAGACGAGGCCGAACCCGCGGCGGTGCACCGGCACCGCGCCGAGGTCTTCGCCGTCCCAGCTCACCGCGCCCCGCGCCGACGGCTCCAGCCCGGTGATCGCGCGCAGCAGCGTCGACTTGCCCGAGCCGGACGGCCCGAGCAGCGCCAGCACCTCACCGTCGGCGATGTCCAGCCGGACGTCGCGGACCGCCGCGAACGATCCGTAGTGGACGGTCAGGTCCCGCACCGACAGCGCCATCAGAACTCTCCCACCCGGCCGCGTCCGAGCCGGTCGATCAGCGCGACGGCCAGCACCGTCACGAGCATCAGCACCGCGCACGCGGCGTACGCCATCTGGTTGTTCAGCTCGCCGGGGCGTCCCATCAGCGACGCGATCGCGACCGGCAGCGTCGGCGCGGCCGGCCGGGCGAGGAAGCTGGTGGCGCCGAACTCGCCGAGTGCCACGACGAACCCGAACCCGGCCGCCGCGACCAGTGGACGCAGCGTCAGCGGCAGGTCGATCTCGCGCCAGACCCGAAGCGGGCTCGCGCCGAGCGTCGACGCGGCCTGCCGCAACCGGACGTCGACCGAGCGCAGCACCGGCAGCACCATCCGCACGATCAGCGGGATGATCACCAGCGCCTGGGCCAGCGGCACGAGGTAGGGCGACGTCCGGAGGTCGCCGGGCAGCGCGTCGAGCGTCACCAGGTAGCCGAACCCGACGGTCACCGCGGACACCCCGAGCGGCAGCATCAGCACGGCGTCCATCGTCTCGCCGAGCCCGCGCGCGGCCTTCGCCGGCGAGCGCCGCAGCGCCACCAGCACGACGGACGCGAGCACGCCGACGACCATCGCGAGCAGCGTCGCGTCGATCGCCACCTTGAGCGAGTTGACCGCGGCGTCCCAGCCGGAAACCTGCAGCGCGCCCTTCTCTCCGGTGGTGGTCAACGCTCGATAACCGGCCAGGCTCCAGCCGTTCCCGGCGGACACCGATTCGGCGAGCAGCGCCACGATCGGCGTCAGCAGCAGTGCGAGCACCACGCCCGCGGCGCCGATGACCCACCACTCCCCGCGGCGGGGTCGTCGCACCCGGCCGGACCCGGTCCGGGCGCCGTCCTTGCGCCGTCGCGCCAGGCCGCCGAGCACCAGCGCGGCGACCACGGCCGCGAACTGGATCAGCGAAAGCGCCGCCGCGCCCGAAAGGTCCAGGAGGTCGACGGTCCGCAGGTAGATCTCGGTCTCGAGAGTCCGGTACTTCGCGCCACCGAGGATGAGCACGACGCCGAAACTGGTGGCGCAGAACAGGAACACGACGGCCGCGGCGGACGCGATCGCGGGGGCCAGCGCGGGCAGCGTCACCGACCGGAAGGCCCGCCACGGCGACGCGCCGAGCGCGCGGGCGGCGTCGGTTGTCCGCGGGTCCAGCCGGGCCCACAGCCCGGCCACGGTCCGCGCGACGACGGCGACGTTGAAGAAGGCGTTGGCCAGCACGATCGGCAGCACGCCGCCGTCCGGCCAGAGCGCCCGGAACGCCAGGCCGACGACCACGGTCGGCAGCACGAACGGAACGAGCACCAGCGTCCGCGCAAGACCGACGCCGGGCAGCTTCACCCGGGCCAGCAGGAACGCCACGGGCAGCCCGGCGACCACGGCGACGACCGTCGACGCGGCCGCCGTCGCCACGGTGAAGCCGGCCAGCTGCCAGGTGCGCACGTCGCCGAGGACGGTGTCGAGACCGCCCGCGGCGAACCCGCGGCCGATGATCGCGAGCACCGGCCAGGCGAAGAACACCACCAGGAACCCGATCGGGGCCAGGCCGAGCAGCGCCAGGCCGACCCCTCGAGCGGTCCTGGGCGGGGCCAGGACCGGTGGTTTTCGGGGGTTCCGGGCGGCGGAACCCCCGGCCCGAGGCGAGGCCTCGGATGTCACTGCACGAGCGTGCGCCATTCGCCGATCCACTTCTCGCGCCCGGCTTGGACCTGGTCCGCGGGCAGCGTCTGCGGCTTCTGCGGCAGCGGCGCGACCTGCGCCCAGCCCGCGGGCAGCTCGACGTCCTGCCGCGCCGGGTAGACGTACATGTTCGCCGCGACGGTCGTCTGGAACTGCTGCGAGAGCAGGAAGTCCACGACCTTGCGCGCGCTGTCGGTCTGCTTGCCGTTCGCCAGCACGCCGGCGTACTCGACCTGCCGGTAGCAGGTGTCGAGCAGCGCCTTGGTGCGCGGCTTGCCGTCGTCACCGACCTCGGCGGCGGGCGAAGACGCGTACGAGACGACGATCGGGCGCGGCCCCTTGCCCGCCGAGCCGGAGAAGTCCTTGGTGTAGGCCTCTTCCCAGCCGCTGACGACCTTGACCCCGTTGGCCTTCAGCTTGCTCCAGTAGTCCTTCCAGCCGGCCTCGCCGTACTTCGCGATCGTGCCGAGCAGGAACGCGAGCCCCGGGGACGCCGTCGCCGGGTCCTCCGCGACCAGCAGGTCCTTGTACTTCGGGTCGGCGAGGTCGTCGTAGGTCCCGGGCGCCGGGATGCCCTTGCTCGTGAAGTAGTTCGTGTCGACGTTGACGCAGACGTCGCCGACGTCGACCGCGGAGAGCCGGTGCTCGGGGTCGACGGCGTAGCGCTGCGGCCCGCGGTCGGCCTCGGGGCTGGTGTAGGCGTCGAAGACGCCCTCCTTGAGCGCGCGCGAGGCGAAGGTCGAGTCGACGCCGTACGCGACGTCCCCGATGGGGTTGGCCTTGGTCAGCACGAGCTTGTTGGTCAGCGAACCGGCGTCGCCCTGCTTGAGCACGGAGATCTTGATGCCCGACTGCTTCTGGAAGGCGTCGAGCACCTCCTGCGGCGCCAGGAAGGAATCGTGCGTCACGAGGGTGACGGTGGGCGTCTGCTGGGTGCCGCCGTCGCCGCTCGACAGCGAGCACCCCGCGGTGACGGCCCCCACGACGACAACGGCCGTCGCGGCGCGCGCAGCCCTGCGTTTCATCTACCCCTCCTGCACTTCACCGGACGAAGAGGGGTGAAGCCCTCCCTACGCCGGCATGATCCGGTCAGGTGCGAACGGTCGCGGATACCCGCCTCTCAGCCCGGCACCGGCCGGACTCCCGTGGCAACCGTGCAGCGTAGTCCAGGACGTAAGACCATGGAGACATGACGGAAATCTTGAGCGACTCCGAGGCCGACGAACGCCTGGGCACGGGCTGGACCAGGTCGGGAGCGGTGATCTCCCGCGAGGTGGAGCTCGCCTCGTTCCCGCAGGCGATCGAGGTGGTGGACCGCGTGGCGGTGCTGGCCGAGCAGGCCGACCACCATCCGGACATCGACATCCGCTGGCGCACGCTGACGTTCCGGCTCTCGACGCATTCGGCGGGCGGCCTGACGGCGAAGGACTTCTCGCTGGCGGCCGAGATCGACTCGGTGCTCGACTCGGTGTGACTTCGGTAACTCTGGGTGCACTTTTTCGCGATTTCGACGTCTCTCGGTAAACGACCTTTGCTAGGAGAGACGGATCATGACGCAGGCGATCGTGGTGGGCACGGCGGCATTCGCGGCGATGGTGGCAGCGGCCGGCGGCGTGCTCTGGTTCACCGCCCGCGGCCGTCGTCACCCGGATGCCGGTGAGTTCGATCACAGCCGCTAACGAAGGGCATGATCAGCGCGCTGAGCAGGGCGGAAGCATCGGTTTTCGGCCCAAGGAAACGCCATGAACAGCACCGCCGCCCTCACCCCCGCCCAGCGCGCCTGGATCAACGCCCTCGCCCCCGCGGTGGTGCTGATCACGATCGCCCTGATGGGCATCCTCGGCTGAGCCGGACCCGCCGATCGAGCGCCGTCGCCCTGGCTTCCAGTGCGGCGGCGTACTCGTCGGAGTGGCTGTCGCTACCCGGCTCGCTGGATCTGCTCCGGCGGCGGGAACTCCGCTGGGACGTCGTCACGCACGGACCAGTACTCGAGTCCCGACAGCCGCCCTTCCTCGGCGAACACGATGATGCCGCCGTCGGGTGCGTCGGCCTCCACCACCACCCGGCCGTCGAGGTCGGCCGCGGGCAGGGCCGGGTCCACCACGAAGTCGATCGTCGGGCACCCACAGGCGCAGGTTCCGGTGACCCGCGCCGTGGGCAGCTGGGCACGCAGCCGCGGCGCGCCGGGGAACTCGCCGGCGAGCAGGTGGTCCAGCACGGCTCGCTCGGCC
This sequence comes from Amycolatopsis sp. NPDC004378, assembly GCF_053602455.1. Lineage (NCBI taxonomy): Bacteria > Bacillati > Actinomycetota > Actinomycetes > Pseudonocardiales > Pseudonocardiaceae > Amycolatopsis > Amycolatopsis sp. NPDC004378. The sequence goes on from NZ_JBSGDR010000001.1 coordinate 438,747, forward strand.
GGCGACAACGGCCGCGTCATACGTTGAAGCGGAACTCCACCACGTCGCCGTCGGCCATGACGTAGTCCTTGCCCTCCATGCGGACCTTGCCCGCCGCTCGGGCCGCCGCCATCGAGCCGGCCTCCATCAGGTCGTCGTACGAGACGATTTCCGCCTTGATGAAGCCGCGCTCAAAGTCCGTGTGGATGACGCCCGCCGCCTGCGGGGCCGTTGCGCCCTGGGGGATCGTCCAGGCGCGGGACTCCTTCGGGCCCGCCGTCAGGTACGTCTGCAGGCCCAGCGTGTGGAAGCCCGCGCGGGCCAGCGCGTACAGGCCCGGCTCCGGCTGGCCGACGGACTCGAGCAGCTCGCGCACCGACTCTTCGTCGTCCAGCTCCAGCAGCTCCGCCTCGACCTTCGCGTCGAGGAACACCGCGTCCGCCGGGGCGACCAGCTTGGTCAGCTCCTCGCGGCGGGCTTCGTCGGTAAGCACCGACTCGTCCGCGTTGAAGACGTAGAGGAACGGCTTCGTCGTCAGCAGGCTCAGCTCGCGCAGGGCGTCGAAGTCGACTTCCTTCTGCGCCTGGAAGAGCGTGCGCCCGGCGTCGAGGATCTCCTTCGCCTTCTGGGCGTTGTCCAGCGCGGGCTTGTTCTCCTTCTTCGTCCGCGCTTCCTTCTCCAGCCGCGGCAGCGCCTTGTCCAGCGTCTGCAGGTCGGCGAGGATCAGCTCGGTGTTGATCGTCTCGATGTCGCTCGACGGGTCGATCCGGCCGTCGACGTGCACCACGTCGGGGTCGTCGAACACCCGGATGACCTGGCAGATCGCGTTGGCTTCACGGATGTTGGCGAGGAACTTGTTGCCCAGCCCGGCACCCTCGGACGCGCCCTTCACGATGCCCGCGATGTCCACAAAGGACACCACGGCCGGGACGATCTTCTCCGACTTGTGCAGCTCCGCCAGCTTGTCCAGCCGCGGGTCCGGCAGCGGCACCACGCCGACGTTCGGCTCGATCGTCGCGAACGGGTAGTTCGCGGCGAGCACGTCGTTGCGGGTCAGCGCGTTGAACAGGGTGGACTTGCCGACGTTGGGCAGGCCGACGATACCGAGGGTGAGGCTCACGACCCCGCAGTCTACGTGGCTCGCCCCCGCCACCCGGCGTGCACCCAACGCGGCGTCGGATTTCCGCCAGCAACGGCCCTGACCTGCTGGCATGCTCGGATTCATGGTCACCGACACGCTCGCCCTGTGGCGGGACGCCGAACGCTGCTACCGCGTGGTCACCGCCCGCGACTCGCGCTTCGACGGCCAGTTCATCATGGCGGTCCGCACCACCGGTATCTACTGCCGCCCGTCGTGCCCGGCCTCGACGCCGAAGGAGCAGAACGTCCGCTTCTTCCCGACGTCGGCGGCCGCGCAGGCCAACGGCTTCCGCGCCTGCCGCCGCTGCCTGCCCGACGCCGTCCCGGGCTCGCCGGACTGGAACGTGCGCGCCGACCTCGCGGCGCGCGCGATGCGCCTGATCTCCGACGGCACGGTGGAGCGCGAAGGTGTCCCCGGCCTCGCCCGGCGCCTCGGCTACTCGGAACGCCAGCTCGGCCGGGTGCTCACCGCCGAGCTCGGCGCGGGCCCGCTCGCCCTGGCCCGGGCCCACCGCGCGCACTCGGCGCGGCTGCTCATCGAGGTGTCCGGGCTGCCGCTCACCGACGTCGCGTTCGCGGCCGGCTTCTCCAGCGTCCGGCAGTTCAACGAGACGATCCGCGAAGTGTTCGCGACGACGCCTTCGCAGCTTCGCGCCTTCGCCGCGTCACGACGACGCCAAGGCGAGGTGAGCGGAACCCGCTTGAGCCTGCGGTTGCCGTTCCGGCCGCCGTTCGACGCGGCCGGGTTGCTTCGCTACTTCGCCGCGCACGCGATCCCGGACGTCGAAGAGGTGACTTCGACCGCCTACGCGCGGACGCTCCGGCTCGCCCACGGCACCGGCCTCGTCCGGCTGACCCCGGAGCCGAACCACGTCCGCTGCGAGCTGCTGCTCACCGACCTGCGCGACCTCGGCAGCGCGGTGAGCCGGGTCCGCCGGCTGCTCGACCTCGACGCGGACCCCGCGGCGGTCACCCGCGTCCTCGGCGCGGACCCGGCGCTGGCACCGGTCGTCGCGGCGGTGCCGGGGATCCGGGTCCCGGGGGCCGTCGACGGGGACGAGCTGCTGCTCCGCGCCCTGCTCGAAGGTCCGCCTCCGCCGGGCGACGAGGTGCCGGGCGAGTGGGGCGTGACCAGGCTGTTCCCGACGGCGGCCCAGATCGCGACAGCCGGCTGCGGCGCGACCGTGACCGGCGTCGCCGCCGCACTGGCCGAGGGCCGGCTGGACATCCACGTCGGCCGCGACGCGGCGGAGCTGCGTGCCGACCTGCTCGCGTGCCCGGGAATCGATGCCGCCATCGCCGATCACGTGCTCATGCGCGTGCTCGGCGCTCCGGACGTGCTGCCGGCCGGCGACGCCGAGGTCCGCCGCGGCGCCGAGGCACTGGGTATCCCGCCCGCCTCGCTGCCGGAGCGGGCCCGCGCGTGGACGCCGTGGTGCTCCTACGCCGGGATGTACCTCCGCCACGCGGCCTGACCCTGCACGCCCTGCCACAGCGCGCCCGCACGTGGACACCGTGGTGCTACGCCGGAACGTACCCCTGGCACGCGGCCTGACCCGGCCTCAGCCCTGCTCGCCCTGCCACAGCAACGCCTGCGCGACGATCACCTGGTCACCGTCGAACGTCGCGGACGGCGAGCCGTACAGGCGGTACCCAAGCTCGAGCGCTTCGCTGACCCGGTGGCAGAACTTCGCGTCGTCCGGGCCGGTGAGCAGGCGGTAACGGGGCAGGTCGTTCGGCGGCTGGTCGGTCATGCCTTCATCTTGTCCGAGAATTCAGCCGGCCCGCACCTCCAGCGTCGAGCCCGTGCGGGCCTTCCGGACCCGCAGCCGCGTCGGGATGCGCTGCCGCAGTTCCTCGACGTGCGAGACCAGGCCGACCACCCGGCCGCCCGCGCGGAGTTCGTCGAGGATGTTCATGACGACGTCGAGGGTTTCGGCGTCCAGGGTGCCGAACCCCTCGTCGACGAACAGGGTGTCCAGCAGCGCGCCACCGGTCTCCCCCGCGACGACGTCGGCCAAGCCCAGCGCCAGGGCCAGGGACGCGAGGAACGACTCGCCGCCGGAAAGCGTCTTCGCCGGGCGGATGGTGCCCGAATAGTCGTCCAGCACGTCGATGCCGAGCCCGCCCCGGGTGCCGCGTGCCCCGGCCGCATCGGAGTGCACGAACGAATACCGGCCCTGGCTCATCGTGCGCAGCCGGTGCGTGGCGGCGACCGCCACCTCTTCCAGCCGCGCCGCCAGCACGTACGAGCGCAGCGACATCTTCCGGCTGTTCTGCCCGCGCCCGTTGACGACCTCCGCCAAGGCTTTCAGCTCGGCGTACGCCGCCTCGGCCGGCGCGAGCCCGGTGAGGGCCTTGCGCAGCAGACCGGCCAGCCGTGTCAGTTCTTCGTGCTGGGCCGTCGCGACTCGCAGCGCCGCATACGCGGAGTCGGAGCGGGCCCGGGCCAGCTCCGCCGCGTCGGCCGCACGGCCGACGTCCGCGACGTCGTCCGGCGAGATCCCGAAGAGGTCCGGTTCGGACAGCAGGGCCCGCGCGCCCGCCGCGGCCGCCTCGGCCTCGGCGATGCCCTGTTCCAGCTTCTCGATCTGCTCGTCCGGCAGCATCGCGGCCCGCGCCTTCTTCAGCGACGTGAACCCCTTCGCCTTGACCGCCGCCTCGACCAGGGCACGCTGTTGCGCGACACGCTCCCGGGCGCCCGCGACGGCGGTCCGGGCCTCGGCGACCGCTTCCAGGGCCTCGGCCAGCCCGATGAGGTGCGCGCGCCGGGCACCGACGTCCGCGAACTCGCCGCGGCCGGCGACCAGCCGGCGTTCGCGCTCGGCCAGCCGTTCGTCCAGGGCCCGGACGTCGGTCGCCGCCTCGGTCATTTCCTGTTCGGCCTTGCGACGGCGGTCCGTCCGGACCTCGAGGTCGCGCTCCAGCAGCACGACCTGCTGACCGAGCTTGGCCTTGCCGGCCGCCTGCTCGGTCAGGGCGGCGACGGCGGAGCGTGCTTCGGCCAGCTCCGCCGTGATCGACTCGGCGGTGCGCCCACCCAGCCGGTCCAGCAGACCCGCCAGCCGCGCTTTGGCCTCTTCCAGCGCGACGACGACCCGCTGCCGCACCGCGTCGGCCGCCTGCTCGGCCTCTTCGGCGGCACGCTCCTCGGCCGGGTCGACGAGGGCGATGTCCCGGTTCGCCGGCGCCGGGTGCTCGGCTGACCCGCAGACCGGGCAGGGCGCCCCGTCGGGCAGTGCGGCGGCCAGCTCGGCCGCCATCCCGTCGAGCCGCCGCTCGCGCAGGTCGAGCCGACGCTGGCGAGCCGCCTGGTGGGTGTCGACGACCTCGCGCAGCTTCGCCTCACCGCGTCCGACTTTCGCCTGGGCTTCGGGCAGCTCACTTGCGTCGCGCGCGAAGGCCCGCAGCTCCTCGACCTTGGCCTTGGCGCCCTCGAGCTTGGCCTCGGCTTCGGCCGCTTTGAGGGCGTCCGCCCGCAGTTCGGCGAGCCGGCCGGGGATCTCGGCCAGCTCGGCGGTCAGCGCTTCGACCTGCTGCTGGGCGGTGACCGCGGCCAGCTTGCGGTCGTCGCGCCGCATGATGTCGAGCTGCTGCAGCTCGGCCTCGGCGACCAGTTCCGCGACCGCGCCGGCCTCTTCGCGCGCGGTGGCCGCCCGCGCCTTCAAGTCCCCGGTCGCGCGGGTGCCGAACTCGCGCAACTGGGCGCCACAAGCCTTTTCCGCCTGCTCGGCCTCGGTCAGCTCGGCGGCACGCCGGTCGAGCAGGTCGGCCTCCACCGCGACCCCGGCCGCGCGCCGCGCGGCCGCGACCTCCTGCGCCCATTCGGCGCGCTGCGGCGCCTGCTCGGTGATCTCGACGAGCCGCAGGTGCGCGGTCCGGACCCGCCGGATCTTCTCGGCGCCGGCGCGTTCTTCCTGCAGGTAGACGTCCGCGCGCTGGGCCGCCGCCCGCGTGCGCTCCTCTTCGGCCGTGACCTGTCGGACGCGCTCGGCGGACGCCTCCAGCACCGCACCGACCCACTCCGCGACCTCCGCCTCGGGCGGGTCCTGCTGTGCTTCCTGCGCGTACCTCGCCAGCAGTTCGCGCACTTTTCCCTGCTGGTGCTCCAGTTCCCGGCCGCGCTCGGCACGCAGGTCGGCGAACCAGCGCTCGACGTCGGCGAAGCGTTCGGTGCCGAAGAGCCGTTCGAGGAGCTTCTCGCGCTCGGCGGTGTCCGACCGCAGGAACCGGGCGAACTCGCCCTGCGGTAGCAGGACCACCTGGAAGAACTGCGCCGCCGTCATCCCGAGCAGCCGCTCGACGGTGCGCGCGACCTCCTCGATCCGGATCAGGCCCTCCGGTGGCAGCCCGGCGGGCGCGGTGCCGATCCAGCTCAGCGACACCCGCGCCTGCTGGGTGGTCGTGCCTTCGCCGCGCCGCTTCGGCCGCTGGTACTCGGGGTTGCGCACGATCTTCAGCCGGTGCCCCTGCACGGTGAGCTCCAGCGCGACCTCGGTGACCTGGTCGGTCTCGGCCAGGTCGCAGCGCAACCGCTTGGCTTCGTTGCGGGCACCGGGAACCACGCCGAACAACGCGAACGCGATCGCGTCGAGCAACGTCGTCTTGCCCGCGCCCGTTTCGCCGTGCAGGAGGAAGAGACCGTCGGCGCCCAGCACGTCGAAGTCGACCACCTCGCGTGCGCAGTACGGCCCGAAGGCTTCGACCTCCAGCCTGTGCAGCCTCATTTCGCGAGCGCCCCCCGGTCGGCCGCTTCGAGGGCCTCGAACAAGAGCTGCTCTTCGCTCTCGGTCGGCGGGGCACCGCGGCAGTCGTCGAGGAAGCCGCGCGAGATCTCGATGTCCGACCGGCCGCGCACGGCGTCGGAGTACCGGAGCGGGGCGCCGGCATACCCGCCCTCGGGTTCCCACTCCAGGTGGACCGCGTACCGGAACCGCTCGCGCAGCCGCCGCATCGCGTCGACCGGGCGCACCCGGTCGGTGACCGTGACCGACAGGAAGTGCTCGAGGTACGCGTCGTGCGCCGGGTCGGCGAGCAGGTCGTCGAGCTCGCCGCGGAGAGTCGCCAGTGCCCGCGGCACGGGCAGCTCGTGCCGCCGGACTTCGGCGAGGCCGTGCGCGTCCAGGTCGACCAGCCAGACCGATTTGCGTTGCCGCGCTTCGGAAAACGAATACGCGAGCGGGCTGCCGGAGTACCGGAGGTGCTCGGCGAGCGTCTGCGGCCCGTGGAGGTGGCCGAGCGCGACGTAGTCGACGCCGTCGAAGACCGAGCCGGGCACCTGCTCGACGCCGCCGACCGCGATCGTGCGCTCGGATTCGGTCGGCTCGCCGCCGGTGACGAACGCGTGCGCCAGCACGACCGAGCGCACGCCCGGCCGGGTTTCGAGGTCCGCCCGGATCCGCCGCATGGCCTCGGTGAGCACGCCGGTGTGGCCGCGCGCCTCCGGCACGCCCAGCGCGTGCCGGGCCGGTTCCGGCTCCAGGTAAGGGATTCCGTAGACGGCGACCGGGCCGTCCGCGTCGTCCAGCAGCACCGGCTCGGCCAGGCCGCCGACCGTGGTGCGCAGGTGCAGCCCGCCCGCCGCCGCGAACTCCGCGAAGGCGCCGAGCCGCGGCGCCGAGTCGTGGTTCCCCGGCGTGACGACGAGCTGCGCGCCCGCCGCGCGGATCCGCGCGACCGCCGCGGTGGCCACCCGGACGGCCTCGGCCGACGGGACCGCGCGGTCGTAGATGTCGCCCGCCACCAGGACGGCGTCGATCGCCTCGCCGGCCACGAGGTCGGCGAGGTGCCCGAGCACCGCTTCCTGTTCCGCGAGCAGGTCGGCGCCGTGGAACGTGCGCCCGACGTGCCAGTCGGAGGTGTGCAGGAATCTCACGGGCCCAAGGTACGACCCGGCTCCGACGAAATCGCGAAGGCTCGCCGCCGGCTCACTCGAACGTGTGTACTAACTCGGCAGGTACCGGGGGTCGTCCCCCGCGACCTGCCGTCGCCGGGTGACGGCGTCGAGCTGCTCGGCCAGCCGCGGGAGCGTGGTCGAGGCCAGATAGGTCTCGGCACCGGCGTCGAGCATGCGGTGGATCGGGCCGCGGTAACTGATCCCGAGCTCTTCGTCCTCGATCTCGGTGACCACGACGCGGGCCCGCGGGAACATCGACCGGACGTGCGCGACCAGCTGCGGGCTCGCCGGCGGGACGAGCACGGCGTCGGCCGTCGACGGCGCCGCGTGCAGGTCCAGCACGACGTAGTCCGTGCCGAGCTCGGCGGCCAGGGACGTCCGTGCCGAAGCCGGAAGCTTCATCGCGGTGGCCACCACCGTCACGTCGCCGCGGCGCGGTGGCTTACCGGCGCCGCGGATCACCGCGACCGGCTCGCCTTCCCGCGTGAGCACCAGGTTTTCGCCGGGCCCGAGGGCGTCGATCAGCGCCACGACGTCCTCGGGCAGGTGCGTCACGTCGATCCGCCGTGTCATCGCCCACCCCCGTCTTCAGGACGCGCGGGATCGTCTTCGGTGGCCAACACGCCCACGCGAATTCCAGTTGTTCGCAGGTCAGCTACCCAGAGCGACGGTTCGGCTGCGGTTTTTGTCGGTGCCGTCCGCCATGATGTCCCCGCGGTCCGAACCAGGCGGCCCGGAGGGAGGAGGCGGAAGTGGCGACGGTGCTGACCACCGCGGCGATCGTGCTCGCGGTCCTGCTGCTGTTCGCCGTCGCGGTGCTGTGGCGGCTGTACAACGACGGGATGCGCCGGGCGGACGCGGCGGCCCGGCAGGTGGCGGCCGAGCGGGCCAAGGCGGACCAGCAGCAGCTGGCCCTGCGCCGCTACGAGGTCGCCTTCGCCTCGATCAGCGGGCGCGGCGAACTGGGCGAACAGGTCCTCGTGGAGACGGCCCGCGCGCTCGGGCTGCGCGAGAACCTGCACTTCACCCTGCAGACGGACGTCGCGGGCGGCGGCTCGGCGAAGCCGGACATGGTGCTGCGGGTGGGCGGCGACCGCGCGGTCCCGGTCGACGCGAAGGCGAGCATGGCGATCTGGGCGGAGGCGGTGGAGACCGACGACCCGGAGGAGCGGATCGACGCGTTGCGCGCGCACGTCCGTCAGGTCCGCTCCCGGGCGGCCGAGCTCGCCGGCAAGAACTACCAGCGCTGGGCGGACGCGATCTACGGCACGATCATGTTCGTCCCGTCCGACGCCGCCGTGGTCGCGGCGCTGGACACTGACCCGGAGCTGTTGCGCTGGCTCATCGACCGCCGGGTGTTCCTCTGCGGGCCGACCGGCTTCGGCGTGCTGGCGTCGGCGGCCCTGTTCGCGGCGAGCGACCGCACGCTGGAGGCGGACGTCGAGCAGGTGCGTGCGGGTGCGGCGGCCGCGCACCGGGCGGCGGGCGGCGCGGTGGACGCGCTGAACCTGTCGAGCACGCACCTCCAGCGGTTCCTGTCGGCGCGACGGCGGGAGCTGGAGGCCCTCGAGTCGTTCCGGGCGGCGGTGGCCCCGCTGACCGACGCGGCGGGCAGCCCGGCGGCGGTCCCGCAGGTGCGGAAGGGGGACGAACTGGCGGCCAGCTGACCGGACGGGCCCGGACTGTCGACTTCCGCGCTCCAGGGCCGGTCGCGGGCGCAGGCACACATCCGGCGATTCGGTCAGCGCCCCGCCCGGCGGTGTCCGGCCTGGCGGGCTGACCGGCGGGTCCGCGCAGGCCTCCCACCTGCGACGACCGGCGCGCAGCGGAGTCCGCGGACGAGCCGAGCCCGAAGGACTGGACCACATCACACCACCACCCCGCGGGTCCACCGGAGTCACGCCGCCGGGTGGCTGTACCCCCACGTCGGCGGCGGTGCTGGCAAGATCTTCACAACCACGAGATACGGTGTTGTGTTGTGACCGCGATTCGCGATCGCCAGAGCGATCCAGAAGCCGACGACGTCCCCGTACCGTGGGACGAGCGTCCCGTCGTCGGTTCCGGGCGTGGATTGCCCTGGTGGGCAGCGGTCCTGATCGGCCTCGGCCTGGCGGTTCTGGGCGCTTTCGTCGCCAAGCCCAGCCAAACCAGCATTCCGGTGTTCTTCGTCGTCTGCTACATCGCCGGGGCCGTCATCGCGGTCTGCGCGGTGCGGCGCCGGGGGCTGTTCGGGCCGATGGTGATGCCGCCGCTCGTGCTGGCCGTCGCCGTGCCCAGCGTCATCCTGCTGACCTCCGGGTCCGCCGGCGACGACACGCTGTCCAAGATCCTGAGCATCGGCACCCCGCTGATCAACGGGTTCCCGGTGATGGCGATCACCACCGGCATCACGCTGCTGATCGGGTTCGCCCGGATCTTCCGCGAACGCGACCCGGACGCCCCGAAGAAGGCGAAGGCCGGCAAGCCGGACCGCCGTCGAGCGGACGAGGACGACGATCGGCCGGCCGCGCGTGCCGCGGCGACGTCGGCCGGCGGGCGGCCGCGTCCGCCGGGGTCGGGCCGCAGTGGCCAGACCCCGCTTCCGCAGGGTGCCCGGCGCGGCCGCGAAGGCGAACCGCCCCGGCGACCGCGCCCGCCGGCCGACGGCGACCGCCGGACCGCACGCGGAGGTGCCCCCGCCGAACGCGACCGCGGCGGCGCGCGCAAGCCACCGCCGGCCGGCCGCCGCACGCCCCGGCCGGAGGAAGGCGACCCTCGCCGTCGGGGCGGTGACGCGGCTCCGCGCCGTCGTCCGCGCCCTCCGGCGGAAGACGGCCGCGACACACCTCCGCCCCGCCGCCCCTCCGGCGGCCGGGGTGCCCCACCGCGGCGAAACCGTCCCTGGGACGACGAAGAACGCTGACAGCCAACGAAAAGGGCGGTCACCTCCGGCTGGAGGTGACCGCCCTTTTCGTATGGGAACTCAGACCTTCCGAAGCTCCTTCGGCGGCGCGAAGGTGATCTTCTCGTTCGCCGTGGTCACCTCGTCGACGTCGCCGTAGCCCCGCTCGGCCAGCCAGGCCAGCAGGTCCATGACCAGCTCGTCCGGCACCGAAGCGCCGGAGGTGACACCCACCGTCGTCACGCCGGAAAGCCAGGCTTCGTCGACCTCGTGCGCGAAGTCGACCAGGTACGACGCCCGCGCCCCGGCCTTAAGGGCCACCTCGACGAGACGCTTCGAGTTGGACGAGTTCGTCGACCCGACCACCAGCACCAGGTCGCACTCGGCGGCCATCGCCTTGACCGCGACCTGGCGGTTCGTGGTGGCGTAGCAGATGTCGTCGCTCGGCGGGTCCGCCAAGCCCGGGAAGCGTTCACGGAGCTGGTCGACGCGCTCCATCGTCTCGTCGACCGACAGCGTCGTCTGGGACAGCCAGATCACCTTCGACGGGTCGCGGACCTCGACCTTGTCGACGTCCTCGGCCTTGTCGACCAGCTGGACCTTGTCCGGCGCCTCGCCGGCCGTGCCCTCGACCTCCTCGTGGCCTTCGTGGCCGATGAGCAGGATGTCGTAGTCGTCCTTGGCGAACCGGTTGACCTCCTTGTGCACCTTTGTCACGAGGGGGCAGGTCGCGTCGATCGTGCGCAGGTTCCGTTCCTCGGCCTCCGCGTGCACCATCGGCGAGACGCCGTGGGCGGAGAACACCACCAGCGCGCCCTCGGGCACCTCGGACGTCTCGTCGACGAAGATCGCGCCGCGCTCCCGCAGCGTCTCGACCACGTGCTTGTTGTGCACGATCTCCTTGCGGACGTACACCGGGGCGCCGTAGACCTCGAGGGCCTTCTCGACGGCGATCACCGCGCGGTCGACCCCCGCGCAGTACCCACGGGGCTTGGCGAGCAGCACCCGCTTGCCGGAAGCGGTTCCGGTGATCGTCGGGGTACCCGCGGGCTCGATTCCGGGACTCGCTGAACTCATGGCACCCAGGGTACGGGCAGCCCGGAGCCGAACTCGAAGTCCCTTTCGGGTGAGCTTCGTCCCCCTTCCGCGCTGTGCGCGGGGTCACGCAACGCGCCCGTGTCCGATGCGCTCGTCCGCCGCCTGACATCCAGGTCGGCCACCGCTTTACGGCGGGCCGCGGCGGCCTGCCCGGCACAAGCCTCACCCGTTCGGTTGGGCAGGATGGCGTAAATGCGGCAGGCTGGACGCATGAAGCCATTCCCGCTCCCCCTCCGGGTCGCCGCGGGCCTCGCCGTCAGCACCGCCGAGCGGGTTCGTGAGCTTCCCCGGCAGCTCGCCGGGCTCCCGGTGACCGTGGTCAGCCAGGTGCTGCAGGCCTCCATGCGGGTCCAGCAGCACGTCACCGAGCTGGCGATCAAGGGCGACAACGCCCTCTCGAGCCTGCGCCCCGTCGAGGACACGCCGAGCTGGGCGACCTTCGACGAGGACCTCGAGCCCGTCCCGTCCGTGCGGCCGAACCTCGCCGCCGTCGCCGACGTGCCCGAGCCGCGCTCGGAGATCAACGGTCACGTTCCGTCAGCAGCCGAGCTCGAAGCGGAACTGGGTGACCCGTGGGCCGATGAGGAGCGCGCGCTCGCCGAGGACCACGAAGACGGCGAGTTCGACGCGAGCCCGGCCGCCGGCGGCAACGGCCAGGTGACCGGCCCGGCCGGCCTGGCGAACTACGACGAGCTGACCCTGCCCCAGTTGCGCGCGCGGTTGCGCCGGCTCACGATCCCGCAGCTCGAGGAGATCCTCGAGTACGAGCGCGGGCACGAGAACCGGTCGTCGTTCACCGGGATGCTGGCCCGCCGCATCGGCAACGCCCGCAAGGCCGAAGAAACCGGCGACGACGCGGAAGGCCAGTGACCGAAACCGAAGCGAGCACCGCCGAGAAGCCCTGGCCGGTCCGCACGGTCGCGCGCAAGATCGGCGACTGGGTGCACCGGCTCGGCACCGTCTGGGTCGAAGGCCAGGTCACGCAGGTCAGCTCCCGGCCGAACACGCAGACCGCGTTCCTGACGCTGCGCGACCCGTCGGCGGACGTCTCGATGTCCGTGACCTGCCCGAACTGGCTGATCCGCGAGATGGAACCGCCGCTGCGCGAGGGCGCGAGCGTGGTCGTGCACGCGAAGCCGTCGTTCTTCTTCGGCCGCGGAACGCTCAGCCTGCGCGCCGACCAGATCCGCGCGGTCGGCATCGGTGAGCTGCTGGCCCGGATCGAGCGCCTCAAGAAGCTCCTGACCGCCGAAGGCCTCTTCTCGGCCCAGCGCAAGCGGCCGATCCCGTTCCTGCCGAAGGGCGTCGGGCTGATCACCGGCCGCGCGTCGGCGGCCGAGCGGGACGTCCTGGCCAACGCGCAGGGGCGGTGGCCGCACGTCCGGATCAAGGTGCTCAACACGGCCGTGCAGGGCTCGCAGGCGGTACCGCAGGTCATGCGTGCGCTGCGGATCTTCGACGCCGACCCCGAGATCGACGTCATCGTCATCGCCCGCGGCGGCGGCAGCGTCGAGGACCTGCTGCCGTTCTCCGACGAGGCGCTCTGCCGCGCGGTGTCGGCCGCGGGCACGCCGGTGGTCAGCGCGATCGGGCACGAGCCGGACACCCCGCTGCTGGACTACGTCGCCGACCTGCGCTGTTCGACGCCGACCGACGCCGGCAAGCGGATCGTGCCCGACCTGCGCGAGGAGACCGAGCGCGTCCGCCAGATGCGCGACCGCGGGCGCCGCGCGCTGCACGGGTGGGTCGACACGCAGGCGCGCCTGCTCACGCAGCTGCGCAGCCGTCCGTCGCTGGCCGACCCGCTCGGGCCGGTCCAGCGGCGCCAAGACGACGTCGACGTGCACCGCGAACGCGCGCGGCGCGCCATGCTGACGCTGCTCGCCAAGGACCAGGCCGAACTCGCGAGCTCCCGGGCCCGGCTGACCGCCCTCGGCCCGGCCGCGACGCTGGCCCGCGGGTACGCGGTCGTGCAGTTCGTCGACGCCGAAGGCAACCTCCAGGTACTCCGCTCCGTCTCCGAAGTCGAGGCCGGTGCCCAGCTGCGCGTGCGGGTGGGTGATGGCGCGATCGGCGCGGTGGCGGAAGGAGAGCAGGGGTGAGAGCGACGTTCCTCCCGCTCACCGTGGACGCGGCCCGGCGCGTGGGGGCGCGCCCGCTGCTGGACCAGGCGGTGCGCACCGACCGGGCGGCCGCCGAGTGCTGGACGGCACTGCTCGCGGGCTGCGGCACCGCCGCCCGCCGCGACCTGGGCCCGCAGCTGCGGCGGCTGTCCGAAGCGACGTCGACGCAGGTCGGCTCGCGCTGGTGGTTCGCCGAGGGGGCCGGGCACCGCAGGCGCGTCGCCCGCGCGCAGGAGAACCTCGAAGAGGCGATCGCGGACGGTGACGGGCAGGAGTTCGCCCTGGCGTTCGTCGGGTACGACCACGCCATGGCGAGCGCGGTAGTGTGCGCGAACAGCGTGCCAGCCCAGAAGGTCGGAGAACACCGAGCGTGAGTGAAGCAGCCAGCGAGGAACTCGGCTACGAGCAGGCCCGCGACCGTCTCGTCGAGGTCGTCCGGGAGCTGGAAGCCGGGGGGTTGTCCCTCGAGCAGTCGCTCGCGCTGTGGGAGAAGGGCGAGAAGCTCGCGAAGGTCTGTGAGCGCCATCTCGAAGGCGCCCGCGAGCGGATCGAAGCCGCCCTCGCGTCGGTGGAGGACGACTCCGGGCAGTGACGTTTGCCATGTCTTCGGCATCGGGAAACCGGACAGGGATCTGACAGACTGTTGACCCGCCAGTTCCACGATCCGGGAGGCAATGATGTCCGCCGCAGAGAGTCGTCGTGAAGCGCCCGACCGCAACCTCGCGATGGAGCTGGTCCGGGTCACCGAGGCCGCCGCGATGGCGGCCGGCCGCTGGGTCGGCCGCGGCGACAAGATCGGCGGGGACGGCGCGGCCGTCGACGCGATGCGCCAGCTCGTCTCGACGGTGTCGATGCGCGGGGTGGTGGTGATCGGCGAGGGCGAGAAGGACGAAGCGCCCATGCTGTTCAACGGCGAAGAGGTCGGCAACGGCGACGGGCCGGACTGCGACGTCGCGGTCGACCCGGTCGACGGCACGACCCTGATGGCCAAGGGCATGCCGAACGCCCTGGCGGTGCTCGCGGTGGCCGAGCGTGGCGCGATGTTCGACCCGTCCGCGGTGTTCTACATGGAGAAGCTGGCCGTCGGGCCCGAGGCCGCGGGCAAGGTCGAGCTCGGCGCGCCGATCGCGGAGAACATCCGCCGGGTCGCCAAGGCGAAGAACAGCAGCGTCGGCGACGTCACGGTGTGCATCCTGGACCGCCCGCGCCACGAGCAGCTCATCAAGGAGGTCCGCGACGCCGGCGCGCGGATCCGCTTCATCTCCGACGGCGACGTCGCGGGCGCGATCGCCGCGGCCCGCCCGACCACCGGCGTCGACATGCTCGTCGGCATCGGCGGCACGCCGGAGGGCATCATCGCGGCCTGCGCGATGAAGTGCCTGGGCGGCGAGCTGCAGGGCCGGCTGTGGCCGAAGGACGACGCCGAGCGCGAAAAGGCCATCGCCGCCGGGCACGACCTCGACCGCGTCCTGCTGAACGACGACCTCGTGCGCGGCGACAACGTCTTCTTCTGCGCCACCGGCGTCACCGACGGTGACCTGCTGCGCGGCGTCCACTACCGCGAGGGCGGCGCGACGACGCAGTCCATCGTGATGCGGTCCAAGTCCGGGACCGTCAGAATGATCGACGGCTACCACCGGCTCACCAAGCTGCGGGCGTACTCCTCGGTCAACTTCGACGGCCACCTGGACACGCCCGACGACGACGTTGTGCCCCCGCTGCCGTAAAGGAGCTCCGTGACCAGGCGCCTGCTCGCCCTGCTGGTTCTCGCACTCGTCCTGGTCCCCGGCACCGCCGCGGCCGGCCCCGGCATCGTCGGGGGCGGCGACGCGGACCAGCCGTACCCGTTCGCGGTGTCCCTGCACTCGTCGACGGGCAAGCTGTTCTGCGCCGGCGCCCTGATCGCGCCCACCTGGGTGGTGACGGCCGCGCACTGCGCGTTCGACAAGACGCCGTCCGCGGTCTCGGTGCGGGCCGGGACGAACGACTCCGGCCAGGGCGGCGAGGTCGCCAAGGTCGCCGACATCATCGTGAACCCGGCCTTCAACACGCAGAGCCCGGCCGGCGACATCGCCCTGCTGCGCCTGGCGGTACCGGCCAAGGCTGCGCCGATCGCGCTCGGGACGACCGCGTCGCCGGGCACCGCGACGCGGATCCTCGGCTGGGGCCAGACGTGCCCGAAGGTCGGCTGCGGCCAGATCCCGACGACGCTGCAGCAGCTCGACACGCACATCGTCGAGGGCACGAAGTGCACGTCCACGTTCGACGGCACGGCCGAGCTGTGCACGGACAACCCCGGCGGCAACGCCGGGGCGTGCTTCGGTGACTCCGGCGGCCCCGAGGTCGTCCGCGACGGCGACCACTGGCTGCTCGTCGGCGTCACCAGCCGCCCGGGCAACAACGACCCGCAGTGCGCGACGGCGCCGTCGATCTACACGTCGGTGGTCGCGTACGCGCCGTGGATCGCCGAGAAGACGAAGGCCTGACCTACTCGGCGTTGCTCGAGTGGCCCGGGAACAGGTGGGCGTCCGGGTCGAGCGCGACGGCGATGTTGTTGACGGCCGTCGCGGCCTCGCCGAAGCCGGTCGCGATCAGCTTCACCTTCCCCGGGTACGCGGCGACGTCGCCGGCGGCGTAGACGCGTTCGCGGGCGGTGGCCATCGTCGAGTCGACGGCGATCGCGCGGTGGTCGATCTCCAGGCCCCAGCTCTCGATCGGGCCGAGGTCGGCGGTGAACCCGAGCGCCGCGACGACGGCGTTGGCCGGGAGCCGCTCGTCTTCGGCGCCCTTCACCGAAATCTCGACGGCCTCGAGCGCGCCGCTCTCGTTCTCGACAAACCTCGTGACCTCGGCGTCGGTGATGATGCGCGTGCCGAGTTCGCGGGCCTGCCGGACGATCGACTCGGCCGCGCGGAACTTCGCGCGGCGGTGCACGAGCGTCACGCTCTCGGCGACCGGGTGCAGCGCCAGGATCCAGTCGAACGCCGAGTCCCCGCCGCCGACGACCACGACGTGCTGCCCGGCGTGCGCGGCCAGCGACGGGACGAAGTGGACCATGCCGCGGCCGAGCCAGCCGTCGCCGGCGGGCAGCGGGCGCGGGGTGAACTCGCCGATGCCCGCGGTGATCAGCACCGCGCCCGCGCGCAGGGTTTCGCCGCCGTCGAGGGTCAGCTCGACACCTTCTCCGGTGCTTTCGAGCTTCTCGGCCTTGCGCCCCAGCAGGTACGTCGGCGCGAACGGCGCGGCCTGCTTCACCAGCCCGTCGATCAGGTCGCGGCCGCGGACCTCGGCGAACCCGCCGACGTCGTAGATCATCTTCTCGGGGTACATCGCGGTGACCTGGCCGCCGGGCTCGGGCAGCGAATCGACCACCGCCATCGAGAGGCCGCGGAACCCGGCGTAGTACGCGGCGAACAAGCCGGTCGGGCCCGCGCCGATGATCACGAGGTCGTAGGAGTCCCCAGGAACTTCAGTCATGCTCGCTCCAGCCAGTGGTGGATGGCGGTGATCGAGAACACACCCGATCCTAGCCGGATCGGAGTTCACTCGACGGGGTGCGACACCGGCGGCCGGACGACCGGCGCCCACCGTGGGGTGCGCGGCGGACAGTGCTCAGCGCCACCGCGGCGATCTTGGTGATCTTCGGCTGGTTCGCCCTGGTCATCCGGCTCGGGCTCCCGTACGCCGAATCCGAAGGCCTGGTGTTCTTCGTCGCTGTCTCCTTCGTGGTCTTGGTCCTGCTCGGCCGCTGGCTGGCCCGCACGGGCGCGCTGCTCGTCCTGCTCGGCCTGCTCCCGGTGTACGCGGTGTTCTTCGGTGGCTGGGCGGGGATCGGCGACGAAATCCTGCTTTCGCGCGGGAAGGCGGTGGAGGCGGTGCTGACCGCGGAAACGGTGCAGCGGCTGAAGGGCGGCCTCTCGTACACGTACGACCTGCGGAACCCGGACGGGAGCACGGGATCGCTCGATCCGGGCATCGGCACGCGGCTGGCGGTCGGCAGCCGGGTCAAGGTCGTCGAAGACCCGGACGGGCTGGTCGCGACGCAGCTCGCCGGGCGGCAGGACCCGACAGTGCCACTCGTCTTCGCCTGCCTCGGGGTCGCGGGGTTCGTCGCCGCCGTGGCCGTGACCGCGTGGGCCGGTGAGCGGCGCAGGGTGCGCAACGCCACCACGCGGTGACTCGCGAACAGGTCCAGAATCGGGGTCATGGCTGATCAGGAATACCGGATCGAACACGACACGATGGGCGAGGTCCGCGTGCCGGCCGACGCGCTCTACCGCGCGCAGACCCAGCGGGCCGTCGAGAACTTCCCCATCTCCGGCCGGGGCCTGGAGCGCGCCCAGATCCGCGCGCTCGGCCTGCTCAAGGCCGCCGCCGCGCGCGTGAACCTGAAGCTGGGCGTGCTTGACGCCGACGTCGCGAACGCCATCGCGGCCGCCGCCGACGAGGTCGCCGAGGGCGTCCACGACGCCCACTTCCCCATCGACGTCTTCCAGACCGGGTCCGGGACGTCGTCGAACATGAACGCCAACGAGGTCATCGCGACGCTCGCGAGCCGCGCCCTCGGCCGCGACGTGCACCCGAACGACCACGTCAACGCGTCGCAGTCGTCGAACGACACCTTCCCGACGACCATCCACATCGCCGCGACCGAAGCCGTGACCAAGGACGTCATCCCCGCGCTCGAGTACCTCGCCGGCGCCATCGAGGTGCGGGCCGCGGAGTGGGCCGACGTCGTGAAGTCCGGCCGCACGCACCTGATGGACGCCGTGCCGATCACGCTCGGCCAGGAGGCCGGCGCGTGGGCGTCGCAGATCCGCTTCGGCGTCGAGCGGCTGAAGTCGGGCCTGCCGCGCCTCGGCGAGCTGCCGATCGGCGGCACCGCCGTCGGCTCGGGCCTCAACGCGCCGGACGGCTTCGGCGCGTCCGTCGCCGCCGAACTCGCGACGGTGACCGGGCTGCCGCTGACCGAGGCCCGCGACCACTTCGAGGCGCAGGCGACGCAGGACAGCGTGGTCGAGACGTCCGGGCACCTGCGCACGACCGCCGTGTCGCTCAACAAGATCGCGAACGACCTGCGCTGGCTGGGTTCCGGCCCGCGCACCGGCCTGGCCGAACTGGCGCTGCCGGACCTGCAGCCCGGCTCGTCGATCATGCCGGGCAAGGTGAACCCGGTGATCCCGGAGGCGACGCTGCAGGTCGTCGCGCAGGTGATCGGCAACGACGCGGCCGTCGCGTTCGCCGGTGCCGCCGGCAACTTCCAGCTCAACGTCAACCTGCCGGTGATCGCGCGGAACGTCCTCGAGTCGGCGCGCCTGCTCGCCGCGGTGTCGCGCCTGCTGGCCGACAAGGTCTTCGCGGGCATCACGGTGAACACCGAGCGCACGCGCACCTACGCCGAAGGCTCGCCGTCGATCGTGACGCCGTTGAACAAGTACATCGGCTACGAAGAGGCCGCGGCGGTCGCGAAGCAGGCTCTCAAGGAGCTGAAGACGATCCGCGAGGTCGTCCTCGAACGCGGCTACGTGAAGGACGGCAAGCTCACCGAAGAGCAGCTCGACGAAGCGCTCGACGTCCTCCGCATGGCCCGCGGCGGCAAGTGACCCGCTACCGCCGGCGCAGGCGCGCGTC
Organism: Amycolatopsis sp. NPDC004378; assembly: GCF_053602455.1. NCBI lineage: Bacteria > Bacillati > Actinomycetota > Actinomycetes > Pseudonocardiales > Pseudonocardiaceae > Amycolatopsis > Amycolatopsis sp. NPDC004378. Next base: position 457,495 of record NZ_JBSGDR010000001.1, read on the forward strand.
CGCCAGCGCCGGCGGGGTGTAGTCCTTCTCGGCCGGGTTCAGGTCCGTGCCCGGCGGGACGATCTCGTCGATCCGGTCCAGCACCTCGTCGTCGAGGACCAGGTCGGCGCCGGCCAGCAGGTCGGCGAGCTGCGCCGGGGTCCGCGGGCCGATGATCGCCGACGTCACGCCGGGGTGCGCCCGGACGAACGCCGTCGCCAGGTGGGTGAGCGGCCGGCCCAGGTCGTCGGCGATCTTCTTCAGCTGCGCGATCGCCTCGAACTTGACCGCGTTGGCGGGCAGGGCCGGGTCGAACTTGTGCGCCTGCAGCGTCCGGCGGCCCTGCGAAAGGTCCACATCGGACGGCTTCAGGTACTTGCCGGAGAGCCAGCCGCTGGCCAGCGGACTCCAGGTCAGCACGCCCATGCCGTACTTCCGCGCGGTCGGCAGCACGGCGGCCTCGATCGCCCGGTTGAAGATCGAGTACGGCGGCTGCTCGGCGCGGAACCGGGCCAGGCCGCGCTTTTCGGCCACCCACTGGGCTTCCACGATCTGCTCGGCCGGGAAGTCCGACGACCCGATCGCGCGGACCTTGCCCTGGCGCACGAAGTCCGTGAGCACCGAAAGGGTTTCCTCGATGTCGGTCGCCGGATCGGGCCGGTGGACCTGGTAGAGGTCGACGTGGTCGGTGTCGAGGCGCCGCAGGCTGTCGTCGAGCGCCCGGGTGAGCCAGCGCCGCGAAAGGCCGCCTTGGTTGGGGTCGGAGCCCATGGGGAAGAACCCCTTGGTGGCCAGCACGACGTCGTCGCGACGGCCCTTCAGCGCCTTGCCGACGATCCGCTCGTTCTCGCCGTCGGAATACATGTCCGCGGTGTCCCAGAAGTTCACCCCGGCATCGAGCGCCGTGTGGAGCATCCGGACGCCCTCTTCGTGGTCCGGGTTGCCCCACTTGCCCAGCATCATCGCGCCGAACGCGTACTCGCTGACCGAAATCCCCGTGCCGCCCAGAATTCGTCGTTCCATGTCACCCACTCTGGAAGCGGCGGGCACACCGGGCCAGGTCACGCTCAACCTGGGTCTGCCAGTACCAGGCGGGCCGCGGGGAGCCGGGGATACTGGAGGCATGAGTGACGCAGCCGGGCTGGGTGCCTTCCTGAAGGCGCGCCGCGCCGCCCTCGACCCCGCGGACCTGGGCCTGCCACAAGGGATCACGCAGCGGCGGGTCAAGGGCCTGCGCCGCGAGGAGCTGGCGCAGCTGTCCGGCATCAGCGTCGACTACTACACGCGGCTGGAGCAGGGGCGCGCGAAGAACGTCTCGGACGCGGTCCTCGACGCGCTGGCCCGCGCCCTGCGCCTCACCGCCGGCGAGGAGTCCTACCTGCGCAACCTCGCCGCGCCGAAGCGCCGGGGCGAGCGCGCGCCGCAGCCGGTCCGGCCCGAGCTGCAGCAGCTGCTCGACGCCATCCAGGCGCCGGCGTTCGTCTTCGGGCGGTACCTGGACGTGCTCGCGTGGAACGCGCTCGGCGGCGCGGTCGCGTTCGCCTTCGCCGACCTCGAAGAGCGCAACATGCCGAAGCTCATCTTCACCGACGAACGCGCGAAGCAGCTGCACCCGGAGTACGACGCCGTGTGCCGCGAGCTGGTGGCGAACCTGCGCGCGGAGAGCGGACGGCACCCCGGTGACCCGCGGTTCGCCCAGCTCATCGGCGAGCTGTCCCTGGCCAGCGAGCAGTTCCGGAAGCTGTGGGCCGAGCACGCGGTCCGGGAGAAGGCGCAGGGGTGGAAGGTCCTGATGAACCCCGTCGTCGGCGAGCTGCGGCTGCGCTACGAGACGCTGCGGCTGCCGCAGGACCCCGACCAGGGCATGGTCGTCTACCACGCCGAACCGGGGTCGGAGACCGAACGCGCGCTCGGCCTGCTGGCCAGCTGGATCGCCACCGATGAACGCCCGGTGAACACTCGGTCGTCGCAACCCCACGCCCGGTGACGCCTGCCTAGGCTCCTTGACCTGGGGAGTCGGGGGCAGAGGAGCGGCACGGTGGGCGTCGGCGCGACGATGCAGTCCCTCGCCGAGATCCTGAGCTCGGACTCGGGCAGCCTGGTCCTCGGGATCGCCGCGCTGGTCGCGATCGCCGCGCCGTTCGTCGACCGCTACTTCATCCGGCGCCGCCGCCTGACCTTTCGCGTCCTCTACAACTCCAAGATCGGGCTGTCCCCGATCGACCTGCACGACGGCGAGAACGGCTCGGCGCAGGCGGCTCCGCAGCTGGAGCAGGTCGCGCGGCTGCTCGACCGGATGAGCATCGTGGTGATCCGGATCCACAACACCGGCAGCTTCGACATCGCGCCGGGCGACTTCGAAATCCCGCTGTCGTTCACCTTCGGCAGCCGGATCGTCTGGGACGCACGGGTGTCCGACGCCACCGACGACGGCCTGCGCCAGCACGTCCGCGACGGCCTCGAGTTCTTCACGCGCGAGAGCCCGCAGAAGCCGGTCGAGGGCGTGAAGCTGGCTCGCGTGCGCGCGCTGCTGCCGAAGCGCTTCGCCGGGCTCGCGACGGCCGAAGCACCGCCCGAGGCACCGGAGTGGCACGGCGTCCGGTTCGCGCGGCTGTCGTTGAAGCGCAAGGAAAAGTTCAAGCTGGTCGTCGTGCTGCGCGAGTCCGGCGGCGACGACGGCGAGATCAGCAAGCAGATCGACCACCACGCGCGGCTCGCCGCCGGCCGGATCAAGGACGACCGCAAGCAGCGCCGGTTCGGCTGGCCGGTGATCACGACGGCGATCGGTGTGCTGCTGACCGGCGCCTTGCTGGCGACGCTGCTCGTCTCGTGGTCGCGGCCGGCCGACTCCGCGCAGTGCGCCACCGGGAAGCTGTCGGTCGAGGGGTCGAGCGCGTTCGTGCCGATCATCGACAGCATCGCCGCCGAGTACCACGGCCAGTGCGACGGCGCGGCCATCACGACCCACGCGACCGGCAGCGTCACCGGCGTGCGCGCGCTCGCGCCCGTCGACGCGGCGGGCAAGGACGAGCTGGCGGTCCTCTCGGACGGCAAGTCGGGCGAAGCGGGCCCTGACCTGGAAGCGAAAGCCGTCGCGGTGGTCGTCTACAGCCTGGTCGTCAACCGCGCCGCCGGCGTCGACCGGCTGACGACCCAGCAGGTCAAGGACATCTTCAGCGGCCGGGTGCGGAACTGGGACCAGCTGCGGCCGGGGCCGTCGGTGCCGATCGGGATCGTCGGGCGCGGGCAGGAGTCGGGCACTCGCAAGACGTTCGAGCAGAAGGTGCTCGGCGGCGCGGAGGACCGGCTGTCGTCGGATTCGTGCCGCAAGCCGGAGCGCGACCCCGCCGCGGCGACCACGCGCTGCGAACGCGGCACGACCGCCGAAGTGCTCACCGAGGTCGGCGCGGTACCGGGCGCGATCGGGTACGCCGACGTCCCGGCGGCCAAAACGGCGGCCGCCCGCGACCAGCAGGTGACGATCGTGCAGCTCGACGGCCACTACCCCGACGTCACGACCGTCGACGCCGGGTACCGGTTCTGGACCGTCGAGTACCTCTACACGAAGGGCGTGCCGTCGAACGACAGCGTGCTGAAGCGGTTCCTCGACTACCTGGCGAGCCCGACCGCGCGGGCCGAGCTGCAGGACGCCGGGTACACGCCGTGCGTGGCCAAGGACGGGCTGCTCGACCCCCTCTGCACCAGGCCGGACATCTGACCGACGAGAAATTGTCGGTGGTCCGGGTCATGATGTCCGGGTGTTGCTGAGCGAGTTGGTCCGCGCGTCCGCCGAGCTGGCGGCGACCAGGTCCAGGAAGGCGAAGATCGCCCTCCTGGCCTCGGTGCTGCGCGCCGCCGAGGTGGTCGAGCTGCCCGTGGTGATCGCGTACCTGACCGGGCAGACGGCGCAGGACCGGCTGGGTGCGGGCTGGCGCACCCTGGCCGGCCTGGGCGCCGGCTCGGCTCCCTCGCCGGAGGCCACGGTCGCCGAGGTCGACGCGGCGCTCACCGCGGCGGCCGGCGTCGCGGCGGGCACCGGCTCCACCGGGCGGCGCCAGGAGATCCTGCGCGCGTTGTTCGAGCGGCTGACGAAGGACGAGCAGGAGTTCCTGTTCCGGCTGGTCACCGGCGAGCTGCGGCAGGGCGCGCTGGAAGGCGTGATGGTGGACGCCGTCGCGGCGGCGGCCGAGGTCCCGGCCGTCGACGTGCGGCGGGCGTTCATGCTGTCCGGGAAGCTGGGTGTCACCGGGGTCGCGGCGATGACCGGCGGACAGGCGGCGCTGGCGGAGTTCCGGCTGACGCTGGGCACGCCCGTCAAGCCGATGCTGGCGTCGCCGGCGGAGTCGCTCGAAGAGGCCGTCGCCGAGCACGCCGAGGCGATCGTCGAGTACAAGATGGACGGTGCGCGGATCCAGGTGCACCGCCAGGGCGACGAAGTGCACGTGTGGACCCGCACGCTGCGCGAAATCACGTCGAGCGTGCAGGAGCTGGTCGAGCTCGTGCGGGCGCTGCCGTGCGAGTCGGTGGTGCTGGACGGCGAGACCCTGGCGCTGACCGACGCCGGGCGGCCACGGCCGTTCCAGGACACGATGAGCCGGTTCGGCAGCACCCGCGAGGAGCAGGTGAAGGCGCTGCTGCTGCGGCCGTACTTCTTCGACTGCCTGCACCTCGACGGCGTCGACCTGCTGGACGCGCCGCTGTCCGAGCGCAACGCGGCCCTGCGCAAGGTCGCCGGGGCGCACGTGATCCCCGGCGAGGTGGGCGTTTCCCGCGCGGCCGAGGTGCTGGAGGCGGCGATGGAAGCCGGGCACGAAGGGGTGATGGTGAAGGACCTCTCGTCGCCGTACGCGGCCGGGCGGCGCGGGCGGGCCTGGCTGAAGGTCAAGCCGGTGCACACGATCGACCTGGTCGTGCTCGCGGCCGAGTGGGGCCACGGGCGGCGCACGGGCACGCTGTCCAACCTGCACCTGGGCGCCCGCGACCCGGACGGCGGCCCGCCGATCATGGTGGGCAAGACGTTCAAGGGCATGACCGACGAGCTGCTGGCGTGGCAGACGAGGACGTTCCAGGAGATCGAAACCCACCGCGACGACTGGACGGTGTACGTCCGCCCGGAGATCGTCGTGGAGATCGAGCTGGACAGCGCCCAGGTTTCGACCCGCTATCCCGGTGGCCTGGCGCTGCGGTTCGCGCGGGTGGTCCGCTACCGCCCGGACAAGGACCCGGCGGAGGCGGACACGATCGACACGGTCCGCGGCCTGCTCCACGGCGACCGCTCGGAAGGGGGCTGACGACGAAGGTCTCGATCACGACATCTCGTGCGTCGGCGGCCCTTTCCTCGTAAAAGGACAGACGAAAGTCGATGTTGCCCCCTCCCGCTCCTGAGCAGAGTGGCTGACGGAGTTTCCTTCGGCCAGGGAGAAAAAGCATGAGATTGCGCGCTGTGTCCGGCTTGCTCGCGAGCACGACCCTGCTCGTCGCGGCCTTCGCGGCACCGGCTTCGGCCACCCCGGTGCCGAGCACGCCGGACGCCGGGCACCAGCCGTCGAAGCACCACTTCTCGGCGGCCGCGCAGTCGTTCGTCGGCGCCGACACCGTGCAGAAGCGCGTCGCCAAACTGGAAGCGGCGATGGCGTCGCTGCCGAAGGAGAGCACCGCGTACAACGCGACGAAGCTGTGGAACGCCGGCATCACCGGCGCGGGCAGCACGGTCGCGACGCTGGTGTCCTTCGGCGACGACCAGGTCAAGCAGGTGCTCGACACCTACTCGAAGAACCACGGCCTGCCGCCGGCGAACGTCGAGGTCATCCAGCCGTCCGGCCCGGTGCCGGCGTGCACCGACCCCGGGGTCGACACCGCGACCTGCCGGAGCTGGGGCGGCGAGACCGACCTCGACGTCACGATGATGCACGCCATGGCGCCGAACGCGAAGATCATCGTCGCGGCGACGCCGGTCGCCGAGACCCAGGGCTTCACCGGCCTGCCCGAGATGATGCACGCGGTCGACTACATGACCGAGCACAAGCTGGTCGACGTGATCTCGATGAGCTTCGGCACGACGGAGGAGAACTTCCCGTCGTTCGACTCGATCAAGACGCTCGACCCGGCGCTGGACCGCGCGAGCAAGGCCGGCATCACGATGGTCGCCTCCTCCGGTGACGACGGCCCGACCGGCGGGTACCTCTCCGGCCCGGGCAACTACCCGTACCGCGTCGCGAGCTGGCCGGCGTCCGACCCGCGTGTCACGACGCTCGGCGGCACGCAGCTGCACCTCGACGCGAACGGCACCCGCACCAAGGCGGACGACCTGGTGAACGTCGCCGACGACGGGTTCGCCGAGGGCGCCGGGCTGTCGAAGACGTACGCGCGGCCGAACTGGCAGGACGGCGTCAAGAAGATCACCGGCAGCAAGATGCGCTCGTTCCCGGACATCAGCATGGAAGGCGTGCACGGCACGTCGCAGTCCGCGCCGCTGTTCGCCGGCGTGCTCGCGCTCGCGGTGCAGGCCAAGCACGGCAAGCTCGGTCAGATCAACCCGGCGCTGTACACGAAGCTGGGCCCGGCGGGCCCGAAGGCGGGCATCGTCGACGTTACCGAAGGCGACAACAGCCAGGACGGCGTCGTCGGCTTCACCGCGGCGAAGGGCTTCGACATCGCGAGTGGCTGGGGCACGGTCGACGCGTCGGTCTTCGTCCCGGCTCTGGTCAAGGCGCTTCGCTGACCCTTGCACCGAAAGCGGAGTTGCCCGGTGTGATCGGCACCGGGCAACTCCGCTTCGGTGTCGCCCGTCAGTAGCAGCGATCCGACTTGATCGCGTAGGTGTAGTTGTTGGACAGGTTGGACGTCACCTCGAACCGGATCTTGTGGTAGACGGGCGGGTCGCCGAGCACGCCGTGCGACACCGTGTGTTCCTTGCCCGGCGCGATCCCGCCGCTCCACAGGCCCTTGTCGAAGACGTCGTCGATGATCTGGACGAGCAGGCCGCGGTAGTCGTGGTTGTGCACGGTGATGTCGATGTTCTGCCCCGCGCTGACCTCGACGACCTTCGTGGCCCCGCCCATCAGCGGCCCGCCTTCGCACACCTTCGTCGCGGCGGCCGACGCCGAGGGCGCCACCACGAGCGTCGCGGCCAGCGCCGCCATCGGAACGGCCAGCTTGCGCATCATCGGTTCCCCACCTTCGTCTTGACCACATCGGACGTTTCGGCGATGTCGAGGCCGATCGTCATCGAGCCGCCGCAGTAGACGTGCCTGCCGTTCTTGAAATAGAGCGTCAGGTCGCCGGCGCACTCGAAGACGCGGACGTCCCAGGTGCGCTCGCCCGGCCACAGGCAGATGGCGTCCTTGCCGGCCCGGCGCATCCAGCCGTGGTACCCGGATTCGCACGTGATGATCGGATCACTCGCGACGGTCGCCGTCGCGGGGGCCGATGCCGAAGCCGTGCCGGCCGGCAGCAGGCCCGCGACGAGCGCGGTCCCGATGACGGCCGAAGCCTTCAGGTACGGACGCATGGGTTTCCTTCCCCTGCAGAATGGATTCGCCCGGGGAGATCCGGGCACCGACGACGTTAGGGACGGTCGCCCAGGCCCGGGAAGCCCTTCGCCGTCCACACCGGAGCGAAAGCCAAACGAAGATCGTTTTTGCAGGTCAGCGCAATGGCCAGCGGGCGCCGAAAGCCAAATTCAGGGGGTGATCCGGACCGAGAAGAACACCGCGCGGGCGTCCGGCAGCAGCAGGTGTCCCTCGGAGTCGGCCATCTTCCAGTACACCTGGCAGTGCCCGGGCGAAGACGGCGCCTGCACCTCGACGGAGACCCGCACGTGCTCGCCGGGCGCGGTGTAGGGCACCGGCACGCGGGCGGGAGTCCGGCATTCGTCGGGACTGCCGAAGGAGCCGGACCGGACGAGGTACCGCCCGATCCATCCGACGGATCCGGCGTTGCGCAGCTCCCAGGTCTTGACGAACCGGCTCCCGGCGGCGACGGCCGCCCCATCGGGAACGGTCACATCGGCGACGAACTCGGACACATCACCGGCGGCGGGTTCCTCGGCGGAGAACGCCCCACCGAAGACGAAGCCGACGGCAACGACAAGCACAACGGCGACGGCCGCGGCCAGCCCGTAGGCCGCCCACCGCCGCCGCGGCGACGGCACCGCTCCGAGCCGCGGCCCGAGCGCCCGCACCCACCCGCGTCGCGGCTCGGGCTCGCGCGCCTTCTCCCAGCACCCTCGCCATTCGAGCCGCACCGAAGCCTCGTCCTGACCCAGCACCCCGACCGCCAGCACGCGGACGAACTCCCACGTCGTCTCCCAGCTGGGCAGCTGCCGGCCGCGGGCCGCCGCCGACAGGGCCGACTTCGAGGCCAGGGCGCCCAGCTCGTCGCGCATCCGGTCGTAGGACGAGTCGCCCGCCTCGCGCTTCAGCTCCCACAGCCGGCGCGCGAACGCGGCGACCGGGCCGGTGGTCTCCGCCGGGCCGTGTGCGACCCGGCCGCGCCGTCCCGGCGTGCGTTCGACGTCCATCGAGGCCGACAATAGAACCCGCACCGGGTGACCGGCTCGACTCGATCGAGTGGTCCACTGTGGAGTTACCGCCCGGTATTCTCCGGTGATGCGCAGCGAGAAGCTCACCCGCGCCTGGTTCGCGGTCACCGCGCTGGTCGCCTTGACCGGCCTCGTCACCCAGGTGATCGCGACGGCCGGCGACACCACCGGCCGCTTCACGACGGCCGCCGGGCGGATCGCGAACCTGTTCTGCTTCTTCACGATCGACTCGAACCTGCTGGTCGCCGTGACCTCGGCGCTCGTCGCGCTGGGCCTGGCCCGCGGCAGGCTGTTCACCGTGCTCTGGCTCGACGCGCTGGTCGGCATCATCGTGACCGGCATCGTCTACCAGGTCGCGCTCGCCGGCCTGTACGACCTGCACGGCCTGCCGTTCTTCGCCGACACCATGCTGCACAAGGTGACGCCGATCCTGTTCGTGCTCGGCTGGCTCCTCGCCGCCCCGCGCGGCGCGCTGACCTGGACCACGGTCTGGTGGTCGCTGGTCTACCCGCTGGCCTGGCTGGCGTTCACGCTCCCGCGCGGCGCGGTCACCGGCTTCTACCCGTACCCGTTCGTCGACGCCGGCGCGCTCGGCTACGGCCAGGTGACCCTGAACTGCGTCTTCATCGGGCTCTTCTTCACCGCGCTCGCGACCGGGGCGTTCCTGTACGACCGCCGGCTCACGCCCGCACCCGGCGGAACGCGTTGAGCCCGTCGGTCAGCCCGGCCTGAACCAGCGTCGGCAGCGCGCCGCGCCGGTCGACCGGCTTGCCCGCCGCGATCCGGTGCATCTGCCGGGTGTGCCACTGGATCTCCAGCAGGCTGTCGGCCAGCCGGACGCCGGTCTTCGGGCAAAGCCGCTCCGCGCGGACGTCTTCGCCGCCGAGCAGCCGCGCGGGCAACCCGGGATCGACGATCACCGGCCGGCCGAGCCCGATGACGTCCACTTCGCCCGAGCTCAGCGCGTCGGCCATCCCCCGCGGGGTCGTGAAGCCGCCGGTGACCATCAACGCGACGTCGGACACTGAACGCGCCTTCGCCGCGTAGTCCTGGAAGTACGCTTCGCGCGCCTGCGTGCTCGCGCGGCCGGAGCCCATCATCGCGGCCTTCTCGTAGGTGCCGCCCAAAACCTCCAGCAGGTCCAGCCCGGTTTCGCCGAGTTCGCGCACGACCTCCAGGGACTCGTCCTCGGTGAACCCGCCGCGCTGGAAGTCCGCGCTGTTCAGCTTCACCGCCACCGGGACGTCGTCCCCGACCGCCTCGCGCACCCGCCGGACCACCTCGAGCAGGAACCGGCGCCGGCGCACCGCGTCGCCGCCCCAGGCGTCCGTGCGCACGTTCGTCAACGGCGAAAGGAACTGCGAGACGAGGTAGCCGTGCGCGCCGTGGATCTGGACGCCGTGGAAGCCCGCGTCGACGAAGGTGCGTGCTGCCACCGCGAAGCGCTCGATGATCGCTTCGATCTCTTCGCCGGACAGCGCGCGCGGAGCGGCGAAGGCGGTGCGGATGCCGCGGTTGCCGAAAGGCACGGCGGACGGCGCGACGGGCTCCCGCGAAAGGTACCGCGGGCTCTGCCGGCCGGGGTGGTTGAGCTGTACCCACAGGCGCGTGTCCGTGCCCTCGACCGCGCGCGCCCAGGCGCGGAAGCCGGCCGGGTCCGCGGTCGCCGCCACGTTGCGCGGCTCGCCGAGCGCGGCCGGGTCGACCATGACGTTCCCGGTGATCAGCGCCCCGGCGCCGCCGCGCGCCCAGGTGCGGTAGAGCTCGTGCAGCTCCCGCGTCGGCGCGTTCCGCCGGTCGCCGAGCTGCTCGCTCAGGGCCGACTTGACCAGGCGGTTCGGCAGCACCGCGCCGCAACGCAGTTTCAGCGGCTCCGCCAGGAGGTCCCGGGTCGCGGTCATCGCGTCACTCCTCGAACTTACTCACAGTAAGGTGACGCGAGAGTAGCATACCGCCGGTATGTCATCTACCCGCCGAATGACCGTTAGGGTCGGGCGCATGACGGCGATCGTGCAGAACCTGGTGACCTCCGGCGTCTTCCAGCTCGACGGAGGCAGCTGGGACGTCGACAACAACGTGTGGATCGTGGGCGACGACGCGGAAGTGATCGTGATCGACGCGGCGCACGACGCGAAGGCCATCGAAAACGTCGTGGGCGAACGGAAACTGGCCGCGATCGTCTGCACCCACGCGCACAACGACCACGTCAACGCGGCGCCCGCGCTCGCCGAAGCGACCGGCGCGCCGATCCTGCTGCACCCGGACGACCGCGTCCTCTGGGACCAGACCCACCCGGACCGCGCCCCCGACGGCGAGCTGAAGGACGGCGCCACGATCACGATCGCGGGTACGGACCTGCGCGTCATCCACACGCCGGGCCACGCACCGGGCGCGGTCTGCCTGTACGCGGAGGACCTCGGCGTGCTGTTCACGGGCGACACGCTGTTCCACGGCGGCCCGGGCGCCACGGGACGGTCCTATTCGGACTACCCGACGATCGTGAAGTCCATCCGCGAGAAGCTGTTCACGCTGCCGGAAAGCACCAAGGTGCACACGGGCCACGGCGAGGGCACGACGCTCGGCGCGGAGAAGGCGGCATCGAGCGGCTGGGACCAGCCCTAGGACGTGTGCTTCCGGGCGACGGCGGCCCGCTCAAGGCCGACCGCCGCTCCCACAGCCGTCAGCACGTCAGCCGCGGCGGGGTCGGGGCTACCCGGACCCGCTGTTTTGCCTCGCCCGCCAGGGTGAGGGCCCACTCCTGCAGGCCCGCGACGTCGATGCCGTGCGGTGGCTCACCCCGGTACGGCTCGATGTTCGCCGCTCCGCGCTCCAGCAGGGACACCGCGCCCGTCGTGTTGCCGCGTGCCGCGTGCGTCAGGCCGACCGCCAGCTGGGCCAGGCCGCGCCACAGCTCGCGATCCGGTCCGTCGGTCGTCTTCCACGCGTCCTCGAAGACTTCGTGCGCGTGGAACGGCTTGCCGTCGTCGAGCAGCCGCTGGGCCTCCGCAAGCGTTTGCGCCGGGGTCCGCTCGATGCCCTCCGGCTGGCGTTCGACGCCCTCCGCGCCGTACGGGAGCGGCCGGCCGAGGCCGTCGCGCGGCCGTGCGTTGCGTGCGCGTCCCTCGGCGTCCCGGTCGCGGCGGCTCATGTCCCGATCCTGCCACGGGCCCGGCCGCGTTCGCCGTCTCCTCGAGTGCCCCGTAGTCTGGGGACTCGTGCGTTTCCTCGACGGCCACCGGCCCGCTCACGACCTGACCTACGACGACGTCTTCCTCCTGCCGAACCGCTCGGACGTGGAGTCCCGCTTCGACGTCGACCTCTCCACCGCGGACGGCACGGGCGCGACCATCCCGATCGTCGTCGCCAACATGACCGCGGTCGCCGGGCGCCGGATGGCCGAGACCGTCGCCCGCCGCGGCGGGCTGGTGGTGCTGCCGCAGGACGTGGACACCGCCGCCGTCACCGAGATCGTCGGCTGGGTGAAGAGCCGCCACACCGTGTGGGACACCCCGCTCGTGCTCACTGGTGGCGACGCGGTGGCCGACGCGCTCAACCTGGTCCACAAGCGCGCTCACGGCGCTGTCGTGGTCGTAGACGGCGAAGGCCGTCCAGTCGGCGTCGTCGACGAAGCGGCTTGCGCAGGTGTAGACCGCTTCGCGCGTCTCGCCGACGTCGCGCAGCCTGCGGCCGTTGCAGTCCCCCTGACGACTCCAGCGCGCGAAGTCTTCGAGCAGCTGCACAGCCACGGCGCGCAGCTGGCGCTCGGCCTGGACGCCGAAGGCCGTCTCGCGGGCGTCCTGACCGCCGTCGGCGCGCTTCGCGCGGACATCTACACCCCGGCCGTCGACGGAGACGGCAACCTGCGCGTCGCGGCCGCGATCGGCGTGAACGGCGACGTCGCGGCGAAGGCCGAAGCGGTCCTGGCCGCGGGCGTCGACGTGCTGGTCGTCGACACCGCGCACGGGCACCAGGAGAAGATGATCGCCGCGCTGAAGGCCGTCCGGTTGGTGTCGCCGCAGGTCCCGGTGGTCGCCGGGAACGTGGTGACCGCCGAGGGCACGCGCGACCTGATCGAGGCCGGCGCGGACGTCGTCAAGGTCGGTGTCGGGCCGGGCGCGATGTGCACCACGCGGATGATGACCGGCGTGGGCCGCCCGCAGTTCTCGGCCGTCGCGGACTGCGCGGCCGCCGCGCGCGAGCTGGGCAAGCACGTCTGGGCCGACGGCGGCGTCCGCCACCCCCGCGACGTCGCGCTGGCGCTGGCCGCGGGCGCGTCCGCGGCGATGGTCGGCTCGTGGTTCGCCGGCACCTACGAATCGCCCGGTGACCTGCGGTTCGACGAGCAGGGTCGGCCGTACAAGGAGTCGTTCGGCATGGCGTCGAAGCGCGCCGTCGGCGCCCGGACGCGCACGGACAACGTCTTCGACCGCGCCCGGAAGGCGCTGTTCGAGGAGGGCATCTCGTCGTCGCGGATGTCGCTCGACCCGGCCCGCCCGGGTGTCGAGGACCTGCTGGACTCGATCGGCTCGGGCGTGCGGTCTTCCTGCACCTACGCGGGCGCGCGCACGCTCGAGGAGTTCCACGAGCGCGCGCTGCTGGGCGTCCAGTCGGCGGCCGGGTTCGCCGAAGGCCGCCCGCTCCCCTCGGGCTGGTGACGAGCCGGGGCGGCGCGAGTGCGCCGCCCCGGGGTCCGTCAGCCGTGGTCCTCCAGCATCTCGGTGACCAGGGCGGCGATCGGCGAGCGCTCCGAGCGCGTCAGCGTGACGTGCGCGAACAACGGGTGGCCCTTCAGCTTCTCGATCACCGCCGAGACGCCGTCGTGCCGGCCGACGCGCAGGTTGTCGCGCTGGGCGACGTCGTGCGTGAGCACCACCCGGGACGCCGTGCCGAGCCGCGAGAGCACGGTCAGGAGCACGTTGCGCTCCAACGACTGCGCCTCGTCGACGATGACGAACGTGTCGTGCAGCGAGCGGCCGCGGATGTGGGTCAGCGGGAGCACCTCGAGCATGCCGCGGTCGAAGACCTCGTCGAGGACGTCCTGGCTGACCAGCGCGCCGAGCGTGTCGAACACCGCCTGCGCCCACGGCTGCATCTTCTCGCTCTCGGACCCGGGCAGGTAGCCGAGGTCCTGGCCACCGACCGCGTAGACCGGCCGGAACACCACGACCTTGCGGTGCTGGCGGCGTTCCATCACCGCCTCGAGCCCGGCGCACAGGGCGAGCGCCGACTTGCCGGTGCCGGCCCGGCCGCCGAGCGACACGATGCCGACGTCGGAGTCGAGCAGCAGGTCGAGCGCGACGCGCTGCTCGGCGCTGCGGCCGTGCAGGCCGAACGCCTCGCGGTCGCCCCGGACCAGCCGGATGCGCTTGTCCGCCGTGATCCGCCCCAGCGCGCTGGAGGTGCCCGCGAGCAGCCGCAGCCCGGTGTGGCAGGGCAGCTCGGCGAGCTCGTCCATGCCCCACTCGACGGGGTCGACGGTGCTGCCGCCGAACAGCGCGTCCAGCACTTCCTGCTGGACGTCGACGTCCGCCATGCCCGTCCAGCCGGACGGCGTCACTTCCTGCGCGCGGTACTCGTCCGCCTCGAGGCCGACGGCCCCGGCCTTGACCCGCAGCGGGATGTCCTTCGTCACCAGCGTGACCGCCTGGTTCTCCGCCGCGAGGTTGAGCGCGCAGGCGAGGATGCGGTGGTCGTTGGAGTCGGTGCGGAACCCGGACGGGAGCACCGACGGGTCCGAGTGGTTCAGCTCCACCTGCAGCGTGCCGCCGTGGTCCCCGATCGGGAGCGGCGCGTCGAGCCTGCCGTACTGCCGGCGCAGGTCGTCGAGCATGCGCAGGGACTCCCGGGCGAACCAGCCGAGCTCCGGGTGGTGGCGCTTCGCCTCCAGTTCACTGATGACGACCAGCGGAAGCACGACGGCATGCTCGGCGAAGCGGGTGACCGCCCACGGGTCCGAAAGGAGGACCGACGTGTCGAGCACGTACATGTGCTGCTGGGATTCGGGCGAGGTCGAGGCTTTCTCCGGGCCAGGAACGGCACCGGTCGAAGAACGGCCAGAGGCCTTGCGGGGCAAACGCTGCGCAGTCACGACGGCATCTCCCTCGTGGGCGTGTGCACCTCACGCCCGCACTCGCTGGGCCGGGCACCTCCCTGGCTGGACCGTTCCTCCTGACGAGCTGTCAGGTGGCGCGGCCACGAGGGCCGGGTGCCGGCCCCCTCGTGCGACTCGTGGGCGGCTTCGCCGCCCCCTCGATCACCGTCACGACCAGGGCCTCCCGCGAGGACCCACACGGAACGCGCGCCCTCACCTCCGGAAGGTACCTACGAATCGGAGATCGCGCAGGGAGCCAACACGGTGATTCGCCAGATCGTCACCTCACTGTCGGTCGTCCGACATCAACGCCTCGTGACGGTGACCGCGAGTGACCGACCTCTCGATCGATGCACACACGTCGGAATGATCTTGGGAAAACCGCTGACCCGTTGTATTCGCAAGATCGATTGAAGAGCTTCTACCACGTTCGGTTGCGCGCCGCATTTTGCGCCGCCAAGAGAGAACCGGTCCGAGTGAAAGCGCCTGCTGCAGGCTCACACAATGGGCGTACGAGCCGTACGAGATGCCCCTTTGACGGGTAATTTTCTCACTGCGGGACACACCACCGGACCCCCGGTGCCCCGGATCCCAACAGTTCTACCTAGGAGTGTGCGAAGTGCTGAAGAAGGCTGGTTTCGTCGCCGCCACCGCTGCGGGTCTCATGATGATCGGCAGCACCGCGTTCGCCGCGACGGGCGACACGACGGGCACCCCGGACCCGACGTTCGGCGACGCCTACGCCACGTTCATCGAGGGCGGCGGCGCCCTGGGCTACGGCGCGGCCTCCCTGGTCGCCGGTGCCTACACGGGCATCGCCACCACCCCGGCGCTGGTCCTCCACTCGCTGGAGCACCACCACTGAGTCGAGGCTTGCGAAAGGGCCCTGGAGTTCGCTCCGGGGCCCTTTCCCTTTATCAGGACCCGAACCGCCGGTGGCGCCACGCGTAGTCGCGCATGGCCCGCAGGAAGTCGACCCGCCGGAATGCCGGCCAATACGCTTCGGTGAACCAGAATTCCGAATGCGCGGACTGCCAGAGCAGGAATCCGGAAAGCCGTTGTTCGCCTGAAGTGCGGATGATGAGATCCGGATCCGGCTGCCCCGACGTGTAGAGGTGCTCGGAGATGTGGTCGACGTCGAGGATTTTCGCGAGCTCGTGAATCGTCGTGCCCTCGTCGGCGTGGTGGCGCAGCAGCTTGCGCACGGCGTCCGCGATTTCCTGGCGCCCGCCGTAACCGACCGCGACGTTGACCTCCATCCCGGTCCGCCCTTCGGTGCGCGCGGCGGCTTCGCTGAGTCGCTTCGCGACTTCGGCGGGTAGCAGATCGAGGGCTCCGACGATCCGCAGGCGCCACGGCGTGCCGGGCGCGGCGAGCTCGTCGGTGACGTCGGTGATGATCTTCAGCAGTGGCGTGAGCTCGTCCGGGTCGCGGTTGAGGTTGTCGGTCGAGAGCAGCCACATGGTGACGACCTCGACCTCGGCTTCCTGGCACCAGCTCAGGAAGTCGGCGATCTTCTTCGCCCCGGCCCGGTGCCCGTCCGCGACGTCGGAAAAGCCGGCCTCCCGGGCCCAGCGGCGGTTGCCGTCGAGCATGATGGCGATGTGCCGGGGATGCCGCCCGGCGGCCTGCTGGATGAGGCGTCGGCCGTAGACGCTGTACACGACGTCGGACAAGAAGGAGCGCACACTCACGTCGAGGCAGCCTACGCACTCGGTGTGAGGCGCGTGACTCGACCGCTGCCGGGCAACCTACGGTCCCGTAACCTGGACGGGTGAGCGTGACGACGGAACCACCCGAGCCCGTAGTGGACCTCCGCCCCCGGCTGCGCGGGCACATCCACTTCTGGACGTTCTTCGGCGCCGTGGCAGCGGCGGCGACGCTGATCAGCCTGGCGGCGTCCACAGTGTCCCCGGTCGCGGCGCTGTCGACATCGGTCTACGGCCTCACGATCCTCGGCCTCTTCGGCGTGAGCGCGCTGTACCACCGCCGCCTGTGGAGCCCGGCGGCGTACAAGTGGATGAAGCGCGCCGACCACTCGATGATCTTCCTGTTCATCGCGGGCACATACACCCCGTTCACCCTGCTGGCGATGTCCAAGCCGACGGGCTACGTGATCCTGTCGATCGTCTGGGGCGGCGCGGTCCTGGGCGTCGCGTTGAAGATGCTGTGGCCGCACGCGCCGCGCTGGGTCGGAGTACCGATCTACATAGCGCTGGGCTGGGTAGCGGTGTTCGTGTTCCCGGAGCTGCTGTCACACGCCGGCGTGGCGGCCTTGGTGCTACTGTGCGTGGGCGGTCTGTTCTACACGCTCGGGGCGGTTTTCTACGCCGTGAAGTGGCCGAATCACTGGCCGGAGACGTTCGGGTACCACGAGTACTTCCACGCCTGCACTGTCCTGGCGGCGGTTTCGCACTACATCGCGATCTGGCTGGCCATGTACGCCTAGCCACGCACGACAGCGCTCCGAGCCACCCCGTTCAAAGTCGACACGATCACCACGCCGATCACGAAGTTGATGATTGCGGTCGCCAGCGCGCTGGAACCGCCCAGGCCCAGCGGTAATGCCGTGGCGATGGCCGTCAACAGGGTGCCGATCCACGTGAAGAACCGGGCGAAACGTGGCGTCGTCGCGGCCAGCAGGTGCAGCAGTGCCGTCGCCGTGAGGGCCGCCCCTGCCGCGCACAGTGCGTAGTTCGTCGTGTTCGCGGCGCCCCACGAGCCGTCTCCTTGCGGGGCCAGGACCGTTGCGTCGGACAGGGCACGGGTGATGACGATGCCCGTCACCGCCGTCAACGCGGCCACCACCGCCGTTGCCGCTCCGCCGGCCCACAGGCGTCCTGCCTGCAGGCGGGGCGTCACTCGTCCTCCTTGGACGCCGGCAGGACTCGGCGCTCCAGCCGCTCCAGGAGCAAGGGGCCCACCAAGAGGAGCACCAGCACCACGGGCACCGTGTACACAGACATCACCTGCCCGCGTATCGGCGCAGGAAGACAGCCTCGGCGAGGGCCATCGCCGCCAGCTCGTGCGGGTCCACGCTCTCGTTCGGTGCGTGGATCCTCGCCCGCGGCTCCTCGACGCCCAGCAGGATCAGCTCGGCCGCCGGGAACGTCTCGGCCAGCACCGTGCACAGCGGGATCGAGCCGCCCTGGCCGAGGGTCGTCATCGGGGTGCCGTACGCCTCGCGCATCGCTTCCGACATCGCGCGGTAGGCCGGACCGTCGGTCGTGGCGCGGAACGGTGCTCCGGATGCTTCGGTTTCCACCTGGACGCGGACGCCCCACGGCGCCGCAGAGTGGAGGTGGTCCTTCAGGGCCGCTTCGGCGTCCTCGATCGCCGTGCCCGGGGGGACGCGCAGGTTGAGGCGGGCCGACGCCCGAGGGGTGACCGCTGCCGCCGAACCCAGGATCGGCGGGCAGTCGATGCCCAGGATCGTCAGCGCCGGACGCGCCCACACCATGTCCGCGACGCTGCCGTCGCCCAGCAGGGCCACGTCGTCGAGGACGCCGGCGTCCGCGCGGAAGCGGTCGGCGGGGTACTGCTCCCCCAGCCAGATTTCGTCGTGGTCCAAGCCCAGCACGACGGTGTTGCCGCGGGCGTCGCGCAGCGTCGCCAGGATCGCGACCAGGGCCGCCAGCGCGTCCGGGGCCGCGCCGCCGAACATGCCCGAATGCACCGCGCCGGCCAACGCCTCCACCGTCACGACGACGTTCACCATGCCGCGCAGGCTCACCGTCACCGCCGGGCGGCCCACCGCCGCGTTCCCGGTGTCCGCCACGAGGATCGCGTCGGCGCGGAACAGCTCCGGGTGCCGGGGCACGAACCGCTCGAGCCCGCCCGTGCCCTGCTCTTCCGAACCCTCGACCACCACCTTGAGGTGCGCGGGGACGTCCGCGCCGAGCGCGCGCAACGCCGTGAGGTGCATCAGGACGTTCCCCTTGCAGTCGGCCGTTCCGCGGCCGTGCCAGCGTCCGTCCACTTCGGTCAGTGCGAACGGTTCCGTGCGCCACGCGGATTCGCCGAGCGCGGGCTGCACGTCGTAGTGGGCGTACAGCAGGACTGTGGGCGCCCCCGGATCCGCGCAGGCCCGCGACCCCACGACGGCCTTGCTGCCGTCGGGGGTCTCCTCCGGGCGGACGTCGAACCCCAGCTCGGCGAACTTCTCGACGATCCAGCCGGCGGCGCGGTCGCATTCCGCCGCCGGGGCCTGCCGCGGGTCGGCGACGGACCGGAACGCGACCAGCTCGGCCAGCTCCGCTTTCGCGCGGGGCATCAGGCCGGCGATCCGGGTGCGCAGCTGC
The DNA here is from genome assembly GCF_053602455.1 of Amycolatopsis sp. NPDC004378. Classification (NCBI taxonomy): domain Bacteria; kingdom Bacillati; phylum Actinomycetota; class Actinomycetes; order Pseudonocardiales; family Pseudonocardiaceae; genus Amycolatopsis; species Amycolatopsis sp. NPDC004378. Next base: position 476,408 of record NZ_JBSGDR010000001.1, read on the forward strand.
ATCATCCACCTCCGAGGTCGCCGGCTTCGAGGCCGGCGACGAAGCGCTGGAACCCGGGCAGTTCGGCCGGGCAGTAGATCGAGATGACCAGCAGTTCGCCGTTCAGCAGCCGGCCGTCGGCGACGCCCGGCCGGGCGCCCGGGCCGCCGCTGCCGTTCGCCGACCCCGCGAGCGCCGCCGCCTTGACCAGGGCCTCGTTCGGCGCGGCGCACACCGGCCCGCCGTCGTTCCCGAGGACGCGGGCCACGTCCGCGGGGTCCCGCATCCGGGCGCCGGCCACGGACAACGCGGACACGAGCTGCTCCGCCTTCCGCTGCGCTTCCCGGTCCGCCGCGGCCGAGCGCCAGGCGGCCAGGGCGACCACGACGAGGAGCACCAGGACGGCGGCAGTCACCCCGTACACGACGAACCGCTGGCGGGTGCTCACGCGGTCACCTCCGCCTGCTTCCAGGACGGCTTGCGGAACCGGTAGAACAGGATCGGAACGACGACGCCCAGCCCCAGCGCGCCGGCCGCCACCACCACGACGTAGCCGCCGGCGTTGCCGGACTCGAACTGGGACGGCGGGACGAACCCGACGACCAGGGCGGCCAGCGACGCCGTGAAACCGATGCCGCACAACGACTTCAGCATCGGCGCGCGGAAGCCCCGCGCGTGCCCGGGGCTGGTGCGGCGCAACCGGACCGCGGCCACGAACATCAGCAGGTACGTGATCAGGTACACCTGGGTCGTGATCACCGAGAAGATCCAGTACGCGCTGGAGACGTCCGGGATGAACGCGTACAGCAGCGCGATCCCGGTGGTGATCAGCCCCTGCGCCACCAGGATGTTCTGCTGGACGCCGTGCTTGTTGAGCCGCTGCAGGAACGGCGGCAGGTAGCCCTCCTGGCGGGAGATCAGCAACAGGCCCTTCGACGGGCCGGCCAGCCAGGTGAGCATGCCGCCGAGGGACGCGGCCACGAGCATGATCCCGACGACGGGGGTGAGCGCCTGCCAGCCGAACTCGGCGAACACCGCGTCGAACGCCTGCATCACGCCGGCGGTCAGCGACAGCTCTTCGCCCGGCACGACCCAGCTGATCGCCAGCGCCGGCAGGATGAAGATGACCAGGACCAGGGCCATCGCGAGGAACATCGCGCGCGGGAACTCCCGGCCGGGCCTGCGCAGGAACGACACGTGCACCGCGTTCATCTCCATGCCCGAGTACGACAGGAAGTTGTTGACGATCAGCACCAGGCTCGCCAGTCCCGTCCACGCGGGCAGGAGGTGGCCGGCGGTCATCGGCGCCGCGGACGGGTTTCCCCGGCCCAGGAACACGATCCCGAGCACCACCAGCACCGCGCCGGGGACGAGCGTCCCGACGATCAGCCCGCCGCTCGCGAGACCGGCGACGCCCTTCGTGCCGCGGGAGGAGATCCACACCCCGGACCAGTAGGACACGACGATCACCACGGCGGTCCACACGCCGTTGCCCGCCAGCGCCGGGTCGAAGACGTAGGCGAGGGTGCTCGCGACGTACCCGAGCAGGCTCGGGTAGTAGAAGATCGTCATCGCGAACTGGCACCACACGGCCAGGAACCCGAGTGGTTTGGACAGGCCCTGCGCCACCCAGTTGTAGACGCCGCCCGGCCAGCCCGACGCGAGCTCGGCCGAGACCAGGGAGGTCGGCAGCAGGAACACGACCGCCGGGATGAGGTACAGCAGGACGCAGGCCAGGCCGTACACGGCCATCGTCGGCGACGGCCGCAGGCTGGCCACCGAGCTCGTGGTCATCAAGGCCAGTGCCACCCAGGAGATCCAGGTGGGGGCCGGGCTCGCCGGCCGGCCGGGTTGGTGCTGCTCACCGCTCATGGGCGTCGCCCCCAGACAGGAGTTTCCGATGGCGCCCACAGGTTTCCGGCCCGGCGAGCGGTTCCGGCTCGCCCGTCAGGGGTGAGATCCGCACGCGGAAGGGGCCTCGCCGATTCAGCGAAGCCCCTTCCGCGGGAAAAACCTCAGCCGAACATCCCGGGCTGGTATTCGCCGGCCGGGTTCTTCGCGATCACGTTCAGCCGGTTCCACGCGTTGATCATCGCGATCAGGCACGTCAGGGCCGCGATCTGCTCCTCGTCGTAGTGCTTGCGGACCTGGGCCCAGGTGTCGTCGCTGACGCCGGTGTGGGCGTCCGCCAGGCGGGTTCCTTCTTCCGTCAGCGCCAGTGCCGCGCGCTCGGCTTCCGTGAACACGACCGCTTCGCGCCACGCCGCGACCATCGCCAGGCGGACCGGGGTCTCTCCTGCCGCGGCAGCGTCCTTCGTGTGCATGTCCAGGCACATGCCGCAGCCGTTGATCTGGCTCGCGCGGATCTTCACCAGCTCCTGCGTGGCGTGCGGCAGCGACGACTCCTCGACCGGGCGCGCCGCTGCGATCAGGCGCTTGACGAACTTGCCGGCGAGCTCGTTCTCGAACATGTTGAACCGCGGTTCCATGACCGTTCCCTTCGTCGGTGTCACCGCATTGACGACGAGCGCGTCGCCGTTGTGACAGCACGGCCAGTGGCACCCGTCACACCGGCAGGACCTGCTCGGCCGCGTCGCGGGCGGCCGCCGACAGCTTCACCATGAAGCGCGCGAACTCGGCCTCCTCCGCCCGGTTGCGCGGCGGGGCCAGCGTCACCGTCACGTCGCCCAGGTGCAGCACCACCGCCGGCAGCGGGTGGTCCCAGCCGACGAACTGCATCACCACGTCCGCGTCCGCCGGGACGCGCCACATCACTTCGCACTGGTCCATGCCCTCTCCTTCCCAGCCCGGCGCGGTTACACACCTTCGCGCCATCCCCCACGCCTCCGGCCGCGCCCGGGACGACCCCTCCGACCTGCGACGACACCCCGTACCTCGCCAGCGGGACGCGCTTCAAACCACCACTTTCCGGGGTCACCCACGGGTGCACCACGGCGGTTGCCGTGATCAACAACCCGGCCGACGGTGGCCTCACACACACCGACGCGCGAAAGGAGCAGCACCGCGATGGCCAAGACCATGCAGCCCCAGGAGCTCATCGACAGTGCCGTGGTCGACCCGGCCGGGAACAAGCTCGGGAAGGTCGGCAACGTCTACCTCGCCGACGCCACGCACCAGCCCGAGTGGATCACCGTCAAGACCGGCCTGTTCGGCACCAAGGAAAGCTTCGTCCCGCTTTCGGGCGCGCACACCGACAAGGACGGCGTGCACGTCCGGGTCGACAAGGACGCCGTCTCCGACGCGCCGCGCATCGACGCCGACGGGCACCTCTCACCCGAGGAGAGCGCGCGGCTCTACCAGCACTACGGCCTGCCGATGCCGCGGACCTCGCCCGACGGCCGGATGGGCGACCGGACGCAGGGCCGCGACCCGGCGATGGGCGGCACCGGGAAAGGGCAGGCCGGTCGCCAGGCCGGAATGGCCGACACGGGCCAGGCCATGGCCGACCGCGGTCAGGCGGGCGCGAAGGGCAAGTCCGAACGGGACGACCAGGCCATGACGCGCTCGGAGGAGCGGCTCAACGTCGGCACCGAGCAGGTCGAGACCGGGCACGTGCGGCTGCGCAAGTACGTCGTCACCGAGGAGCAGCAGGTCACGGTGCCGGTGTCGCACGAAGAGGTGCGCATCGAGCGGGAGCCGATCAAGGACGGCGGCCGCGGCAAGGCCGAGATCGGCGAGGCCGAGCAGGACGTCGTACTGCACGCCGAAAAGCCGGTGGTGAGCAAGGAGACCGTGCCGGTCGAGCGGGCGCGGCTGCGGACCGAGACGGTCACCGACGAGGAGACCGTGTCCGGCAAGGTGCGCAAGGAGCAGTTCGAGGTCACGGACGACAACGGCAAGCACCGCCGGTCCTGACCGCCCGGAGCGGGCGGCCGGGCCCCGATCCCGGCCGCCCCCGGGTTCAGGCGGGCGCGGCCTGCAGACGCGGCAGCCCCGCCAGCAGCCGCAGGCCCTTCTTCCGCATCGACGGCGGGATCGGCGGCATCGACAGCGTCAGCGCGCGGTCCCAGCCCTGGACGTACAGCTCGAACTTCACCAGGAAGCCGCTCGCGGGCTCGGTGATCGCCACCTGTCCCCGCGGGAGGCCGAAGAGGGCTTTGCGCGGGCCGCCCGTCGAGGGGTCCGCTTCGAAGAACATCAGCTGCCGGTCGGTCAGCAGCAGGTACAGCTCGCGCTGCGTGGTGATCGAGAACAGCATGCCGCCGCTGAGGACGGCCGTGGCCAGCCCGAGGGCGACGCCTTCGCCGAAGACCTGGCGGACCGAGCCGACCTTGGCCATCGAGCTCACTTCGGGCGTTTCGCCCGGTTGCATCATCGGCGCGGCGAGTTCGAGCAGGCGTCTTTCACGGCGTGAGCCCATGGCGGTTCCTTCGGGGAGCGGGAGCGGACGCGCAAGCGTAGATCACGCGAACCGCCCCCTTTCCCCGCCCCGGCAAGGGAAACCGGGCCAACCCGGCAATCAGGACTCGAGCATCGGTGCCGCCAGGAACTGCTCCGGGATGGCGAACGCGTCCACCAGCGCCCGGGCGTGCGGGCGGAGCTGCGCGCACAGGTTGTTCACCGCCGACGTGACGGCCTTGCCGCGCGACGCCGTCAGGCGGCCGTGGCCCAGGAACCACGCCAAGTCCTCTTCGATCGCCGACAGAGCGTAGAGGTCGCAGACGCGCTCCAGCAGCGTGCGGGCGTCCGGGTCTTCGCACCGCTCGACGGCCGCCGCGAACGCCTCCAGGACCAGCCGCTCGACGTGGACGCGGCCCGCGCGCAGCACGTGGTCCTGCGCCGCGTTGAACACGCCGAACGGGTCCGACGCCGCCTTGCGCAGGCGCTTCGCCACCCCCTCGACGACGTGCTCTTCGCGGTCCTCGAACAGTTTCAGCTGCCACTCGCGGCGGAAGAAGACGTCCGAATCGGACCCTTCGGTGAGCGACTCGAGCGCCTTGCGCACGGACGTCCGCTCCAGGATCGTGCTGACCACCTGGTCGGTGAAGAACCGTGCGGTCGCCAGCGGCGAGAGGTCCTCGAAGTCGTGCTTGTAGCTGGTCAGCAGGCCCTTCGCGACCAGCTGCAGCAACACCGTGTTGTCGCCCTCGAACGTCGTGAAGACGTCGGTGTCGGCCTTCAGGCCGGGCAGCAGGTTCTCCGCCAGGTAGCCCGAGCCACCACAGGCTTCGCGCGCGGCCTGGATCGTCGCCGTCGCGTGCCAGGTGTTGAGCGCCTTCATCCCGGCCGCGCGGGCCTCCAGCTCGCGCTGCTCCTCCTCCGGCGCCGACGAGTCGATGTCGTGCAGCTTCGCCACCAGTTCTTCCTGGGCGAAGTGCAGCGCGTAGGTCTTCGCCAGCGCCGGCAGCAGTTTCCGCTGGTGCCCGAGGTAGTCGAGGATGACGACCTCGTCGCCGTCGGGCGTCATGAACTGGCGACGCCGCTCGCCGTAGCGGATCGCGAGCGCCAGCGCGCGTTTCGTCGCGCTCCCGGCGCTTCCGCCGACGCTCACCCGGCCGCGGATCAGCGTGCCCAGCATCGTGAAGAACCGGCGGCTGTCGCTCTCGATCGGGCTCGAATACGTCCCGTCCTCCGCGACGTCGCCGAAGCGGTTCAGCAGGGCCTCGCGCGGGATGCGGACGTGATCGAAGCTCAACCGTCCATTGTCGACGCCGTTCAGGCCCGCCTTCGGGCCGCAGTCCTCGATGGACACCCCTGGCATCGGCGCGCCGTCGGCGTCGCGGATCGGGACGAGGAACGCGTGCACACCGCGCTCCTCGGACCCGGTGACCAGCTGGGCGAACACGACCGCCATCCGGCCGTCGCGGGCCGCGTTGCCGATGTACTCCTTGGTGGCCATGGCATCCGGTGTGTGGACGACGAAGCCGCCGTCCACAAAGGTCGCCGTCGTGCGCAGGTGCTGGACGTCGGAGCCGTGGCCGTGCTCGGTCATCGCGAAGCAGCCCAGCAGGTCCAGGTTCACGATCTCGCGGAGGTACCGCTCGTGGTGGCGCTCGGTGCCCAGCAGCTGGACGGCGCCGCCGAACAGTCCCCATTGGACCCCGGCCTTCACCATCAGCGACAGGTCGCCGTAGCCGAGCATCTCGAACGACGTCACCGAGCCGCCGACGTCGCCACCGCCGCCGTAGGCCGGGTCGAAGCCCAGGCCGGGCCGGTCGGTTTCGGCGAGGGCGCGCAGCTGGTCGAGCACCTGGGCGCGGTGCGCCTCGACGTCGAGGGCCACCGGGTCCCGGAACTCCGTGCCGGTCATCTGCGCGCGCACGCCGCGGCGCAGCTCGGCCCAGCGGCCGTCGAGGACGGTGGTCAGCGCGTCCGGATCCACCTTCGCGGGCACTTCGGGGACGTCCACGGCTACCTCCGGATAGGACGTGCGGCAGGCTTGCTACTTGGTGGTAAGCCTGCCGCAGCCGCGCCGGTTCCGCAGGTCTCAGATCGGCTTGCCGTTCACCGTCGTGTTCGAGAACCGGGCGTTGTCCACGTATTTCAGCGTGTCGGACGTGTCCGCGACGCCGTCAAACGTGGAGTTTGCCACGCTGAAGCCGTGCACGTGGGCGTTCGCCAGCCCGCTGACGTCGAAGGTCTTGCCCGCGACCTTCGTGGTCGAGCAGTTGCTGATCGTGAACGGCCCGAAGGAGGGAGGGGTGCTCCCCGTCTGGTTGTTGTACGTCGCCGTGACGAACACGAAGTTGCGGGCGAAGGTGCCGTTGACGCTGTCGAGGTTGATGTTCTCCGAAAACCCCCCACGCAGCGTGTTCGACTTCACGTACAGCGCGAACTTCGTGTCACCCTTCACGGTGAGCTTGTACGCGTAGACGTTGCGGATCCCGCCGGTCTGCTCGCTGCCGCAGGTGATCGCGCCCCAGTTGCCGTTCATCACGCAGTTCACGACGACGAGGTTCTGGCACGGGACGTTCACGCGGCGCCCGTCGGCGTCGCGGCCGGACTTGATCGCGATGTTGTCGTCGTGCGCGCCGAGGTCGCAGTTCGCGATGACGACGTGGTCGCACGACTCCGGGTCGCAGCCGTCGGTGTTGGAGTGCGCGGTGCTGGGGTCGGTGCTGACGCCGTCGACCGTGACGTTGCGGCACAGCGTCGGGTGCAGCTGCCAGAACATGGAGTTCTTCAGCGTGACGCCTTGGATCAGCACGTTTTCGCAGGCGTACGGCTCGACGAACGTCGAGCGCATGGTGTGCCCGGAACCCGGCACGACGCGCTTCTCCGGCGGGGTTCCCTTGGCCACCAGCGTTTCCAGGTACGCGCGGTCGGTGCCCTTGTTCCACGACGACGTCGCGGCGGCGTCGAGCGTGCCGCCGCCGGTGAGGCCGATGTTCTTCTCCTGGTACGCGTAGATCATCGGCGAACGGTTGACGCACTCGATGCCTTCGTAGCGCGTCAGCACGTTCGGGAACTTCGAGGCGTCACCGCTGAATTTGAGCGTGGCGCCCTTTTCGAGGTGCAGGTCGACGTTGCTCTTGAGGTAGATCGCGCCGGTGAGGAAACTGCCGCCGGCCGGGACGATCACGTGCCCGCCGCCGGCCGCGTTGCAGGCGTCGACCGCTTTCCTGATCGCCGCGGTGTTGTCGGTCTTGCCGTCGTTCTTCGCGCCGTAGCCGGTGATCGGGAAGCTCCGGTCGGGGAACGCGGGGATCGTGGTGTTCGCGACGATGTCGTTCGCCGCCGGCCACGGGAGCGTGGGGACGTCGACGCGGTACCGGTGCGCGGGCGCGGCCGGGATGCCGGGGACCAGTGAGACCGCCAGCGTGCCCTTGATCAGCTGCCGCCGGGTGAACCTGCCGTCCATGGACGCCTTCCTTCACGGGAAAGACCCTGTGCGACGGCGGAACCACGGCACGGACCGTGGGCACGACGAACTCTAGGCGCGGAAGCGGCTCCAGGTCCAGGCTTGCGCGGGCGGTGAAACTGCTGTCATGATCGGGTCATGGCTATGCGAAAGGGCGTGCGCGCCCTCGTGCGGTGAGCACGCGACGGCGGGAGTCCCGCCGTTTCCCCGGACCCGGGCTGTGGTCCCGTGCCCTCGAAATCGCGAATTCCTGGCTGAGCCACGCGCTGAGCACCGAACCGGCCGACCGCCCGGCCGCCGAAGCGGCCATCTCGCGGCTTTACGAACTGGCCGGTGCGGCACCGCCGACGTTCTCGTGGGTCGCCTCACCTGCTGCGGCCGTCGAGGTGACGCCAGCCGGGCAAGCGCTTTCCGCGGCTGGTGATCCGCCGCTTGAGGCGCGCCTGGCGACCCGCGTCCGGGCGCTTCGGGAGCGGCTCGACCAGCGGACCGGCGGCTGGCGCGACCGGTACCGGCTGCCGGACCGGCCGCCCCCGGACCCGCTGAGCGTTCCGCTGCGGGCGTTGCTGAACAACGGCTTGGGGGCGGTGCTGCAGCGGTCGATCCGGGACTCCGTCGCCGGTGCCCTGCGCGGTGGGCTCACGACACGGGCCGGGCTGCACTGGGGCGGTCAGCACGAAGCCCATTGGGTCGCCCGGTACGACCTGCACCGGCGGGTCGACGACGTGCGGTTCGACCCGGCCGACGATGGCGAACTGGAGCTGTGGGCCACGCTCGCTCGGTCCTGCGGCTGGTGGTGGCCGCGTTCGGAAGTCTGCGTCGTCGCCGAACGGCCGCTGGTCCTGCGCACCGAACGCGCGGACGACGACTACGGCGGGATCCGCCTGCACCACGACAGCGGCCCCGCCGTGGCGTTCCCCGACGGCTGGACCGTGCACGCGTGGCACGGAACGCGGGTGCCGTCCTGGGTGATCTCGGACCCCACCGCGGACCGGATCGTGAACGAACGCAACGTCGAGGTGCGCCGGTGCGCGCTCGAGCACGTCGGCTGGCCGGCGTTCGTCGAGCAGGCCGGGCTGCGCCTGCTCGGCCGGGCCGGCGACCCCGGCAACCCGGGCTTCGAACTCCGGCTCTACGACGGAACCGCCCGGCACCCGGCCCGGTTGCTGCTGGTGGTCAACGGCTCCGTCGAACGCGACGGCACGCGCCGGCACTACGGACTGCGCGTGCCCGCCGACATCGACCATCCCCTCGACGCCGCCGGCTGGACGTACGGGCTCAGCGGAGCCCAGTACGCGCAGCTGCGGCGCCGGACCTGAACCCCTTGAGGTGACCCACATGTATCTCGCTGAACTGCTCGACTCGACCGGGCTCGACGTCCTCGCCCACCTCGACCGGCAGGTCGACGTCCCGGTGATCGACGGTCTCCAGGCCCAAGGCGACCTGATCGTCATCCCGATGGAAACGACCGACGCATCTCCGCGGGGCCTGTGGCGCCCGCCGCCCGCGGACGGCATCGAACTGGTCCGCGGCGGCGACGGAACCAACCCGCACACCCTGGTCGGCTCGTGCGAGCTGACGATGGCCGTCCTCGACACCGAGCGGCTCGCGGTGGCGATCATCCGCAACGCCGCACCGGTGTACCTGGTGCACCCGGAACACGGCGCGACGGGCATCGCGCCGGGCCTCTGGCTCGTGCGTCGCCAGCGGGAGGACGGCGGGTACCGGCCTTCGGGCCCGGGGGTGCACCGGGGCGAGCCGGTGTTGATCGCCGACTGAGCGGACCAAGGCAGAGCGCGCGGGGTGCCGTCGAGGGGGCGGCACCCCGCGTGGTCGGACCGGGCCTGCGTCAGGCCCGGGCTCGGCGGCCAACGGCACCCCGCGGCTGCGGGTCAGGCCAGGTCGGGGCCCTTCGAGCGCAGGTCGTCGACCTTGCTCATCGCCTGGCGCAGGTCGCCCAGCCAGCTGTCCGCGTGCTCGCCCACCAGGCGCACCGCCCAGGCCAGGGCGTCCGAGCGCGAACGCGCCACGCCCGCGTCCACCAGGGTGTCCAGCACCAGGCGTTCCGGCTGGCGCAACCTCGTCATCACCGGGGCCGAGTGCGTCGTGAACAACACCTTCGTGCCGCCGAGGCGGGCGCCCCACGCCACTTTGCGCTGGTAGCGGTGCTCGGCCTGGCGCGCGATCTCGATGCGCTCGTCGCGCGTCTCCTCGCGGAAACGGCTGATCCGGCCGTCTTCGGCGGCCGCGCGGGCCGCGTCGTCCGCGTATTCCTCCGTCAATGGCTGCAGCTCGCCGACCACGATGATCTCCTCGCGGTCGACCGTGATCTCCGGCGCGCCGGTGAACCAGCCGTCGGGCAGGCGGCCGCCGAACCAGGCCGCCGCGTCGTCCGCCGGGGGCACCTCGGCCTGCTGCCAGCCGCGGCCTCCTCGCCATCCCCGTCCCATGTCGCACCTCCGCGATTACATGATTACATCGCTACTGACGCTACGCGGATTGCACGACAGGGGGGACCACGTTCACCCAGGGCGATCAGAGCTGGGCCGACAACGCCTCCGCGGACGTGACCGGCCGGTCGCAGACGTACCCGCGGCACACGTAGGCCGCCGCGGCGCCGTCGACCAGCGGGCGGTCCGCCAGCAGCGGCACGCCCGGCGCGTCCGGCTCGCCCGCCAGCACGATGCCGCCGCCGTGGACGCCCCGCGCCGCGGCGAGCCGCAACGCCGGGTCCGCGCCGACCACCGCGACCTGCACCGGACCGGCCTGCAGCGCCTCCGCGACCGACAGCCAGTGCCCGGCGAAGCGCGGCACCCGCGCGGCCAGCACGCCGACCCGGCGCAACGCCTGCTCCGCGGCCTCGCGGTAGCGCGACGAATCGTGCCCCGCCAGCGCCGATGCCGTCAGCAGGGCCCCCGCCAGGGCCGACGCCCCGGCCGGGCTCGCGTTGTCGCCCGGGTCGGCCGGGCGCTGGACCAGCGCCTCGGCGTCGTCGGCGGTGTCGAAGTACGCGCCGGGGACGTCCAGGGACGCGAAGTGCGTCAACGCCAGGTCGAGCAGCTTCGTCGCCTCCGTGAGCCACTTCGCTTCGCCGGTCGCCTGGTGCAGGGCCAGGAACCCGTCGGCGACGCAGGCGTAGTCCTCGAGCACCCCCGCCGACTCCCCGACGACGCCGTCGCGCGAACTGCGCCGCAACCGGCCGTCGACGACGTGCACCCGCAAGAGCAGCTCGGCCGCGTCACGCGCCCAGTCGATCCACTGTGGACGATCCAGGGCCACGCCCGCCTCGGCCAGCGCCGTGATCGCCAGGCCGTTCCAGGACGCGATGACCTTGTCGTCCCGGCCCGGCTGCGGCCGCTTCGCGCGCGCCTCCAGGAGCTTGACGCGCATCTCTTCCGGCAGGTCCCCGAACAGGCGCAGCGTCGACGCGCCGTCCTCGAACGTCCCTTCGGGAGTGACCCCGAAGAGCGAAGCCGCCGAGTCGTCGCCGAGCACTTCACGCAGCTGCGCCGGTGTCCAGACGTACGTCAGGCCTTCGACGCCGTCGGTGTCCGCGTCCAGCGAAGACGCTAAGCCGCCTTCGGGCGTCCGCAAGCTTTCGAAGAGGAACTCCGCGGTCCCGGTGGCCACGCGCAATGCCGTGGCGGAGCCCGTCCGCCGCCAGAGGTGGGCGTAGAAGCGCAGGAGCAAGGCGTTGTCGTACAACATCTTCTCGAAGTGGGGCACGATCCACGAAGCGTCGACGGAGTACCGCGCGAAGCCGCCGCCGAGCTGGTCGTAGAGGCCGCCGCGCGCCATCGCCTCAGCCGTCTGGTCCACCAGGGACAGCGCGGCCGCGGAGCCGGTGCGTTCGTGGTGGCGCAGCAGGAACTCCAGCACCATCGACGGCGGGAACTTCGGCGCGCGGCCGAACCCGCCGTTGACCGGGTCCGCCTCCTGCTGCAGCTTTTCGACCGCGCCCGCGAGCACGGCTTCGTCCACGACGGACTCCTGGAGCGGGCCGGTCTGCTCCGCGATGTGCGCGACGATCTGCTTGGCGCCGTCGACGAGCTCGCCCGGCCGCTCCCGCCACGCCTCGGCGACGGCGGCGAGCAGCTGGCCGAACGACGGCATGCCCGGCCGCGGCGCCGGCGGGTAGTAGGTGCCGCAGTGGAACGGTTCGCCGTCCGGGGTCAGGAAGCACGTCATCGGCCAGCCGCCCTGCCCGGTCATCGCCTGCGTGGCGGCCATGTAGACGGCGTCGATGTCCGGCCGTTCCTCGCGGTCGACCTTGATGTTGACGAAGTTCGCGTTCATCACGGCGGCGGTTTCGGCGTCCTCGAAGGACTCGTGCGCCATGACGTGGCACCAGTGGCAGGCGGCGTAGCCCACGGAGAGCAGGATCGGCACGTTCCGCCGCTTCGCCTCGGCGAGCGCGTCGGCACCCCACTGCCACCACTCGACCGGGTTGTCCGCGTGCTGGAGCAGGTACGGGCTGGTCGCGCTCGCGAGGCGGTTCATGTCTCCAGGGTGGCACCCGCGAAAACCGGGCGCGCGGTCACCGTCCCTCGGCCACACTGAGCCGGTGCTGCTGACGATCACCACCACCCGCGCTCCCGCCACCGAGCTGGGCTTTCTCCTGCACAAGCACCCGGAGAAGGCGCAGTCGGTCGCGCTTTCCGCCGGGACCGCGCACGTCTTCTACCCGGAGGCGTCGCCCGAGCGGTGCACCGTCGCGCTGTTCGTCGAGATCGACCCCGTCGAGCTCGTCCGCGGCGGCGGGACGTCGCTGACGCAGTACGTCAACGACCGGCCGTACGCCGGCGGTTCGTACCTCGCGGTGGCGCTGCGGGCCGCGTTCACCACCGCCCTCGCGGGCCGCTGCTCGGCGCGGCCGGACCTGGTCGACGAGCCGTTCGACTTGGCGGTCCACGTACCGTCGCTGACCGCGCGCGGTGGGGCCGAAGTCGTGCACAAACTGTTCGAACCGCTCGGCTGGCGCGTTTCGGCGACGCCGATCCCGCTCGACCCGGAGTTCCCGCAGTGGGGCGACAGCCGCTATGTCGACTTGACGCTCACCGGGACCCACCGGGTCGCCGACGCGCTGCGCCACCTCTACGTCCTGCTGCCCGCGCTCGACGGCGGCAAGCACTACTGGGTCGGTCAGGACGAGGCCGACAAGCTGCTGCGCGCCGGCGACGGCTGGCTCGCCGCGCACCCCGAGCGGACGCTGATCACGAGCCGCTACCTCGAGCGGCGCCGCGGGATCGTGCGCTACGCGCTTTCGCGGCTGACCGAGGCGGACGACGTCCCGGCGGACGCCGAAGCGCTCGTCACGGAGCTGCCGGACAAGCCGGAGAGCCTCGCGTCGCAGCGCCACGGCAGCGTGCTCGCCGCGTTGCGGGCCGCCGGCGCGCGGCGCGTGCTCGACCTCGGCTGCGGGAACGGCGCGCTGCTGCGCGTCCTCGAGAAGGATCGGACGTTCACCGAGATCGTCGGCGTCGACGTCGCCGCGGGCGCCCTCGACGTCGCCGAGAAACGGCTGAAGGACAACTCCCGCGTCACGCTCCGGCAGTCCGCGCTCACCTACGCCGACCCGGCGCTGGCGGGCTACGACGCCGCGGTGCTGATGGAGGTCGTCGAACACGTCGACCCGGCGCGGCTGCCCGCGCTGGAACACGCCGTGTTCGGGGTCGCGGCGCCGCGCACGGTGCTGGTCACGACGCCGAACGCGGAGTACAACCGGCTGTTCGAGTTCCTGCCGATGGGGCATTTCCGGCACGCCGACCACCGGTTCGAATGGACGCGAGCCGAGTTCCGCGCCTGGGCGGACGGCGTCGCGACCCGGCGCGGCTACGAGGTCCGGTACGTGCCGATCGGACCGGTGGACCAGGAATCGGGACCGCCGACCCAGATGGCGGTCTTCACGACCAGCAAGGAGGTGGCCGCGTGAAGCTGACCGTTCCCGACATGTCGCTCGTCGTGCTCGTCGGCGCTTCCGGCTCCGGCAAGTCGACCTTCGCGCGCACGCACTTCGCGCCGACGCAGGTGCTCTCGAGCGACTTCTTCCGCGGGCTCGTCGCCGACGACGAGAACGACCAGTCGGCGTCGGCCGAGGCGTTCGACGCGCTGCACTACGTCGCGGGCAAGCGGCTCGCGGCCGGGCGGATGACCGTCATCGACGCGACGAACGTCCAGCGTGCTTCGCGGGCGAGCCTGGTGAAGCTCGCGAAGGAGCACGACGTGCTCCCGACGGCGATCGTGCTCGACCTGCCGCTGAACGTCTGCGTCGCGCGCAACGCGTCGCGGCCCGACCGCGACTTCGGCGACCACGTGATCCGGCGGCAGCGCGGCGAGCTGCAGCGCTCGCTTAAGTCGTTGGAGCGCGAGGGTTTCCGGCGCGTGCACGTGCTGCGCGGCGAGGCCGAGGTGGCCGAGGCGGAGATCGTCGTCGAGCCGCTGCGCAACGACAAGCGCGACCTGACCGGCCCGTTCGACGTGATCGGCGACGTCCACGGCTGCGCGGCCGAGCTCGAGGAGCTGCTGGCCGAACTGGGGTACGTCGACGGCGTCCACCCGGCCGGGCGGACGGCGGTGTTCGTCGGCGACCTCGTCGACCGCGGGCCGGACACCCCGGGCGTGCTGCGGCGCGTGATGGGAATGGCCGCGGCGGGCAACGCCCTGGTCGTCTGCGGGAACCACGAGCAGAAGCTGGTGCGCGCGCTGCACGGGCGGAAGGTCAACGTCGCGCACGGGCTGGCCGAGTCGCTGGAGCAGCTCGGCGCGGAGAGCGAGGAGTTCCGCCGGCAGGCGCACGAGTTCTGCGACGGGCTCATCGCGCACTACGTCCTCGACGGCGGTGACCTCGTCGTCGCGCACGCGGGGCTGCCCGAGCGCTACCACGGGCGGGCGTCCGGGCGGGTGCGCAGCATGGCGCTCTACGGCGACACCACCGGCGAGACCGACGAGTACGGCCTGCCGGTGCGGCTGCCGTGGGCACGCGACTACCGCGGGTCCGCGATGGTCCTCTACGGGCACACGCCGACGCTCGAGCCGGAGTGGGTCAACAACACGATGTGCCTCGACACCGGCGTCGTGTTCGGCGGGAAGCTGACCGCGTTGCGCTACCCCGAGCGTGAAGTCGTCTCGGTGAAGGCGCATCGCGTCTGGTACGAGCCGGCCAAGCCGCTCGATTCGTCGCGGCCGCTGGGCGGGCGCGAGCCGGCGGTGCTGGAGCTGACCGACGTCACCGGGAAGCGGATCGTGCAGACCGCGCACCACGGCCGGGTCGGCGTCTCGGCGGAGCAGTCGGCGGCGGCGCTGGAGGTGATGAGCCGGTTCGCGGTCGACCCGCGGTGGCTCGCCTACCTGCCGCCGACGATGGCGCCGTGCTCGACGTCGGCGCGGCCCGGCTACCTGGAGCACCCGGAGGAGGCGTTCGCCGAGTACCGGGCCGCCGGCGTGCAGTCGGTGCTGTGCGAAGAGAAGCACATGGGCTCGCGGGCCGTGGTGCTCGTGTGCCGGGACAGCGGCGTCTCCCGGTTCGGCATCGAGGGCGGCGGTGCGGTGTACACGCGAACCGGGCGGCCGTTCTTCCCGGCGGAGCAGAACGACGCGTTGCTCGCGGACGTGCGCTCGGCCGCGGCCGGGCTGTTCGACGAGCTGGGGTCGGACTGGCTGCTGCTCGACGCCGAACTGCTGCCGTGGAGCGCGAAGGCGGGCTCACTGATCGCGGACCAGTACGCGTCGGTCGGGGCGGCGGCCCAGGCGGTGCTGCCGGCGGCCGTCTCGGCGCTGACGACGGCGGCCGCGCGCGGCATCGACGTCTCGGACCTGGTGACGCGCACGGCTTCGCGGTCGTCCACAGTGGAGTCCTACCGGGCCGCGTACCGGCGCTACTGCTGGCCGACGGCCGGGCTGGACGGGGTGCGGCTGGCGCCGTTCCAGCTGCTGGCGTCGGAGGGGGCGGCCTACCACGACCGGCCGCACTCGTGGCACCTCGCGCGGCTGGAGAGCCTGACCGGCCCGCGGTTCCAGCGGACGCGCACGCTCGCGGTCGACCTGCTGGACGACGCGTCGGTCGCCCGTGGCGTCGCGTGGTGGGAGGAGCTGACGGCCGAAGGCGGCGAGGGCATGGTCGTCAAGCCGTCGGCGAACCTGACGCGGGGCACGCGCGGGCTGGTGCAGCCGGGGGTGAAGGTGCGCGGGCGCGAGTACCTGCGGATCATCTACGGCCCCGACTACACGCTGCCGGCGAACCTCGAGCGGCTGCGCAAGCGCGGGCTGAACCGCAAGCGCATGCTGGCGCTGCGGGAGTACGCGCTGGGCCTGGAGGCCCTGGAGCGCGTCGCGCGGGGCGAGCCGCTGTGGCGCGTGCACGAGTGCGTGTTCGCGGTGCTCGCCCTGGAGTCGGATCCGGTGGACCCGCGGCTCTAGCTGTCGGCCTTGGTGGCCGAGGAGTCCTTCGCGGGCTTCTCGGCCGCCTCGGGCTCGGCCTTCTCCGGAGCTTCGGCAGCCTCCTCGGAGGCGGGCTCGTCGAAGCTGGCCGGGACGCGCTTCAGGTGCTTCGTCATCGAGCGGACCAGGAACGCCACCGCGATGAGGAACAGGATCAGCACCAGGAAGCCGACCGGGGACGACTTGCCGAAGTCCTCCCCCTGCCCGCCGTTGTCGCCGTTGCCCGGCTGCTGCGTCAGGACCAGTGCCGACGCGGTCACCGGAAGCGCCACGCCGGCCGGCAGCGTCAGACTCATGTGTTCACCTTCTCCTCGATGCCGATGCCGGCGAACAGGTCGTCCTCCGGCAACGTGCTGTCGACCTGCGACTTGACCAGCTCGTACTCCTCGGTCGGCCAGGTCTCGCGCTGGATCTCCAACGGGACGAAGAACCAGCGGCTGTTCGGGTCGATCTGCGTGGCGTGCGCCTTCAGCGCCTCGTCCCGCACCTCGAAGTATTCACCGCACTCGACGCGGGTCGTCACCCGCTCCATCACATCGGCGCGATCCGGGTCCCACTTGGCCAGCCACTCGGTGTACGGCGACTCGAGCCCGGCCTCCTTCAGCGCGGCGTCGAACGCCACCATCCGGGCCTTCGAGAAGCCGTGCATGTAGTAGAGCTTCAGCGGCTGCCACGGCTCGCCGGCGTCGGGGAAGCGCCCGGGGTCCGGCGCCGCGTCCCACGCCGCCATCGTCACCTCGTGCGTGCGGATGTGGTCGGGGTGCGGGTAGCCGCCGTTCTCGTCGTACGTCGTGATGACGTGCGGGCGGAACTCGCGGATCACGCGCACCAGCGCCTCGGTCGACTCCTCCAGCGGCACGACCGCGAACGAGCCCTCGGGCACCGGCGGCAGCGGGTCGCCCTCCGGCAGGCCGGAGTCGACGAACCCGAGCCAGCGCTGGCTCACGCCGAGGATCTTGGCCGCGCGGGCCATCTCCTCCCGGCGGATCTCGGACATGTTCGCCAGCACCTCGGGCCGGTCCATCGCCGGGTTGAGGATGCTGCCGGCTTCACCCCCGGTGCACGTGACGACGAGCACCTCGTGCCCTTCGGCGGCGTAGCGCGCCATCGTGGCGGCACCCTTGCTCGACTCGTCGTCCGGGTGTGCGTGCACGGCCATCATGCGCAAGCGCGGCTTCGTCAGCTGGTCCACCATGCTGCGAACGACTCCTTCTCTACCCGTATTCCGCGACCCACGTGCGGGCCGCCCACCCAGCGGGCGGATACTCGAAGCCGTACCCGCCCCACCATTGTCCCCGCGGGTACGACAAGAACGAGCAGGAGGCCCCGCGTTGGCGAGCGGACCGGCGGAAACGGCGGCACCCGTGCTGCCCGAAGGCCGGTACGGCACCGCGCGGACCAAGACGCCCAAGCGCTGGCGGCGCTGGCTCTTCCTGGCCCTCGCCCTGCTGGTCAGCGGCGTGATCGCCTGGGTCGCGTACGTCAACCTCGGGTCCGCGCCGATCGACGCCGAGCGGGTCGCGTTCAGCGGAAAACCGGACAATGCGATGGAAATCACCATCAACGTCACGCGTGACGACGACGACCGGCCGGGCGTGTGCATCGTGCGCGTCCGGGACAAGACCGGCGCCGAGAGCGGCCGCAAAGAGCTCCTGATCCCCGCGGGCGCGAAGTACAGCAGGATGACGACGACGATCAAGAGCATCGGGGAGCCGGTGACGGCCGACGTGTACGGCTGCTCGTACGACGTACCACAGTATTTGTCAACCCCATAGCGGCCAACGGGGTGAACCGCGCGCCCAACGCCCACGGCGTGCGGATTTAACGGGCGTCGGCCTGTCGCGCCGTGATACTCTGATCCTTCAGCACGGCCCGAGACGGGCCGTGTTTTTCCTTTATCTCAGCCACGCGGGCACCTACGCCCGCGTGGGCCGGCTTGAACACGCAAGCCTGGCAGGCCCGACGAGGAGATGGTGACCGTGAGCGACACCAAGGTGACCTGGCTCACCCAGGATGCCTACGACCGGCTCAAGCACGAGCTCGACGAAATGATCGAGAATCGGCCGGTCATCGCCGCGCGCATCAACGACAGCCGCGAAGAAGGCGACCTCAAGGAGAACGGCGGCTACCACGCCGCCCGTGAAGAACAGGGCCAGGCCGAGGCGCGCATCCGGCACCTGCAGGAGCTGCTGCGCTCGGCCAAGGTCGGCGAAGCGCCCGCGAACGACGGCACCGCCGGCCCGGGCAAGGTCCTGACCGTGCGCTACGAGGGTGATGACGACGAGGAGAAGTTCCTCCTCGCCACCCGCGAAGAGGGCGCCGAGGGCGACCTCGACGTGTACTCCCCGGAGTCGCCGCTGGGCAAGGCCCTGCTCGGCGCCAAGGAAGGCGAGTCGCGCGAGTACGAGCTGCCCAACGGCAAGACCCAGAAGGTCACGCTCGTCAAGGCGGTTCCGTACACCGACGCCAAATAACCCCGGCTAGCGTGTCCTCCCAGGATCCACATTCTGGGAGGACATCGCCGTGAGCACCGAACCGATCTGCCAGGCCTGCGGCATGCAGTACGCCGTGACCCGCGACGACTGCCCGGTCTGCGAGGACGAACGCCAGTACGTCCCGCAGTCCGGGCAGCAGTGGACGAACCTGGACACGCTGCGCGCGAGCGGCACGTACACGCCGCGGATCGAGGAGCAGGGCCGGGGCATCATCGGCGTGGGCTCGACCCCCGGGTTCGCGATCGGCGAACGCGCGCTGCTGGTCCAGGCGCGCTCCGGGAACTTCCTCTGGGACTGCGCCGCGTACCTCGACGACGCGCTGGTCCAGCAGGTCCGCGACTTGGGCGGGATCACCGGCATCGCGATCAGCCACCCGCACTACTACACGACGATGGTCGAGTGGGCGCACGCGTTCGACGTGCCGATCTACCTGCACGAGGGCGACCAGCAGTGGATCGGCCGGCCCGACCCGGCGGTGAAGCTGTGGTCCGGCACCACCCTCGACGTCGCCGAGGACCTGCGGCTGATCAACCTCGGCGTGCACTTCACCGGCGGCACCGTGCTGCACTGGCCGGACGGCGAGGAGGGCCAGGGCGCGCTGCTCTCCGGCGACATCGTGCAGGTGATCCCGGACCGCACGCACGTCGGCTTCATGTACAGCTACCCGAACCTGGTCCCGGAACGCCCGCACGTCGTCCGCCGCGCGGCCGAACTGCTGGCCGGCTACCGGTTCGAGGCGATCTACGGGGCCTGGTGGGACGCGATCGTCCGCACCGACGGCTTCGAGGTCGTCCAGCGGTCGGCCGAGCGGTACCTGGCCCACGTCGCCGACGAAGGCTGACGTCAGCCCCGCGCGGTCCGCTCCAGCAGGGGGCGGACCCGCGGCGGCACCGGCGTCGACAACGCGATCGACGTCGACGTCCGGAGCACGTCCGGCACCCCGACCACCTCGTCGATCACCCGCTGCAGGTCGTCGTTGCCGCGCGCGACCATGCGGACGAACAGGTCGCCCTGCCCGGTCGTCGCGTGGACCTCGCAGACCTCGTCGATCGCCGACAGCGCTTCCGCCACCTCCGCGCGACGGCCTTGCGCGATCTCCAGCACCGCGAACGCCGTCAGGCCGTAGCCCATCGCCGCCAGGTCCAGCTCCGGCGGGAAGCCGCCGAGGATGCCGCGTTCGGTCAGGCGGTCCAGCCGGGCCTGGACCGTCCCGCGCGCCACCCCGAGCCGGCGCGCGCACTCCAGCACCCCGAGCCGCGGCGAATCGGTGAGCAACAGCAGCAGTCGCGCGTCCAGCGCATCCAGGTTCTCCGGCATGCACAGATTGTCCACGATGACCGCCGATGTCCGGCGATGACTCGGCAGATTGCCCAGTGAAAAGACCGACGATTGCGCATCTTGCCTCGAAGGGATGATCCTTCGGGTATGACCCAGACTGCCGAACCTCAGAGCGGCCTCGACGACGTCAGCTACGACCAGCTGCGTCAGCTCGTCGGGCTCGTCGACCACGACGCCTCGACCGACCCGTTCCCGGTCAAGGCCATGGACGCGGTGGTGTTCATCGCCGGCAACGCCACCCAGACCGCCTGGTACTACCAGATCGCGTTCGGGATGCAGCTCGTCGCGTACTCGGGCCCCGAGACCGGCGTCTTCGAGCGCAAGTCGTACGTCCTGAAGTCCGGCTCGGCCCGGTTCGTCATCACCGGCGGCGTGCAGCCGGACTCGCCGCTGCTGGACCACCACCGCAAGCACGGTGACGGCGTCATCGACCTGGCGCTGGAGACCACCGACGTCGACAAGTGCGTCGAGCACGCCCGCTCGCAGGGCGCGACCATCCTCGAGGAGCCGCACGACGTCTCCGACGAGCACGGCACCGTCCGCGTCGCCGCGATCGCGACCTACGGCGAAACCCGCCACTCGCTCGTCGACCGCTCGCGCTACACCGGCGTCTACCTGCCCGGCTACGAGCCGCGCGAGAGCGGCATCAAGCGGCCCGAAGGCGCGCCGAAGCGGCTGTTCCAGGCCGTCGACCACTGCGTCGGCAACGTCGAGCTCGGCAAGATGGACTACTGGGTCGACTGGTACCACCGCGTCATGGGCTTCGTGAACATGGCGGAGTTCGTCGGCGACGACATCGCGACCGAGTACTCGGCGCTGATGAGCAAGGTCGTCTCGAACGGCAACCACCGGGTCAAGTTCCCGCTGAACGAGCCCGCCGTCGCGAAGAAGAAGTCGCAGATCGACGAGTACCTCGAGTTCTACGGCGGCGCCGGCTGCCAGCACATCGCGCTGGCCACCAACGACATCATCGCGACGGTCACCGCGATGCGCGCCGCGGGCGTCGAGTTCCTCGACACCCCCGCGTCCTACTACGAGGACCCGGAACTGCGCGCCCGGATCGGCGAGGTCCGCGTCTCGATCGAGACGCTCAAGGAGCACAGCATCCTGGTCGACCGCGACGAGGACGGCTACCTGCTGCAGATCTTCACCAAGCCGATCGGCGACCGCCCGACCGTGTTCTACGAGCTGATCGAGCGCCACGGCTCGCTCGGCTTCGGCAAGGGCAACTTCAAGGCCCTGTTCGAAGCGATCGAGCGTGAGCAGGAACGCCGCGGCAACCTGTAGCTCAACCGCCGTGAAGGCCACCATGAGGGACTCGAAGTCCCCTATGGTGGCCTTCACGGCGTTTTTTTGGGGGGAACCGAACGAGCCCCGGCGACGTCAGTGTGGAGACGCAGAGAGAAGGGGCCGGGATGCCGGACAGCATCGACGCCAGCGACGCGATGATCGACAACTGGACCAAGCGGCTCGAGGAGAACGCCGCCCGGTACCAGGCGCTGGCCGATCGCATGCAGGGCCAGCAGGTCACCGAGCGGTCGAAGGACGGCACGGTCCAGGTGACGATCGACTCGCGCGGCCTGCTGAAGAACCTGGTCATCGCCGAAACCGCGGCCGGGAAGCGGATGGCCGAGGTGTCGGCGCAGGTGATGCAGCTGGTGCAGCGCGCGCAGGCGCGGATCCCGGAGCTGCTGCAGCAGGCCATGACCGAGACGACCGGCACCGGCGACCAGGCCGCCGCGGAGATCGTCCGCGAGGCGCAGAGCACCTTCCCGGAGCCGCCGCCGGAGCCCGAACCCGCGTTCCCGGAGCCCGACCGCGTCCGCCGCTTCCTGCCGGAGGACACCGAGGAGCAGCAGCCGCGGACCCCGCCGCCTCCGCCGCCTTCGCAGCAGCAGCAACCGCCGCGGCGCCGCCGTCCGGTGGACGACGATGACGACGACTTCGGCGGGCCGATTCTTTCCTGAGGGGGAACCGATGACGGATGTGGAACTCAGCACCGACCTCACCGCGCACGCGAAGCAGCTCGACGCCATCGGTGACGGGCTGCAGCAGGCCGTCGACGCGGCGAACCAGGTCAGCATGCCGACCGACGCGTACGGCATCCTCTGCCAGCCGTTCCGGATGATGCTCGACCCGGTCGAGCAGTACGGGATCGACGCGCTCAAGGACGCCGTGCAGGCGATGACCGCCGTCTCCGGCAAGGTCCGCGAAGCCGCGGCGGCGTACCACAAGTACGAAAGCGGCGTCGCCGACGACCTGAACAAGTCCGCGGGCGGTGCGTGATGCCGGACGGCAACCCGCTGGTCGCGGACGCGGAGAAGGATCCGAACGGACCGGGGCCGCTGACGGCGGGCAACAGCGGCTACGGCTGGGCGGGCGGCATCGGCATCGCCGAGTCCTCGATGGACGCGTTCAACGGGATCAAGGACGGCGACTGGGTTTCCGGCGGACTGGGCGTGCTCAGCCTGGCCGGCGAGATCGCCGGGGCGGCGGTCGACCCGTTCGGCTACCTGATGTCGTCGGTGGCGTCGTTCCTGATGGAACACGTGCAGCCGTTGAAGGACATGCTGGATTCGGTGGCGGGCAACCCGCCGGTGATCCAGTCGTACGCGGACACGTGGGGCAACGTCTCGAAAGCGCTGGGCGAGCGCAAGACCGACTTCGACAACGCGGTCAAGAACGGCACGACGGGCTGGACCGGCGCGGGCGCCGACGCCTACCGGGCCTTTGCGGCGGAGCATTCCGAGGCGCTTTCGGGCGCGGCGACGGTGGCCGGCGCGATCAGCACGGTCACGATGATCATGGGCCAGGTCGTGTCGTTCGTGCGGGAGACCGTGCGGCAGCTCATCGCGGACCTGGTCGGCAAACTGATCTCCTGGGTGATGGAGGAGGTCTTCTCCCTCGGCTTCGGCACCCCGGTCGTCGTCGCACAGGCATCGGCCGCGATCGCCAAGTGGGGCAAGAAGATCGGCGACCTGCTCAAGAAGCTGACCGACACGATCCGCAAGGTGTCACCGCTGCTGTCGAAGCTGGTCGACATCTTCGAGAAGATCGCGAAGGTCTTCGGCAAGGTGCTGGGCAAGGTCAGCGGCCTGGACGGGCTGAAGGTCAAGGAGGGTGGCTTCGTCCACAAGATCCCCAAGGGTGAGGGTGGCGGTGTCCACGCCAGGGCCCACGGTGGGGAGGGTTCTTCCGGGGAAACGTCGGCGGGCGACGGCGGCGACCCGAGCCACGCGAACGGGGATTCGCCGAGTTCCGACCCGATGAACACGGACTCCGGGTCCCGCCGGAGTTCGAGCCGCGACGGTTCCGGGGACAGCTCGCCGTCCACGCACGCGGACGACGGCTCGCCGGACAGCAGCCCGTCGGCCGTTCGCTCGGACGGTGACGGCAGTGCGCCGCACACCCGTTCCGGGGATGGCGATCCGTCGCGCGCCGCTGATAGCCCATCGCCCACCCGCGGCGGCGACAGCACTCCCACGCACGGTGGAGATGGCAGC